>JAKBHH010000120.1 GCA_021836865.1 Acidobacteriota bacterium
CGGGTTATCGGCTCGTTTGCGCTGGAGCGTCGCGTGGTGGTGAACTACGACGGCTTTGCGCCCATTCTGCGCGAGGCAGTGATCTCGATTGAGGACAAGAATTTTGAGTCGCACTGGGGGATCAACGTGCTGCGCATCGCAGGCGCCCTGATTCACGATCTGCGCGGCCACAGCCATGTGCAGGGCGCGTCCACGCTGACGATGCAACTGGCGCGGAACCTGTTTCTCTCCGACGAGCGCACGGTGGCGCGCAAGGTGCAGGAAGCTTTTCTCGCGATCCAGATTGAGCGGGCGTTTACCAAGCAGCAGATTTTTACGCTGTATGGGAATCAGATTTATCTGGGCAGCGGGATGTATGGATTTGAAGCCGCGGCGGAGTTTTATTTTTCAAAGCATGCCAAGGATGTGAACCTGACCGAAGCGGCACTCCTGGCTGGGCTGCCGAAGGGTCCGGCGGGCTACTCGCCGCTGCTGAATCCGGAAAAGTGTCTGCGGCGTCGCAACCTGGTGCTGAGCGAGATGGAGTCGGACGGCGTGATTACGCACCAGGAGGCGGAGCAGGCGCGGCAGACCCCGTTGGGGCTGCATCTCTCGCAGCCCGATCAATCCGTTGCGCCGTGGTTTCAGGAAGAGGTGCGGCGCGAACTGGAGAAGCGTTTTGGTGCGGATGAGGTTCACCAGGCCGGGTTGCGAGTGGAGACCACACTCGATCTGGATCTGCAGAAGACGGCCAACCACGCGGTTCTGGACGGGCTGGCAGCCTATGAGCGGCGGCATGGCTGGAAGGGCAACCTTGACAACGTTCTGAGCACGGGCGCGACGCTGGGCGACTACCGGCATCCCGACTGGGCAACGATGAGCCATGCCGGCGACTACGTTCATGCGTTGGTGACGCGGGTGTTGCCGCTGGAGATTGTGGCGCGCGTGGGGGATGAGCAGATTGTGTTGTTGCCGGCGGACTGGGCGTGGACCGGGCAGCGCTACGGGGATGCGCTGGTGAAGCCGGGCAACGTGATCTATGTGCATCTGTCGGATGCGATGGAAGGCAATTCGCGCCGTGCCACGCTGGAGCAGGACTCTGGCGCGCAGGGCGCGCTGATGGCCATGGACAACACGAGCGGTGACGTGCTGGCGATGGTGGGCGGACGGGACTTTGCGCTATCGCAGTTCAACCGGGCGACGCAGGCCGAGCGTCAGGTGGGGTCGAGCTTCAAGCCGTATGTATACGCGGCGGCTATGGAAGATGGCGCCAAGCCGACGGACATTATTGTGGATGCGCCGGTGAACTTTGCGGGTTACGCGCCGCACAATTATGAGAACGACTTCAAGGGAGCGATGACCCTGCTGAATGCCTTTGCCGAATCGCGCAATGTTCCGGCGGTGAAGCTGGCGGCGCGCGTGGGGATTCGCAAGGTGATTGACCTGGCGCATCGGTTTGGCGTGACGTCGGACATTCCGCCGTATCTGCCCATCGCACTGGGCGCGGCCAGCATCACACTCGATCAGCAGATGGACTCGTACTCGGTGTTTCCCAATGACGGAATCCGAGTGACGCCGCGGCTGGTTCGCAAGGTGGAGAACTACGACGGGATCACTTTGTGGCAGGACCGGCCGGCGATTGACGAGGTCATCAGCCAGGAGACGGCGCGCTCGATGATGACGCTGCTTCGCGCGGTGACGGCGCATGGAACGGGCGCGGCGGTGGCGCAGTTGAATCATCCGCTGGGCGGCAAGACGGGAACGACGAGCGACTTTACGGATGCCTGGTTTCTGGGCTTTTCCCCATCGGTGACCTGCGGCGTGTGGGTGGGCTTTGACAACGAGCAGTCACTGGGCGAAAAGGAGACAGGCGCCCGGGCAGCATTGCCGATCTGGATGACGTTTATGAAAGCGGTGATTGCGGGCGCGCCGGATGAGCAGTTTCCGGGGGATGAGGCGGAGAATTTGACGGCGGATAGGAGCGGGCCTGGGCTTGTGGTGGATAAGACGCGGCCGGCTGATTCCGCTGCTGCGAGCGGGCACGCCGGCCCGGTCAGCGCGGCGAAACCAGGCGGAAGTACCGCTGCGCGTGTGCAACATCCCTGAAGATCTGCGCCTTGAGGGCCTCAGGTGAGGGCCAGGCAACCTCCGCGCGAAGGCGAAAAAGAAACTCAATCTCAATCGGCGTCTGTTCGTCCAGGTCGACCGGCGCGAAGTTGAGGATGTGCGTCTCGACGCTGAAGCCGGAACCGGCGAAGGTGGGTCGGTTTCCAACGTTGGTGACAGCCTGAAATCGACGGTTGCCGACGGTGAGCCGCGTAACGTAAACGCCGAAGGCGGGGAGCAGACCTTCGTAGGGCGCAAGGTTGACGGTGGGCACCAACAGTCGCGTGCCGACGCCGCGGTCGCGCACGGGAGTGGATCGCACGGCAAAGGGACGGCCCAGCATCCAGCGGGCGCGTTTCATATCGCCGGCTTGAAGGAGCGCGCGGACGGCGGAGCTGGATACCTCAAGCCCGTGGACGTGGAGCGCCGGATGCACCTGCAACCGGAAGCCGAACTCCAAGCCGAAGCCGGCCAACTCGGCGACTCCGGCCTCGGCACGGCGCCCGAAGCGGAAGTTGCTGCCCTCATGCAGGCCGCGCACTCCGAGCGCGTCGATGAGGATGCGGCGCACGAAGTCCCGCGCGGGAAGGCCGGCCAGTGCGGCATCGAAAGGGAGCACCAGCGCGGCGTCGATGCCGGTTGCGGCGAGGAGACGCAGGCGCTCGGGCATGGGAGTGAGCAGGCGTGGAGCGTCGGCGGGGTGCAGGAACTGGTCCGGGTGCGGATCGAAGGTGATAGCGACGCTACGGCCGTTGAGGCTCTGTGCCTCGGCGATCGCGGCGGCGAGGATCTGCCGGTGGCCGCAGTGGACGCCGTCGAAGTTGCCGATGGCGGCAGCGGTGGGGCCGAAGCCGGGCGGAAGCTGGGCCAGGGAGCGGTAGACGGTCATGTGGCCGTTGGGGTCGTTGGGGTCATTCATAAGGTCACGAGCATAGGGTCACGGGCACAGGGTCACGGGGAAGGTGAGTCCGTCGTAGGCCAGCGCCATGCCTTCAGGTAGTGCGCGGTTGGTTTCTGCGTGGGGCAGCTCGTGGGCGATGTGAGTAAACCAGGTCCGGCGGGCGCCGATGCGGCGTGCCCAGTCTACGGCTTGTTCGATTGTGGCGTGGCTGGGATGCGGTTTGTGGCGCAGGGCGGAGAGAATGACGCAATCGAGCCCTTCAAGAAGGGTGAAGCTCGCGTCGGGAATCTCGCTGACGTCGGTGAGATAGGCGACGCGGCCAAAGCGGAAGCCGTCGATGTCGAGCGTGCCGTGCTTGACGGGGACACGGATGAAGTTGACGCCCTGCACGCTGACCTCCGCGGGAAGCGGCATAATCTGGACACGGGCGCGGTTGGGGTAAGTGGCGCTGGGCGAAAACGTGTAGTCGTAAATGCGGGTGAGCACAGCTGCGGTTGCCTGAGAGGCGTAGAGAGGGATGCTGCCGCCTTCGCGGGCGACGGCAAAGCTGAGCGGACGCAGGTCGTCAAGGCCGAGGATGTGATCGGCATGGCTATGGGTGTACAGCACGGCATCGACCCGTTGCAGGCCGTTGCGCAGCGCCTGCTCGCGGAAATCCGGACCGGTGTCAATGACGATCACGCGCTCGCGGCCGCTCTGGTGCCAGCGGAGAAGGATGGAGGGTCTGAGACGCCGGTCGTGGGGGTCATCGGAAGTGCAGACGGCGCAGGTGCAACCGAGCGTCGGCACGCCCATCGAGGTTCCGGTTCCCAGAAAGGTGAGCTGGCCTTGCATGTGTTAGCGCTTGCCGGGCGGTGGCGGCGCCTGTACCCCCTGCAGCGAAATCATGTTGGTAAGTTCGAGAAAAGCCATCCGGACGTCAAAGAGGACGGTCTGGAGCATGCCGTCCTCGGCATCGGTTAGGTTGCCCCTGGTCTTGTCGGCGAGGACGCCGATCAGGTCGATGGTCTGACGTGCGCCGAGGATGTCGACGCGGGGACGCTGGCCCTCCTGCGTGCCTGCGCCCATCTGGATCATGGCGGAGAGATAGAGCTGCTGTACGAGGCTTTCAAAACCGACCGGAGGCAACGCGCCCATGGAGGGGTTCTGCGCGCGGACAAGGTCCTCAATCCGCTGCGCGGAGGCATCATAGGCCGACTTCTGCTGGAGGCTCTCTTCCGCGGTGGGCGCGGGGGGCATTTCGGGCGTCTCGGGTTCAACCGCGGCGGGCGTCTCGGGCTTGCTCTCCGAGACAACGAGACGGGGGCCCGCGCCGGGCTCAGCAGGTTCAGCGGGCGCGGCGGGGGTTTGGGTCATTTCGTCTTCCGCTTTGGCTTTGCGGCGGTCGATCACTTCAAACTTTGGCGTGTCGCTCATAATCTTGTGGATTCCATTCAACTGATGCAGATAAACGGGTCAAAGGGTTGGCGGAGCGGCCAGAATGCCGGCAGTTCCGGCGGCGGCCGAGGCCGTGTATGCAAGCGATTCGTTGCTGAGTTCCGCCTCGCTGCCGAGCATGGCGAGCGCGAAGATGCGGCTGCTGCCCGGGAGTTTCAGTTCGGCTGCGCTGGTGATGTGACCGGCGGGCTTTCCTGCCTGAGTGAGCTCCGTGCCTGCGGCGGGCACCGGACCTTTGATCTCGAGCGCCCGCAGGTGGCGGTGAACGCTGCCGCGGGAGCGGATGCGCTCAACGATCTCCTGGCCGAGGTAACAGCCTTTGCTGAAGTGGATTGCGCGCATCTGGGATGTTTCCTGGGGCAGATCGCGCTCGACGATGTCGATGCCGAAGGCGGGTATGGCTTCGGCAATGCGGAAGGCCTCGAGCGCGGCCCAGCCCGCTGGAGCGGCGCCGACGGTGCAGAGGGTGCGCCAGAGGCGGTTGAGACCGGCCACGGGCGTCAATATCTCGTAGTGTTCGCCGAGGACGCCATAGTTGCGCAGGATGCGGAGGTCGAGTCCATTCCACTCGACGCGAGTGGCGGTCATGGGCTCGGGTAGCGTGGGCAGGCCCATGCGGGCCAGCACCTGCGAGGCGCGCGGGCCGGTGAGGCCGAGGACCGTCTCTTCCGCGCCGGGTTCCTGGCCGAGCGGGACCAGTTCCACGTCGTCCATGATGATGAAGCGGTCGAGGTGGGTGAAGAGGCGCTCGTACTGGTCGGCGGAGAGAACAAGTTCAAGGGAATCGCCTTCCCGCCATACAGTGAGGTCGCCCTGGATGCGACCCTGGGCGTTGAGCACGAGATTCCACGCGCCGGCGTTGGGGGCCAGATCGCGCACCATATTGGTGACCATGCCGCTGAGCCAGCGCGAGCGATCTTCTCCGCGCACGGCGACGCGGCGCAGCCAGCCGAGGTCATGGACGGCGGCGTTGCTCACCAGTGCCTCTGTTTCCGCCTCCGGGGCGTCCAACACCCGTGGAGAGACCACGGCGCGATATTCTGCCAGAAGAGGATTCTTGCCGGCGGCGATAAGGTGCGCCGCCAGCGGAGTGGGTTGTAGAGTTGCCGCGACTGCCAGTTCGGTCATAAGTCAACACATCCGCGGCTCAACGGGCGGTTTTGCTGTTCCAGATGCCCGCCGCGCCGCATCCTGATTATAGCCTTGGACGCAGACATAGAAACCGGCCCGCGGCAACCCGGCGCGGCGAGGAGAAGGAATGAAACGGATGCCCGGTTGGAAGGCAGCATTGCAGCGCATGTTGCATGTAAGTGTGATTGCGTGGCTTGGGCTAAGTGTGCCCGCCGCGGTGAGTGCCCAGGAGCCGGCCGTGCCAGGGAACCAGTCGCAAGCCGAGGGGCAGCAGCCGGCCGGACAGGGCAATAAACCGGCGGCCGGCGCGCAAGCGAAGCCCGGCAGCAAGGCCGAGCCGGGAGCGACTATGCAAATCACGCCCGAGCAGGCGCAAAAACTGTTCGGTCTGGTGGATCAATTGCTGAAGTTTTCGTCGGATGAGACGGGGCTGCCGGTCCGGCACGACGTGAAGCGCCAACTGACGACGCGCGCAGCGGTGGAAAGCTACCTGGAGGAGAAGTTCAACGAGGACCAGGATGCGAAGAGGATGGAGCGCAGCGAGATCGTGCTGAAGAAGTTTGGGCTGCTGGACCGGGATTTTGATCTGAAGCCGTTTCTGGTGGCGCTCTTGAAGGAGCAGATCGAGGCTTACTATGACGCCAAGACCAAGACGGTGAATCTGCTGGACTGGATTACTCCCGACGACCAGAAGCCTGTGCTGGCGCATGAGCTGACGCACGCGCTGCAGGACCAGCACGTGGATTTGGAGACATGGAGCGAGCAGACGCCGGAGGATGTGTCTGTGAATTCCGCGGGCGACACCGAGCACCTGGCCAAAGATGAACTGGACAGCGCGCGCGAGGCAGTGACGGAGGGCCAGGCTACGGCGGTGATGATGGACAACGTCCTGAAGCCGATGGGGCATAGCCTGCTGAAGGACCCGGAAGTGGTGGAGATGATCAAGCAGCAGATGACGGGCACAACGGACTCCCCGGTGATGGCGCGTGCGCCGCTGCTGCTTTCCGAGTCCCTGCTGTTTCCGTATCGGGACGGGCTGAGCTTTGAGCAGGATGTGTGGATGGATATGGGGCAGACGGCGGCGTTTGCCGGAACGCTGGATCGGCCGCCGGCCTCGACATGGGAGGTGATGAATCCCCGCGAATATGAGAAGGGGCATCTGGCGCGGATTCCTTTGCTGCCAAACATTCATCCGCTGGTGGATGCGCTGTATCAGCCCTATGACATTGGGCAGGTGGGGCAGCTTGACCTGCGCATTCTGGCGAAGATTTACGGGGGCGAACAGGCCTCGCGTGATCTGACGTCGGCCTGGGATGGCGGCCTGTACTGGGCGGGACAGGCGCGCGCCGCGACTGCGGCGGAGAAGACGCACACGAAGTCGGTTGCGCTGTTGTATCTGTCGGTATGGAAGAGTCCGGCGTCGGCGCAGGAGTTTACCGCGATGTATGCCTCGGCGCTGGGGCGGCAGTTCTCCGGGTTGAAGGTGGACCGGGAGGCGGCGCGATCCGCGCCTGCGACGGAGGGCGAAACGGAGCAAGTGTACTCGACCGATGAGGGGCCGGTGGTTCTGACGACGCGCGGCAGGCTGGTGTTTGTAGCAGAGAGCTTTGACCTTGCGCTGGCGCGGAAGCTGGCGGCGCTGCTGATGGACGCCCAGGGGACCGGTGCGATGCAACTGGCGCAGGCGAGGAAGCGTACGAGACCGGGGAGCGATGCGGATGCCGGGTCGCACGAGACGTTGACGGGAAGCATGGTGCAGTTTCTGTCTGGCTGCGGCGTAATGAAAGCGGCAGTGGAGCCTACGGTGCGGCTGGCAAAGTAACGATCAGGCAGTGCGACCCAGCAGGACGGTGAAGGTGGCTGCGGAGTCTGTCCACGCGGCGACCGTGCAGAAGCCGGCGTGCGCAAGCAGCGCTTCTGCCTGTCCGGGACGGTATTTGTAGCTGTTCTCTGTGTGGATTCGCTCACCCGCTGTGAACTCAAGGCGCTGGTCGAGCGCGCGCAGATGCACGGTCTGCGGGTCGAGGCTTTCCAGGTGCATCTCAATGCGCGAGGCGGCCTGGTTCCAGAGCGCGCGGTGGGCGAAGGACTGGGGTCGGAAGTCTGCGCCGAGTTCGCGGTTGAGGCGGACGAGAATATTGCGATTGAAGGCAGCCGTGACGCCTGCCGCGTCGTCATAGGCGGCGAGCAGCGCGGATGCTTCCTTGACCATGTCGACGCCGAGCAGAAGAGTGTCGCCGGGGGCCAGTGCGGCGCGCACTTTGGCAAGCAGACGGGCTGCGTCGTCGGGCTCAAAGTTGCCAATGCTGGAACCAATGTAGAGCACCAGGCGTCGCTCGCCCGGCAAGGCCGGGTCCAGCTCCAGCCTCGCGGTGTAATCCTCGGTATGAGGCGCAACGGTGACCCCGGCCATCTCCTCCTCAATTCGTTGCTGGGCGACGGCGATGGCACTGGCTGAGACATCCACCGGCTCGTAGATCACCGCGCCTTGCAGGTGGACTGCCGCGGCCAGCAGCGGGCGGGTTTTGTCTGCCGAGCCCGCGCCGATCTCGGCAATGCGCAGGGGCTGGCCGGCTGCGGCGAGCGCGATGATCTGCCCGGCGTGCGCGTTGAGAATCGCGCGCTCCGTGCGGGTAAGGTAATACTCGGGCAACCGCGTGATCTGCTCGAAGAGCCGGGAGCCGGCTTCGTCATAAAAGAGCCACGGCGGCAGATGCCGGGGACGTGCGGAGAGCCCCTCTTGCGCCGCACGGGCCACTTGATCCGCGATGCGCTCTTCGGCCGTAGAGAAGATTGTGGTGGTCATGGCTACTTTCCAAGGCGCAATTGGGGACGCCGAGACATGGTTAGCGGTTACCGCGCCAGGCGAATGCCGGAGAACTGCCAGCGTGTTTCGGGCGCGAAGAAATTGCGATAGCTGGCTCGGATGTGGGCGGCGGGCGTGACGCAGGAGCCTCCGCGCAGCACCATCTGGCCGCTCATAAATTTGCCGTTGTACTCGCCGAGTGAGCCAGGGAGCGGCTTGAAGCCGGGATAGGCGAGATAGGCGCTTGCCGTCCATTGCCAGCAGTCGCCGAAGAGCTGTTGCGCAGAGGGCTGATTGCGGGCGGGCTGCGGCGCCATGCAGGCGTCGTTGAGCAGGTTGCCGGTGACTGGCTGGCCATGAGCGGCAGCCTCCCACTCGAGCTCTGTGGCCAGGCGATGACCGGCCCAACGAGCGTAGGCATCGGCCTCAAAGTAGCTGATGTGGCTGACGGGGGCGGCAGGGGCAAGCTTCAGCGGGACAGTGCCGCGGAGGGTGAAGAGGGTCCAGCCGGCATCCTCGTCGGCCCAGTAGAGCGGGGCGCGCCAGCCGTTTTGCTCGACGGCGTCCCAGCCGGCAGACAGCCAGAGCTCGGGGCGCTGGTAGCCGCCGTCGGCGATGAACTGGGCGAATTCGCTGTTGGTAACGAGGCGCGAGGCGAGCGCATAGGGCTCAAGCCAGACCTTGTGGCGAGGCAACTCATTATCAAAACAGAAGCCGGGGCCGGTGGGGCCGATCTCATGCAGGCCGCCGGGATACGGGATGAAACGCAGCGGCGCGGGTTCGGCGCCGGGCGCGGCGCCGTTTGCAGCAGACAGGTAGGCGGGGCGGAGAGGATTGGCGAAGAACGCGTTGAGGATGTCGGTGAGGAGCAATTCCTGATGCTGCTCCTCGTGGTTTACGCCGAGCTCGATACTTGCGAGGGCCTCGGGTGCGGGGTCGCTGCGCAGCAGACGCTCCACTGCTTCGTCCACATGAGCGCGGTAGCGAAGGACTTCATCGAGACCGGGCCGGGAGAAAGAAGCGCGGAGGCGCTTGTGCGGAAAGGCGTCGAAGCTGCGGTAGTAGCTGTTGAAGAGTCGGGGAAAATCGGGGTGGAAGAGGGGATAGCCGGGCAGGAAGGGGCGCAGGACGAAGGACTCGAAAAACCACGCGGTGTGGGCAAGGTGCCATTTGGCGGGTGAGGCCTCAGGACAGGACTGCACCATCATGTCTTCTGGAGTGAGCGGCTTGCACAAGGCCAGCGTCTGCTGTCGCGTGTGGGCGAAGCGGGCGGCGAGCGGGAATTGAGGGGTCCTGGGCGTGACTGCGCTCATGGAAACCTGTCCTGGCGTGGATGGCTGGGTATGCCTTTTGCAGTCTATCTGATGCATCGGCGCAGCCCGAGGGCTTACAAAAGGCGCTGCTCCGGCAGTAAAAAAAACCTTGAACGAGCTTGAGGATTATCCCAAGGCGGTGGTCTAATGCTCAACGGACGATGTTGACCGGCTTGTCGCCCTCATTCCTTCATGAGGAGGGAATTATGAACAAGCTTGAAGGGCTCCGCCGCCTGCCGCTTGTCGCAGCCTGTGCGGCGCTTGCCGCAGTCTCGATTTCGGTCCAGGCGGAGGTTCAGACACTCAGCCAGAACCCGATCCCACAGGTACCCTACGAATCGGCGGCCAAGCACACCCAAGCGGAGCCGCTGGCGATCTCCCAGGTACAGCCCACGCCGGAGCAGCTTGGCGATGCGCTGATGGGGCACAAGCGCTACCAGGCAGCGATTGAGGCCTACAAGAAGGCACCACTGGACTCGGCTGAAGTCTGGAATAAGATGGGGATTGCGTACCAGTTGATGCTGGACCCGGAGGACGCGGCTGCCTGCTATCGCAAGTCACTGAAGCTGGACCGCAGAAACGCCAATGTGCTGAACAACCTGGGCACAATTTTCGATGCGCAGAAGCGCTATCACGATGCGGAGGGGATGTACCGCGCCGCGCTGCGGAGCAATCCCGGATCGGCAGTCGTCCTGAAAAATCTGGGCACCGCGCTGCTGGCCGAGCACAAGTATAAGAAGGGCTGGGCGGTGTACAAAGAGGCGCTGGCGATTGATCCGCACATCTTTGACCAGCAGACCGGGCCAAAGGTGCAGGATCCCGCTTCGCTGCAGGATCGCGGCGCGATGAACTACTACATGGCCAAGGGTTGCGCGCGCGCGGGGATGACGGACTGCGCCATCAACTATCTGCGCCTGGCATTGAACGAGGGGTTCACTAACCCCCGGAAGCTGGCTGAAGACAGCGAATTTGCGGGTATGCGCGAGTCGCCGGCTTTTCAGGAACTGATGCGGGTGCAGAAGAATCCCTGAGGAAGCATGCGTGGGCAGGCGGGCACGGCGATGAAGGCTGGAAGGCAGGGCAGCGGGCCCTGTGCAGCTACACTGCCAGAGTACTTCTCTGCTGACCTGGAGCCTGCATGAACCTGCGTATTCTGCTGACGGCGACCCTGCTGACAATCCTCTGTTCGGCACATGCTCAAACTGCAGCGATCCCCGAGCCTGCGACGCCCGCAGCGCAGGACCGCGCCGCCAACGGCTGGCACCGGCTGGGAGACGAAGGCCGTGGCGTGCTGGGCACCGTGACGGCGGTGGCTGGGGATCATTTTTCCGTGAAGACAGAAACAGGCGCGCACACGGCTGTGTACTTCAGCGCGAACACGCGCTTTCTGAAGCAGGTGATTGCGCGCTCCGCGGGGCCTGCGGTGGACTGCAACGCAGAACTGGAGATGGCCCGGCTGCCGGGAACACTG
>JAKBHH010000121.1 GCA_021836865.1 Acidobacteriota bacterium
CCGCGACTCCACCGCATGCGATGGGCATCTGCCAGCCAACAAAGGTCAATCCGGTGACGGAAGAAGGAGCTGCAGTGCCTTGGCACCAGACCGGAAGGTGGGTGCGAAGGACGCCGGCGAGGTCGCGGATGACACCGTCGGTGACGAGCCCGGCAACTTCCCGCACACGGATACGCTCGCAGAGGATATCGCCGAATATGCCCGCATCGGTAACTCCCATGGCGTCGGCCACGGCGACGCATCCAGAGGGCATGCACTCGATTGCGGCACGTGTCGAAGTTGGCGAGGCCCAGGACTCGGGAGTGGCGAGGTCTTCACGGGCGGGCACGAAGCGCAAGGTGAATGCGAGGCCGACGATGCGGGGTTGGCCGGGGCGCAGAGGCTTTGTGCCGCGCAGCCAGACGTTGCGAAGGCCCATCTTCAGCAGCACCGTCGTGAGGGTTGCCGTGGTGACTCCGATGAGGGTGTCGATTGTCCTTTTATCCAATGCCATCGGTCTTGAATGCTCCTGATTGCTATGTCCTTACGGTTTGCAACGGGCCCGGCACTCACGACAAACATTCCGGCTTTCCATGAATGACGATCGCTCGGCTTTAGATGCTCGCGATCATGCCGCCGTCGACACGGATGACGGAACCCGTGATGTATGCGGCACGCTCGCTGGCGAGAAAGGCTACGACGTCGGCGTACTCTTCCGGTTTGCCGTAGCGGCCCAGTGGGATGGTGCCCTGACTTTCGGCTGTGACTTCCTCGATGCTGCGTCCTTCGCGCCTGGCTTTGGCGTTATCGAGGTTTGCGACACGGGACGTGGCGATGCGGCCAGGCACGACGATGTTGGCTGTGATGCCGTCTTTGGCGACCTCGCGCGCCAACGTCTTGGACCAGCCGACGAGGGACAGGCGGAGCGCATTGGAGATCGCGAGGTTCGGGATGGGCGATAGGACGCCCGACGATGTGCTGGTGAGGATGCGGCCCCAGCCCCTGGACCTCATGCCGGGCAGGACGCAGTCCGTAATGGCGATGACCGAGAGGACCATTGATTGAAATTGCCGGGACCAGAGCGCGGGGTCTTGCCCGGCAGCGGAGGCTGGGGGTGGGCCGCCGGTGTTATTGACGAGAATGTCTACAGGGCCGAGTTCGCTTTCGATCTTCGAGACGTTTGCTTTGATCACCGACAGGTCAGCCAGGTCCCAGATGAGGCCGATGCATTTGGCGCCAATCGTCTTCAGCTCCGCAACTGTGCCGTCGATGGAAGCCGATCCGATGCCGGCTACGGCGACTTTTGCCCCTTCATCGGCAAGCGACTTAGCGATTGCGCGGCCCAATCCGCCGCCGCCGCCAAGCACCAGTGCAGTCTTTCCCTTGAGTCCAAAATCCATACAAACTTCCTCGTCCCTGCATGATACTTGGGCGCGGAGAGATTTGCGAAAGTGTCACCGTATGAGTTGGTATGTTGCCGCCGCACGCGCATATGATTGCCAGGGAGTAATCGACCGGAACGGTCGTGCGACGGGCCGCGGAGATCAGAGTTTCCTGGCCGCTTGGCAATAAGGGGCCGTCGCTGCCAACCTGCGGGCGACTGTGCCGGGAACTTCTCTCTCGGTGCCTCACCATGGCAACTTCACGACCGGTCGATGCCGGAGATGACATCCGTGAAAAGCTGCCGGCCATAAAGCTGAGCGTATTCTTGTGGGCACGCTCGGCCGCCCGCGGAGCCATGAGCGCTGCCTGAAGGCGCCTGGAGATGCGCGAAAATTAAACATGAGAAACGTCCAGATCCCTCGGGTACTCCGCCGCGCCGGCTGCATCGTATAACGTGAAGCCCTGATGGAACAGCAGGCGGTAAGCGGACGATGGAATTCATCGCATAGGCCTCGCGGGTTAAGATCGAATGCTGCTCAATGTGCTATGTAGTAAGAGTCGGCTGTGTACTCATCGGTTCTCAGGTGCACATCTGAATCGTGAGGAGGTATTTCTGCCAAAGTGTTGAGAACGGTGCTTTTGGCAACTCAATTCGTCAAAGATCATTGCAGCGGTGCGATGCCGATTGCAGGGTTGTCTTGACGCCGTTGCGACGCAAACCGGCTCTTTCCCCCGAGCAAGGAAGCTGTTCACCGCGTCTTTGCATCGCTAATCTGTATAGCGCGGATCAGTTTGGTCGAATCCAGATGCCGGCCGCAAAGGTCCCAAGACTCCGCCAAAGCCCGAATTGGAAACAGAGAACGGCCAAGCGCGTCCAATACTCTCGGAGAACCAACGAGCAATGAAGTTTGCAAGTACAACCGATCACCTCTGGTACAAGGACGCAATCATCTATGAACTTCACGTTCGTGCGTTTGCTGACTCGAACGGGGACGGCATCGGCGACTTTCCGGGTCTCTTGTCGCGGCTCGACTATCTCCAGGATCTCGGCATTACCTGCATCTGGCTCCTGCCGTTCTTCCCTTCGCCGCTGCGCGATGACGGGTACGACATTTCCAATTATGTCGACGTGAATCCTTCCTACGGGACCCTCAAGGATTTCAAAACGTTCCTTGACGCAGCGCACCAGCGCAACATGCAGGTCATGATTGAGCTGGTCATCAACCACACCAGCGATCAGCACCCCTGGTTCAAGGCAGCACGACTTGCTCCGCCCGGATCGCCGCAGCGTGATATGTACGTGTGGTCCCAAACCGATCAACTATATAAAGACGCGCGCATCATCTTCACGGACACGGAAAAGTCCAACTGGACATGGGATGAGACGGCGAAGGCCTTTTACTGGCATCGCTTCTTCTCGCATCAACCTGATCTTAACTTCGACAATCCTCTGGTGATTGAAGAGGTACTGAAGGCTATGCGTTTCTGGCTCGACATGGGAGTGGACGGGCTGCGCATGGATGCGATTCCATACCTGGTGGAACGTGACGGCACCTCGTGCGAAAACCTTCCCGAAACACACGCGGTGATTCGCAAGATTCGCGCGGCGATCGACGCCGAATACGAAAACCGCCTGATTCTTGCCGAGGCCAACCAGTGGCCCGTAGATGTGCGACCCTACTTCGGCGACGGGGATGAATGCCATATGGCCTTCCACTTTCCCCTGATGCCGCGCATCTATATGGCCCTGCGGCAAGAGAGTCGCCTTCCAATCACTGATATTATGGCGCGAACGCCGCCCATTCCCGATAGCTGCCAGTGGGGCCTATTCCTGCGCAATCACGATGAGCTCACACTGGAGATGGTGGACGAAGACGAGCGCGATTATATGTACTTTGCCTACTCGGCCAACCCACGGATGCGAGTTAACGTCGGTATTCGCCGCAGGCTGGCTCCGCTGGTCGACAACAACCGCCACCGCATCGAGTTGTTGAACTCTCTGCTTCTCAGCTTTCCCGGCACGCCGATCCTCTATTACGGCGACGAGATCGGGATGGGCGACAACATTTATCTCGGCGACCGCAACGGGGTTCGCACGCCCATGCAGTGGACATCGGACCGTAATGCGGGGTTCTCAAAGTGCGATCCGGCCCGGC
Source organism: Acidobacteriota bacterium (assembly GCA_021836865.1). Lineage (GTDB taxonomy): Bacteria > Acidobacteriota > Terriglobia > Terriglobales > Acidobacteriaceae > Telmatobacter. Next base: position 3,519 of record JAKBHH010000121.1, read on the forward strand.
TTTACCTGCCGGTGGTGATGGACCCCATTTACGGCTACCAGGTAGTCAACGTGGAGGCGCAACTCAGCGATCAGTCCAGCCTGCTGCACTGGACTCGCAACATGATCGCCTTGCGCAAACTCTTCCAGGTCTTCGGCCGCGGAACGCTTACTTTTCTGAACTCGGTGAACCCTAAAGTTCTTGCCTATTTGCGCGATCTGGATCGGGGCGACGGCGCGCACGAGACGGTTCTCTGCGTGGCCAACCTGAGCCGCTTTGCTCAGCCCGCGTCGCTCGACCTGAAAGACTACGCAGGCCGGGAGCCGGTTGAGATGCTTGGTTATGTTCCATTTCCCACCATCACCGAGGCCCCTTACGCGCTCTCCCTTGCGCCCTACTCTTTCCTCTGGCTTGAACTCCAGCCCGCCGGCGTGAGGGCAGAACCGCCGCCCGATCCGCATGTGGAAGCTACGGGAGCAAACATTTCCGGCGACGCGGCCATGCTGGATATGCTGACCGAGGGCTGGCCCGCGTCGCTGGCCGGCCGCGGATTGGCTCTCCTTGAATCCACATTGCCTGCATGGCTGCCGCTCCAGCGCTGGTTTGGAGCCAAGACTCGCGGAATCCAATCTGTGCGTGTACTCGACTGGATCGAAGTTCCTGTCGCGACCTCGACCAACTCCGCGACCCTGGTTCCCGCCGATCTTTCCCCGGGCGACACCATGGTCCCGGCCATCTTTTTTGTTGAGATTGGCTATGACGATGGCTCTTCGGATATTTACCAGCTCCCCCTTGCCTTCAGTTTCGACGCAGGCGCCGACGAGGTCACGGCGCACCATCCGCAGAGCATCGTTGCTACCCTGACGTCTTCTGTCGGCCGCGCCGTCCTCCACGACGCCACCTCCCGCGAAGACTTCCGCCTGGGCCTGCTCAGGCTCATCGAGGGGGGCTCTACTCTCGCTCTGTCAACCACCCGCGCCGCCGCTCACGATGGCACCGCTTCGCGCACACCCGCCCAAGGGGTTGCCTCGACCGATTCATCCTCCAAGGCTTTTACGCAGGCTGCCGCGACCGGACCGTCCGCCCAATCCGCAAAAATGCGGCAACCGGAACCGCGCGATTCGCATTACGGCGGAGACCTTGCTCCGGACAGACGCCGTCTAGAAGCTCGTGCCTCCACCGCCTTTACCCAGGCGCACTTCTCCGCTGATTTCTCCTCAATCGTCAGCTCCGCGGAGCAATCCAACACCTCAATCCTTTATGGTAAGCAACTGATTTTGAAGCTATACCGGCGCCTCCAAGCTGGCGAAAACCCCGACGTTGAAGTCGGCCGGTTCTTAACCGAGGGAGCCCACTTCCCGCGCATAGCACCCTTCTGCGGCGAGATTGCTGTTACTTTATCCGGCGGGGAAAAGACGACGACCGCCATGCTGCAGGGGCTGGTAGCGAATCAGGGCGATGGCTGGCAGTGGTTTCTTGATCTGCTTTCAAAGTTCTTTGCCCAGGTCGCCGCTCTTCCGGCTCCACTCCGCACGCCCGCACCCAGCTTCCTCAACAACCTCGGACCCCGGCGCGAGGCTCTTGAACTCGCCGGCTCGTCGCTCGAAGCCGCTGCACTTCTGGGCCGGCGTACCGCTGAGATGCATCTCGCGCTCGCCACACCCACCAGCGATCCTGCATTCGCTGCCGAGCCCTTCACTGAAGAAGACCTCGTCCGCGACGCGACCCGCATCAACGCGCAAATTACCTCCACGCTGGGGGCTCTTAAGGCAAAGTTGCCCAGCCTTGACGACCTTGTCGCCGACAATGTCGGCCTGCTTTTGTCGCGACGCATTGACCTGGTTGCCCGCGCGAATGCCATCCTCGGTACAGCGGGTGCCGGCCAACGCATTCGTATCCATGGCGATTATCATCTGGGCCAAACACTCAGGACTGGCGCGGCCGCGACAGGACCTGTGACAGAGCCAGGGACAGAATCAGGTGACTTTGTTCTGCTTGATTTCGAAGGCGAACCCGCGCGTCTCCTCGCTGAGCGGCGCCAGAAACAGTCGCCGCTGAAGGATGTGGCCGGCATGCTCCGCTCCCTGTCTTATGCTGCCCACGCAGGTCTTCAGCAATTCCTGACTGCTGCGCCTGGATTGGCGGCCGCTTCCAGCCTGGATAACCTGTCCGCCTGGGCCGTTCTCTGGGAGAATTCGACCTCTTCCGAGTTCCTCCGCGCGTATCGCAGCACCATACGAGCCAATCCTGCCTTATTGCCTGCGAACGAGCAGTGCCAAACGCTGCTTGACGCCTACTTGCTTGAAAAAGCGCTCTATGAGCTACTCTATGAGCTCAATCATCGTCCGGCATGGCTAGGTATCCCGCTTGCCGGCATCTTAGCCTTGTAGGAGCCCATCCGTTGGGAAGCGCTGACGGTTGCCGATAGTCCCAGGCGCCTTCGCAATGATTTCCCGAGAGAGTGACCATGGCGACAGCTCAACCAATTCCGGACTCCACCGCACCTCCTCCCCGCTCCAGTGCCACCGTTCTGGTTTTGATCCCCGCCATGCCGATGGAGCGACTGGAAGCCCTCCTCAGCAACCTGACCGCATCCTTGCCAGCGGAGAGCCTTCTGATTGCGACGCCGGACACGCCGCCGTCAGGCTCCGACCCGGCCCTCCGAATCATCCCCGCCCCTTCCGGGAGCAGTTCGTGGATACTTACCGCTGAAAACTTTATGAACGCACACCAGCTTGCCCAGACCAACGAGGCGCACGCCATCCTCATGTTGGGGTCGCGGTCCGACTCACTCCGGGCATCTGTCTTATACGATCTCGCCAACGCCGTTCTTTCTGACGCCGTCGACCTCGCGGTCCCCTGTTACGTTCTTCCGCCCAACGCCGGGCTGATCAACTCCGCCATTCTCTACCCGCTCAGCCGCGCGCTCTTCGTCTCCCGCACACGCTTTCCTCTGGCCATCGATCTGGGCCTCTCGCCCCGCATGGCTGGACGACTTGCCACCGCTGCTCAGCGCTTTATCTCGCTCAACCAGGGTGACGCGCCGTTGTGGCCAATCAACGAGGCAGCTATCGCTGGATTCACCCCCAGGGAATTCGAAGCCGGTATGCGCGACATACCCCAACCGCATGAACCCGACTTGAACTCAATCCTGCCGCTGTTGACGGGGTCACTTTTCTCAGACATCGACGCCAAGGCGCCCTTCTGGCAGCGTCCACGCCCATCGCCCCCGGTTCGTAGTCCGATCCTGCCGACGCTTGCGAGGGATGCGGCTGCGGACATTGCACCAATGATTGAAAGCTTTCACCTGGCCCACACCAATCTCCAGGAGATCTGGTCGCTCATCCTGCCGCCCAATTCGCTGCTTGGCCTCAAGCGTCTGTCAGTTGCCGGCGCGGAAACATTCCGCATGCCAGACAGCCTGTGGGCGCGCATTGTGTACGACTTTCTCCTAGCCTACCGGCTTCGCACCATCAACCGCGGGCATCTTCTCGGCGCATTGATCCCGCTGTACCTTGCCTGGGTGGCGAGCCACATCAACATCACCGCCTCCGGAACTAACGCGGAGAGCCACATCGAGGCAGTAGCCGCGGCTTTCGAGGCCGACAAACCCTATCTGGTATCACGCTGGCGCTGGCCAGACCGGTTCAGCCCATGAGCAACCATATCAATCCGTACAGGCGCTTTCGATGGCTTCGAATCAGCCGTGTCCTTCGATCCAGGCGACCCGGCGCGCTTCTGCTGCCCCATGACGTCAAACGAGCGCCATTTCCTGTAAGCAGCGAAAGAGTCGTTTCCAAGGAGTTAGCCCTATGCAAACTTTCCTAGCCAACGCATTCCAACCCGGCCTTTACCAGACCTCGCAGCCTGTGTACGTTGACACCAGCTCGATCTGGAACCATATGTCCGACGCGCTCCATCAGTCGCTCTACCGCGTCCTCGCGCTGCTCATCGCCGTGCTGCCCGGCATCCTCGCATTATTCGTGGCCCTGGGCGTATTTACATTAGCCGGCATCGTTTTGTCCGCGCTTTTGCGGCGCTGGCTATCCCTGGTCAAGTTTGACGATCGGCTCACCCGCTACCGCGGTCCCGCGGACTGGACCCCGTCGAGTTCGCCTACCGCGATCGTTGCCCGGGGATCCTTCTGGGCCTGCGTCGTGCTGGGACTGATCATCGGCGTCTCTGCCTTTGACGCTTCGTACGCAACGGCAGCAACGCTTCCCATCTCTCTTCTGCCCTACCTTACCCACGCCGTGGGCGCGGCCTTCATTCTGGTCTTCGGCACTCTGATCGCGCGCTTCCTGGCGCGTTCTGTCCTCATTGGAGCCGTCAATGCGCAGCTCCATTACGCGCGGTTCCTGTCGCTCGGCGTCAAGTGGCTTGTGCTCGTTCTCACTGCCGCCATGGTCCTCGACCATCTTGAGATCGGCGGCATCGTCGTTGACCTTGCTTTTGGCATCCTCTTCGGCGGCATCGTCCTCACACTCTCCCTTGCAGTCGGCCTTGGCTCCCGCGACCTTGTCAGCCGGTCGCTTGAAAGTCGCGCAGAACGATCCGGCGAACATGGCGCCGCCCCTCCCCCGGTCGCACCATCGAGCGCCCCAGGCGATTCCATCCGTCACTTCTGAGAAACTCTCTTGGCCAGCGGCGTCTCTGTTTGAGGATCAACGCAAGAGAGGAATGCTCCTCGGGGATCACCCCTTCAGGTACCTGGCAGGCTGCGGCCGGGGTTTGAGAGGCCCTGGGAAGCGAGCCGGTTGACGCATCCGACTTCTACCATCGACCTCGACATTTCCCGCATATTCCATCTCCCGTGCTGGGCAGGTGGGCAGGTGATAGCCTCCTCTACCTATCACAAGCTTTGCGCAATCTAGCGCTCCTGCCGTGCTCTAATGCCAAAGTTCAATTGACGTTGCCCTCACTCGCAGCCCGATCAGTCCTTCTGGATTTCCGAAGGATTGTGCAGAAATTGCACAGATTCACAACTCGCACGGGTGCTACCTCCAGCTAAAGTTCCGTGTAAACGATTCGGCTACGAGGTCGCATCCGCGCCGGAAGCGTCTTATACTAACCGTGCATGGCGAAGGGTGGCTTCTGCATGGTCGAGCTAGACAAGCCCGCATTCGATGTCGCCTCTTTCCTCGCCCACGTCGGCGTGGGACGAAAGATTGTTCAAGTTGCGCCGGGGCAGCCCTTCTTCTCGCAGGGCGATCTCGCCGATTCGGTCTTCTATCTTCAGAAGGGTCGCGCGAAGGTCACGGTTGTCTCGCAAGACGGCAAGGAAGCGACCATTGCAATTTTCTCCGCGGGCGATTTTGTAGGAGAGGGGGCCCTTGCGGCGACGCATGGGATGCGCCTGTCTACGGCCACCGCCATCACCTCATGCATTGCGCTGAACATCAGGAGGGAGGAGATGATCCGCGTAATGCACGAGGAGCACGACTTCTCCGACCTTTTTTTGAAGTTTCTGCTGAAACGCAGTATGCGCATCCAGGCCGATCTTGTCGATCAACTCTTCAACTCCAGTGAAAAGCGCCTGGCGCGCATTCTCCTGCTGATGGCGGAGTTCGGCAAACCGGGGGAGCCCCTGAATGAAATCCCGAAGATCTCGCAGGAGACCCTGGCAGAGATGATCGGGACAACGCGTTCCCGCGTGAGCTTCTTCATGAATCGGTTCCGCAAGCTTGGCTTCATCGATTACAGCAACCGCATCCGGGTTCACAAATCTCTGTTGAACGTGATCTTGCACGATCATGTGCCGGAGGGCGCGGAACAGCGGTCTATTTCCGAGTCGAATGAAGAGATGTAAGATTTCCCTTAGCGATTTCGCATGCCATTCAATTCGATCTTGTTCAAAGTGTCTCCTTGCAACCATGCGATCGCCAAAGGCGGGCCTGGGCGTATGATAGGCGTGGGTGCATCCCGCTCAAGTCAGGTGGGACGGCCTGCCGGGAAAGGCAACCATGCCCCAACGAATGATGCGCAAATGGGCTCTCGATTTGCTTACCCTGGAAACTGGCGCAGGTGCAACTTCCTTACAAACAGAGCATGCGACTTTACTGGTCTATGAGAAGCTGCGCCGGCAACTATGCGCGCCGGTGGGAGTGGACGGTTTTTACGCGGTTGCCTCGCGTGCCTTGGCGCAGGCCAAGTCTGAAGCTCCCAGGCTCAGCCCCGTGGAGGTCACCACGGAGGGTTGCCTGCGCGGTCTTGACGAATTGGAAACAAAAGCCGACCCAGCACAGGACGACGGGGTTGGAGTCGTACTCATCGCCCATTTACTCGGGGTGTTTCTCACCTTCCTTGGCGCAGCAACAATGCGGCGGCTGGTACAGGATGTCTTCCCTCTCCTCGATGCGCCGACCGAACCGGATACAACCACGCCCTTCGCTTTTATTTCAAAAGAAGTCCGCGAGCTCCGAAACGTAAGCGATCGTCTGGAGGGATTGGCAAGCAAGCATCCCGCTGTGGAAGATGGGCTTGTGTCTGTTGCGGGCAACATTCGCGACATTGCTACCATTCTGGACGTTTTCGTTGTCGTCAAAAGCAGCCCTGACGGTTTGCGCGAAGGCGATATTCATCAACAAACCATGCGCTATTTGATGTAACTTCCTAGCGTTCCATCTCAAATTCGAGTTGAAAAGGCGGATCGTTGCCCAGGCATTCAGATGGGGCTTGCAAGCTTATCGGAACCCCCTACCTGGGACGATACAGGGTTAAAAATGACGATTCATCCTAAGACGCGCGATGTGGCCCGGCGTCTTCTTCAATGTGAGGCCAGGTCGGCCAAGCACTCCGAGTCAACGGAGACTGCAACCCTCCGTGTCTATGAGAAGCTGCGCCGGGGTTTGGGTGAGTTTGCTGGAGCGGCCGGTTTTCAATCGCTTGCCTCTCGCGCCCTGGTGCTGGCCAGATCGGAAGCTCCGAGCCTCAGCACGGCGCGAGTTAGCGCCGACGGGGCTTTACTGGGCCTGGGTGAGATTGAACATTCAATCGACATTGACAAGAATCAAGCCGGCAGCGATCAGATTGACGAGCGAGGAGTCGTTCTCATCGCCCGCTTGCTCGGCCTGCTTCATATCTTCTTGGGCGAAGCACTAACGTTAAGCCTGCTGCGGAATGCGTGGCCAGGTGCAGTCCTTGACGACCACAACGCAGGAAGCGGGAGAAACGCGTGAGCACTGAAGACAAAGTGACAATCAACAAACTACCCACCGGAGTTCCTGGCCTCGATGAGATTGTGGGCGGTGGTCTCCCGGAATTCTCATTTAACATCATCGCGGGCGCCCCCGGAACCGGGAAGACAACCCTGGCGCACCAGTTTGTATTTGCCAATGCCACCCCGGAGCATCCTGCTCTTTATTTCACCGTACTTGGCGAATCCGCCATCAAGATGCTGCGCTATCAGCAGCAATACACGTTCTTCGATCCGGCCAAACTGCCCGGCGCCATCCGCTTCATCAACCTGAGCCAGGTTGTGTTAGAGAACGATCTGGGCGCGGTGTTGGAGCAGATCACGAAGGAAGTTGAAAGGGTAAGCCCAGCCGTCGTCGTGGTGGACTCGTTCCGCACCATGGTGCGGAAGCC
>JAKBHH010000122.1 GCA_021836865.1 Acidobacteriota bacterium
CAAGATTGCCGGCGTCAAGTGCGTCTCCACGGTCTTCGTCCCACAGTGATTTCGGAATTGGCAGCAGCAGGCTTTCCGGACTCCTCTCTGAACGCGATCGCCGGACGGATGCCGGCCAAGATGACGGGGCGTTATTCGCACACGCGCATCGAGGCCAAGCGCGACGTCGTGGATGAAATCCCGCGAAAGAGGCAGCGGTAGTCTCGCTTATCGCCTCTTGGGCCGCGAGGGTCCCTGCAGAATCACCCATTACCGCCCCCCAAAAACAAAAATGGGTTGCCGCAAATGGCAACCCTTTTCCTTTCAGTGGTAGGCGAGGCAGGGCTCGAACCTGCAACCCCCGGCTTAGAAGGCCGGTGCTCTGTCCAGTTGAGCTACTCGCCCGCCTGATCTCATTGTAGCTTTGAAGCGGCTTCCGGGGTTGACGCGAAGAGGATGGTATCCACAAAAGCAACCAGTGCCTCGTTTAACCTGAGGCTTGCCTGCGCTGCGTCAGAACCCGCCGCGGCAAGATAGGCGGTCACTCCGCAGCCTGTCTGCTGATTGGGCAAAATTGCGCTGCGTACCACCAGATCGACTCTGCAGCTACGCAACGGAACGCAATCCAAAAGCGCGCAAAGTTTCTTGCACCACTCAATGGTCTGGTCAGGCGCAAGCCAATCTCTAGCGTTGCATGCAAAGAGGTCGATATAGCAACCGAGCGCGCGACCAGCCTGGTTATGCAGTGCATCGAGTTCATCCGGATCGTATGCTGTAAGCTCCCAGACATCGCACTTTGCGGTCCAGACTGGACATTGAGCAGTATTAAGCCGGATGAGTGCCCGACCCAGAGCAGGAAATTCCTGCACCTCAGGCAATGCGCCCGCAGCATCAGGACTGACGCGGAGATCAATGAAGCCCGGCCAGCAGGCATCCAGCACCGGCGCACCGGCGCCTATTTCGACCTCCCAATCAGCTTCCATGATGCGGCGAGGTAATAGCGTCAAGATAGCGAACGATAGTCGCTTCTGCCCAGTGGATGTCATCTCCCCGTGCCTCGGCGAGGTAGGCGCAATGCCCGCCGTGGGCTGTCTCCACAAGCGTGACGTGCGGATTGGCGATGAGCGCGCTGCGCGTCTCCGTCGTAAAGCGGATGAACGGGTCGTCCATCGCCCGCAGGATGAAAGTGGGCACGGCAATGTTCTGGACAACGCGGGCTGCAGCTGCGCGGTAGTAGTAATCGTCCGCGTCGCGGAAGCCGCAGTATCGCGCCACAATCTTATCGTCGAATTCGCGCAGAGACCGCACCGGGCCCACATTGGGTTTGAATATCTCGGGGTAAAGCTTGGCCTTGAGCCGATAACGGCGCATGAGCCCACGGAGGAAATGCCACTCATATCCTCGATTCATGGGCAGATGAAGCGCATCGGAGCCTGCGGCAAGATCGATCGCAGGGCAGACGGCGGCGACCGCGCAAAGAGGCTCCCTGCGACCCCATTCGCCGGCGAGTTTGAGCACGAGATTGCCACCCATGGAGTAGCCGACCAGCGCCACACGGCGTAACCCGCGATGTTGGGCAAAGTGTCTGACCACGGCGCCCACATCACCCGAGAGCGCCGAATTGTAGAGTGTGGGCGTCAGATGATCCGTGCCGCCGCAATTCCGCATATTCATGCGGACTACGTGAAAGCCCGCAGCCCAGGCGCGTGCGGCAAGGCCAAGAATGTAGCGTGATCCTGATGAGCCCTCGAGCCCGTGGACCAGAACCACCGCGAGGCGGTCCATCGCGCCTGGCCCGGAATGCCAGTGGCAATGGCATAAAACCCGACTATCGTCGGACGGATCGACAACAACAACCTCCGCCGTTGTGGGTACGTGGAAGGCCGGGCGCGGCAGATAGTTGCCGACGATGGTCTGGAGATGTCCATTCCTCAGACCCCTGCGCGGATTGAAGGCATTAAGCCACTCCGCCGACTGGAGCGATGCAACGTCATCCTGCAGATTTGTCTTGGATTCTGGGGTCACGTAGGTGCTTCTACGTACTGATTTAGGATCTGCGTCATTGGGGAAACCGGGGCAGCCACTGCGGCGCTGACCTACCACCGCCTCAACCGCGCCTGAGTTATGTAGGTGATCGTAGCACAGTTGCCGGAAATGACCTCGTCGCAGGGAAACCTTGCGTGCGATGGCTTTTCAAGCCGCGTGCAAGGCAAATCCCCGGCAAATCACAGGACGTCGACCGATTCCAAGCAGTCCCCTGAGGTGCAGTCGTCCCTGGCTCATTCCTACGCGAACCGCAGTTCGCTTAAAACGCAGCCACAGTCTGCCGCAAACTATAGGAGCTTAGCGTCTTGATATAGTTGCCGCGATCAAACGGCGATACATCCGGCATTGACCGCCGGCTCAGGCAGCCTCGCGTCTCCCACAGCGACTGATATTCGTGCTTCTCCAGCCAGTAGCGCATATCCGCCAGCACACGACCAATATGTTCAATGCCATGGATGTGCAGCGCCGAAGCCATCATCGTCATGCTGGCTCCCGCCATGATGCTCTTCAGCACATCCTCAGCCGTATGCACCCCACCCGTAACCGCGAGATCAATGTCCGCGTGGCCGTACAGAATCGCCGCCCAGTGCAGACGCGGAAGCAACTCCGACGGGGTTGAAAAATGCAGCGTCGGGCGCACCTCCAGCGTCTCAATATCAAAGTCCGGCTGATAGAAGCGATTGAAGAGCACCACACCCTTTGCGCCCACCTCCTCCAGACGCGCCACTAGAGACGCAACGCTGGTGAATGACTGTGAAAGCTTGACCGAGACGGGCAGCTTCACCGCCTGGCAGACACTCTCCACCAGTTCCAGCAGTTGCAACTCGATCGCAACTGAGGTTTGTCTCTTGTCTGTCGCCAGCGCATAGGTGTTCAACTCGATTGCGTCCGCACCGGCATCTTCAATTTGCTTGGCAAAGCGTATCCACCCGCCCGTCGTTGCGCCGTTGAGGCTCGCCAGGATCGGAATTTCCACTGCATCCTTTGCGCGCTGCAGGTGCTCCAGATAGACGTCCTGCGTCACGCGGTAATCGCTCTGCGCGGGCAGGTAGTCCAACGACTCAGCAAAGGACTCCGTGCCCCTCGACAGGTCCTCATCCAATGCACGAGACTCCAGCGCCAACTGTTCCTCGAAAAGTGAAGTGAGAACCACCGCCGCTGCACCCGCGTCTTCCATGCGCCGAATGTTATCCAGTGACTCGGACAGCGGCGTCGAGGAAACAACAATGGGTCCGCTCAGCTTGAGGCCCAGATAGTGCGTAGAAAAGTCGATCATTCCGCTCCTCCCGCAGCCACCGTGGCCAGCTTCTCTTCGGGCTTTTCTTCGGGCGCAATATTCGGCGTCTCTCCACGGCCCGGCATCGCAGCGCGTGCGGAGTAGACGCGCCACTGCCTTTCCACATCGTCCTGCGCGTCCTTTAAGAGCTCCGCCGCGAGCTCAGGATTGCCGCGCGCCAGCATGGTGTAACGCGCCTCCCGGTACGCATACTCCTTCAGGCGAATCGATGGCGCCTTTGAATCAAGCTGGAATGGATTCTTCCCTTCCTCGCGCAAGGCCGGGTTGTAGCGCATCAGAGGCCAGTAGCCAGACTGCACGGCCAGCTTTTGCTGCTCAAGCCCATGCACCAGGTCGTAGCCATGCGCAATACAGCTTGCATAGGCGATGATGATCGACGGACCATCGTGCGCCTCGGCCTCCTGGAAGGCCTTCACAACGTGCGTATCGTTGCCGCCCAGCGCTACCTGCGCCACGTAGACTGAGCCGTAACTTACAGCCTCCATCGCCAGGTCCTTCCTGCTGTTCTTCTTGCCACTGGCCGCAAACTTTGCCACCGCTCCTCGCGGCGTCGCCTTGGACATCTGGCCGCCGGTATTTGAGTAAACCTCAGTGTCCAGCACCAGCACGTTCACGTTCTTGCCTGAGCCGAGCACATGGTCCAATCCACCAAAACCAATGTCAAAGGCCCACCCGTCTCCGCCCAGAATCCATACGCTCTTGCGCACCAGAGAATCCGCAATCGCAAGCAGGTTGCGCGCATCGGAGGAATCGTGCCCCGCCAGTTTCTGGCGCAGAATCGTGACGCGATCTCGTTGCGCCTGGATCTCCGTCTCCGTCTTCTGCGACGCATCCAGCAACCCACTCACAAGCTCTCCGCCAAGCGCAGGAGCGAGACGCGTCAGCAGCATCTCCGCAAAATCCTTCTGCTGGTCCAGCGCGGTTCTCATGCCGAAGCCGAATTCCGCATTGTCTTCAAACAGCGAGTTGGCCCATGTCGGCCCGCGGCCCTGCGCATTCGCGCTGTAAGGCGTTGTCGGCAGATTGCCGCCATAGATGGACGAACACCCAGTCGCATTTGCGATGTAAAGCCTGTCACCGAACAACTGCGTCAGCAGTTTGATGTACGCCGTCTCGCCGCATCCTGCGCACGCGCCTGAAAACTCAAAGAGGGGCTGCAGCAGTTGCAAATCCTTTACCTGTCCGTGCGACAATCTGTTGCGGTCCACCTCCGGCAATTCGAGAAAGTACTCCCAGTTTTCGCGCTCGCACTCGCGCAGCGGAGCCTGCGGCGCCATGTTGATCGCCTTCCTCCCCGCATCGCTCTTGTTCTTTACAGGGCACACATCCACGCACACACCGCAGCCCGTGCAGTCCTCCGGCGCCACCTGCAGCGTGTAGCGATCCTGCTCCATGCCACGCCACTTGGGCTTGGCCCACTGGAAGGTGGCCGGAGCCTTATCGCCAAGCTCAGCGCCGTAGACCTTGGCGCGAATCACTGCATGAGGGCAAACCATGACGCATTTGCCGCACTGGATGCAGAGATCCTTGTCCCACACCGGAATGAACTGCGCGATATTGCGCTTCTCCCACTGTGCAGTGCCGGTCGGGAATGCGCCACCGGCCGGAATCGCGCTGACCGGAAGCAGATCGCCCTGACCCGCCGCAATCTGGCCCAGCACATCGCGCACAAACGCCGGCGCCTTGCTCGAAATCGAGGGAATCAGATCGAACTCCGACGAGGCAGCAGAGGGCAATGTCACCTTCTCCAGATGCGCCAACGCGCGATCCACGGCCGCAAAATTCTTTTCCACCACGGCCTCGCCACGCTTGCCATATGTCTTTTTAATCGCCTTCTTGATCTGCGCAATCGCCTCATCGCGCGGCAGCACCCCACTGATGGCGAAGAAGCAGGTCTGCATGATTGTATTGATGCGCGTCCCCATCCCCGCTTCGCGTGCCACCTTGTAGCCGTCAATCACATAGAACTCGATCTTCTTGCGCAGCATTTCTTCCTGCAGGCTCCTGGGCAGTTTCTCCCACACCTCGGCCGCGGAGTAGGGCGAGTTGAGCAGAAAGACCGCGCCGGGCATCGCTGCCTCCAGCACATTCATCTTTTCCAGGAAATTGAAGTTGTGGCAGGCCACAAAACTGGCACGCGTGATCAGATACGTCGAGTGAATCGGCTTCGGCCCAAAGCGCAGATGTGAAGTCGTCATCGAGCCCGACTTCTTCGAGTCGTACACAAAGTATCCCTGCGCAAAGTTCTGCGTTTCCGTTCCAATGATCTTGATCGAGTTCTTGTTTGCACCCACCGTGCCATCGGAGCCAAGTCCATAAAACAGCGCACGCACCGTCTGCGGGTCCTCTGTCGAAAAGGCCGGATCGTAACTGAGGCTGCTATGCGTCACATCATCGTCAATCCCGATCGTGAAGTGATTCTTCGGCGCAGGCTTTGCCAACTCGTCGTAGATGCCCTTGACCATCGCCGGCGTGAATTCCTTCGACGACAGTCCATAGCGGCCACCCACCACTGTCGGCATCGCAGCAAACGGCAGGTTCGCAGCGTTCTCGGCGAGCACAGTCACAATGTCCTGATACAAAGGCTCGCCCGTCGCACCCGGCTCCTTGCAGCGGTCAAGAATGGCCACTGATTTCGCCGTAGCGGGCAACGCACTCATAAAGGCCTTCGCATCGAAGGGCCGATAGAGACGCACCTTCACCAGGCCCACTTTTTCGCCCTGCCGGTTCAGCGCATCTACCGCTTCTTCAGCCGCTTCAGCGCCGGAGCCCATCATCACAATCACGCGTTCTGCGTCTGCCGCGCCGTTGTACTCGAACAGGTGATAGGCACGGCCTGTCTGCGCCGCAAACCGGTTCATCACCGCCTGCACAATCCCCGGTACCGCTGCATGGAAGGGATTGCATGCCTCCCGCGCCTGGAAAAACACATCCGGATTCTGCGCCGACCCGCGCAGGACCGGCCTATCCGGGCTCAGCGCATTCTGGCGATACTGAATGATGTACTTGTCGTCGAGCAGCGCGCGAATCGTCTCGTCCGCAATGGGCAGCAGCTTGCCCACTTCATGCGATGTGCGAAAGCCGTCAAAAAAATGAATGAAGGGAATGCGCGACTCCAGCGTGGCAATCTGCGCTACCAGCGCCATGTCGGCCACCTCCTGCACGGAGTTGGAGCACAACATAGCCCAGCCCGTCGACCGGCACGCCATCACATCCGAGTGATCTCCGAATATCGAGAGCGCGTGCGTCGCAATCGTCCGCGCCGTCACGTGCATCGTTGCCGGGGTTAGCTCACCGGCAATCTTGAACATGTTGGGAATCATCAGCAGCAGGCCCTGCGAGGCTGTAAACGTCGTCCCGAACGCGCCCGCCTGCAACGCTCCGTGCAGCGCGCCCGCCGCGCCGCCCTCGCTCTGCAGCTCTTCCACAATGGGCAACGCGCCCCAGATATTCTTCTTTCCTTCTGACCGCCACTGGTCGGCCCACTCCGCCATTGGCGACGAAGGGGTTATCGGATAGATGGCGACCACTTCGGAAAGACGATAGGCAACCGAAGCCGCAGCTTCGTTCCCATCCATAATGACCATGTTCTGCTCACTCATTCGCTTTGCCTCACAACGCGGCCGCAGGAGAAAAACCGCTACGGTGAGTCTCTTCGCGGAGTGAGTCACGGGCTGTGATGTGAGACACGTACGGACCAGCGAATACCACTATGTGGCATCGATGCCGCATCCTGCCGACACGCGAACAGATCCCGGCATTGCCACATCGTCGTGTGCAATCACGCACTTCGCTTCCCTATGGATGTTTTGCAGCCTTGGGCATGAAGTAGCCTCTGCGCGCTTCGACATGAACATCTTTCCGGTCCACTTTCACCTTCAGGCCGTGATACTTTCCGTCCTGCTTCACCCCATCGAGGGCAAGTTCCAGCACATAGGTGCACACGGGCGCCTCGGTCAGTTCCTTCAGCCCGCTGGTCAAATCGTTGCTGTTGTGAAAGAACGTTCCTCCGGTCCCATCCGCAAGTTCCGCCATGGGATTTTCCGCCAGCCTCATTGCGCTACGCTGATACCCGGAGTTCGTCTGAAAGCTCTGGCCTGCAAGCGCCGGGCTACGTTGGCTCGCCGTCATCTCCGTCGTGTAAAGCCCCCGCGCGTCCAGAGTGCTGATGGTCACATTCGACCGCACAGCCATGTCGATAATTTTCGATTCCAAAAGCAAGGAGTTCTGCTCGATGTTGAGGAAGCCGGGCGACACCAGGATGAGCGTGCGCTGTCCCGGCAGAGCGGCCATCCTTTGCACATAAAATGCAATTCCGGCGTAGGTCGACTGCACATCCTGGTTGCCGAGACTCAGCGCCTGCATCGCCGCCGACTCCACAAGGTTCTCCGCAGTCGGCAGGTTGACTCCGCCGCCCACGGCCTGCGGGGTAGTGATCGCCGGATTGCAGTTGGCATACTTCTGGTTGCCATCCTGAATTGCAATCGGGTCGTGCTTGTTCTCGATCAGGTCTGCCTCGTAGTAATCGATGTAGGGGCAGTTCGTGGTGTCGGACTGGTAGAGTCCTTGCGGGCTAAGCCGCGTCAGCGCACTCTGCAATGTCGATGGGTCGCGCGTAAGTCCCGTGTTAACGCGACCTGAGATCGAGACTACGGCAGCCATATCGGTGCCTCTCAGCGCTCCGCTCATCTCCTTCAAACCGGCCGCTCGCGCGTGGGCCAGGTCTTCGGCGCTCAGGTGCATGTCATCGAAAAGAAAAACCGTGATGCGCTCCGGCAGAATCACGCCATCTGCCCCTTCAACTGCAGCCTGCTTAGATTCCGGACTGCTCGACGGCGTACCCGCCTCCTTGCCACGCCGCTCAATCGTAAAGTTCGCAATCAGACGCTTTTTCCCCTCGTCGAATACGTCGAAGTCCTCCGCCTTCAGGTCGTCCATCGAGCGGCCTGCCCTGTCGCGCACTACGACCGGAACCAGCACTCGGTTGACGTTGATTTGGAAACGGGAAGAATCACCTTGCCCTTGATCCGGCTGTTGCGCAGTCATGACCACACACCCGGCGCACAACACCAACCCCACGATAGGCGCTCGGAGCAGCGGCATGACTCCTGTCATCTTCAGTTCCCTCTTGCATGCCCGCTTGCGATCGACACGCGCACAGGCCATCATAGCTGCCCAGCATCCCTGGCTAAATGACACTGACAGATTGAAGAGAACACACCCGCGCCCTGGCCTAGGAATCGATCCCTTCCACCAGTGCCTCCCGTTCCTCCTCAAGCGTGGCTCTGCGAAATCCGCGGCCCGCGCGCGCATACCAGTAGTCCGCGTTCCATGTCACACCCTCCTTGCGGTGCAGGTACGCATGGACAGCCATTGCGTCGGGCGTCTCCAACTCATCCACCAGGGCATGCGCCCGCGCCCAATCTCCCTTCGCGTCCCACCACAACGCAGCCAGCGGAGCGCTCCATCCATCAGGCGGCAAATCCTGCTCCAGGCTCTTGCTAAAGTCCATCCGCTTCATTGCCTGCCCTCGATCTATAGATTGTTGCTCATGCCATTCAAAAATTGCGTTGTCGAGTGATTTAGATCACATCCCTGCCTCTTCGAGACTGATACATCTAGTTCGACGATTCGATGAAAGATCATGTGGATTGCGACCCCATACCTGCAACGGACTGGCTCGTGATGTTTCCGCCGATCCCCAGGCTGGAGGTCTTGGCGCAATGATGTGTGATCTGGAGAATTTGCCAGAGTTGGTTTGCGAATCAGACCAAAATGGTCGTATACTGAAATCCGACTATTCCGGTCGTAGTTTTAGATTGCCTCCCTTTCGGCAGTCCACTGGAGTCCGGCGGTTGAGCGTGCTTAGCGAATTGAAGATTGGCGAATGCGGAACTCTGGTCGCACTCGACCTTCCCGAGTCCGTCCAGAACCACTTGATGCATATGGGTTTTGTGCCCAACGCGCAGGTTACGGCGCTGCGCCATGCGCCCGCCGGGGATCCTACCGTCTACGGCATTGACGGCATGGAAATCGCCCTCCGCGTCGAAACCGCAAAGTCCATCCGGGTCCGCATCGCTGAAGGCGAAGAACCCCGCACTCCCGGTCCTGTCCCTGCCCTGAAACAAACCGAGGTCGCACGATGAATGCCTGCTGCGAGACCCCGGCCTTTCAGCCCCCCATCGCGACTTCCCCGGCGGGTGCGCTCAAAACCGTTGTCCTGATTGGTCCTCCAAACTCCGGCAAGTCCACGCTCTTCAATCGCTTGACCGGCCTGCGCCAAAAGGTTGCCAATTATCCCGGCGTCACAGTCGAGCAGCGCATGGGCCTCATGGCGGGCATCGGGCGCGACGACCTGACCCTGATTGACCTGCCCGGCGTCTATTCGCTCAGCCCCTACTCTGAGGACGCCCGCGTCTCCATCGACGTTCTCCAAGGCAGGATGCCCGGCACACCCAAGCCCGACGCCGTCCTGCTCGTCCTCGATTCCCTCCACCTGACCCGCCAGCTCATGCTCGCTGCTCCCGTCCTTGCGCTTGGCCTGCCCACGCTGGTTCTGCTCAATATGAGCGATCTGATGGAGAGCCGAGGCGGCCAGATTGACGCTCTCAAGCTGGCCCGCGAACTGGGCACACCCGTGGCGCAGATCAGCGCCGTCCATGGCACCGGCCTTGACGCGATCTCGCTCTTCCTCAATCAGCAGGCCACGCGCCAGACCGCGCGGCCCCTCACCCTGCCCGTGCTGGGCAACGCCGCCAGCACCCACACCTGGGCCGCGCAGGTCAGCCGCAGCACCGGCTATCGCGCTCCGCTGTCGGCTGAGAACAGCCGCAAGCTCGACAACATCCTGCTCCATCGTATCTGGGGACCGCTGCTCTTCCTGGTGGTCGTCGTCGGCGTCTTTGAAGTCGTTTTCTCCATTGGCCAGCCGCTCTCGGACGGTTTGGGCGACATCCTCGCCCGCGCCGCCGAACTCGTGCGCCCTTTGCTTCCCGCCGGTTGGATTCAGTCCCTCCTGCTCGATGGCGCATGGAAGGGTATCTCGTCCGTTCTCGTCTTCCTGCCGCAGATTCTGCTGCTTTTTCTCTTCATCGGAATCCTCGAAGACTCCGGCTACCTGGCTCGCGCCGCCCTCATTGCCGATCGCGTCATGCGCACCACAGGCCTCAACGGCAAGGCTTTCATCCCGCTGCTCTCGGCCTACGCGTGCGCCGTCCCGGCCATCATGGCCACGCGCACCATTGAGAACAAGCGCGACCGCTTCGCCACCATCCTTGTTACCCCGTTTATGACGTGCTCCGCACGCCTGCCCGTTTACATGCTGCTCATCGCCGCCTTCATCCCGGCACGGTATTATCTGCACGGCTTCCTCGGCCTGCAAACCCTGGTCATGCTCGGCCTTTATGTTGCAGGCTTCGCCGCCGCCATGACCACCGCCTGGCTGCTCAAAAGCTCCGTCCTCAAGTCCAGCGAGACGCCTTTCATCCTGGAGCTGCCGCAATACCGCATGCCCACTCTGCACTCGCTGGCCATTCGACTCGTCGATCGCGCACGCGTCTTTCTGCGCCAGGCCGGAACCATCATTCTTGCCGTCACCCTGGCATTGTGGCTGCTCGCGCACATCCCGCCCGTGCCTGTCGCCGGCGGGCACTACACCGCGCCCCAGCTCGCAGACAGCATGATCGGCCGCATGGGCCACTTCATCGAGCCCGCCAT
>JAKBHH010000123.1 GCA_021836865.1 Acidobacteriota bacterium
CGCTCCTTGAGCGTCATGAGGCGTTCGACATCCTCGGGTTCAGCGGCCTGGATGCGGTCACCGGAGGGGGTTTCAAAGAGAATCCGCGCGTCGCGCAGGGAGACAGGAGTGTCGCCGTTGTTGGTGACGATAAGGCGGACGGGCATGACGCCGTGACTCAGATAATCCACGCGAAACAGCTTTTCCTTCTCTTTGGTGTCGTAGGGATCCACCGCGATGGCGAGCTTTTCGCTGTCATGCACCTCGACGGCGGGGAACGAGGTGGCGGGTTCCACGGGCGGCGGCGTGCGGTCCTTGGCCCACGCGGCGATGACCAGGCAGAGGGGGATGAGCGGAAGCGTCCTGAGAACCTTCATCGTGCTCGACTGTATCATTTGTGGATTAGACCGGAAACAGACGAAATCTGTCACGCATGATTCTTTTTTTGTACAACCTGGCCTTGCTGGCGGCGCTGGTGGTGGGTGCGCCGTGGTGGCTGTGGCAGATGGCCACGACGCGCAAATACCGCGAAGGGCTGGCCGAGCGGCTGGGGCGCGTGCCGGCGCGGCTGGGCCGTGGGGATAAGCCGGTGATCTGGCTCCATGCCGTCTCTGTGGGCGAGGTGCTGGCGGTGAGCCGGCTGGTGGAGGAGCTGACGCAGGGCTACTCCGGTTATCGTCTGGTGGTGTCCACTACGACTCGGACTGGACAGGCGTTGGCGCGGGAGCGCTTCGGGTCGGGACGCGTGTTCTATTGCCCTCTGGACCTGACCTGGGCGGTGCGGGCGTATCTGCAAGCGATGCAACCCGCGCTGGTGATCCTGGCCGAGACCGAGTTCTGGCCCAATCTGCTGCGCGGATGTTTTCAGCGGAGGATTCCCGTGGTGGTGGTGAATGCGCGCATCTCAGACCGCTCATGGCCGCGGTATCGCCGGATGCGGTGGCTATGGCGACCGCTGCTGAGGCCTCTGCGCGGCGTGCTGGCGCAGAGCGGAACCGATGCCGAGCGGCTGCGGGCGATTGGCTGCGCGCCGGATCGAGTGGTCGTGACTGGCAATCTGAAGTTTGACGTGCGTGCAGCGCAGGAGGCCGAGGCCACGCGGTTGTTGAAGGCTGCGGCGGGCCTTCGTTTTTTGGTGGCGGGCAGCACGCTGGAGGGAGAAGAGGCGGCGCTGATGGAGGCCTGGCCACGGTTGCTGGCAGCGGATCCGCAGCTCATTCTCGTACTGGCGCCGCGGCATCCGGAGCGCTTTGGCGCGGTGGCCGCGCTGCTGGAGCGGTCGGGGCTGCCGTGGGTGCGGCGTTCGGGCGGGTTGAGAGAACTGGCTGCTGGGCAGATTGTCCTGCTGGACACGATCGGCGAGCTGGCCTCGGTCTATTCG
Source organism: Acidobacteriota bacterium (assembly GCA_021836865.1). GTDB lineage: Bacteria > Acidobacteriota > Terriglobia > Terriglobales > Acidobacteriaceae > Telmatobacter. The sequence goes on from JAKBHH010000123.1 coordinate 1,361, forward strand.
CTGGCGGCGGTGGCCTTTGTCGGGGGAAGCATTGTGGCGGCGGGCGGACACAATCCACTGGAGCCGGCGCAGTTTGGCGTGGCCATCGTGATGGGTCCGCACTATGTGAACTTTCGCGCCATCACGGAGGATCTGCGGGCGCAGGCCGCAGTTCGTATTGCGGCGCGGGACGAGTTGGCCACGGTGCTGATCGAGTTACTGCGAGGCCGGAAGGAAGCTGCGGCGATGGGCGCGCGGGCACGGCAGGTCTTTGAAGCACAGGCCGGGGCGACGGCGCGGACGGTGCAGGCGATCGGCGCGCTGCTGGCGGAGCGAGGTGTGGGCGCGTGAGGCGGCCATGGCTGGCGCCTCTTGCTCCGCTGTATGCGGCCGGGGTTGCGCTGCGCAATCTTCGCCTCGAAAAGGGCTGGGAGACGGTGCAGCGGCTGAACTGGCCGGTGGTAAGCATCGGGAACCTTTCGACCGGGGGTGCGGGCAAGACGCCGCTGGCGATTACTCTGGCCGGATTGCTGCGGGGCAGAGGCTTCCACGTGGATGTGCTCTCGCGCGGTTATGGTCGGCGCAGCACTGAGCCGGCTTGTGTGCGGCCCGACGGCAGGGCGGAGGAGTTCGGCGATGAGCCTATGTTGATGGCGCGAGCGGACCTCCCGGTGTATGTGGCCCGCGAGCGTTACGGGGCAGGGCTCTTGGCGGAGATTGACCGGCCGGCGGCTACGCCCCCTGGCGTGCATCTGCTGGACGACGGCTTTCAACATCGTCAGCTTGCGCGCGACGTGGATATTCTTCTGCTGAACCGGGCGGACTGGCGGGACACGCTGCTGCCCGCGGGCAACCTGCGAGAGAGTGTGACGGCGGCGAAGCGCGCCTCGGTGATGGCGATTCCGGTGGAGGAGCCTGACCTGGAGGCGGCACTGCGGAAGTGGGGCTGGCAGGGGCCGATCTGGCGGATCGCGCGGCGGATACAAGTTCCGGTGGTGAGCGGCCCGGCGATGGCCTTTTGCGGCATTGCGCGGCCGGAGCAATTTTTCCGGGGTCTGGAGTCTGCGGGGCTTCGGCTGGCGGCGCGAAAGGCCTTTCACGATCATCACCGTTACTCGGCCCGTGCGATGGAGCGGCTAGTGGCAGCGGCGCGCGCGGCCGGAGCCGAGACGCTGGTGACGACGGAAAAAGATGCCGTCCGGCTGGACGGGCTGGCCGCAACGGTTCCGAATGGGTTGCCGGTCGTGACGGTGCGGCTGCATACCGAAATCGAGGATGCGGATGGGGCGGCGGACTGGCTTGCGGCGCGGCTGCGGGCTCGGCTGGGCGGTGCAGCCCTGTGAGAGAATCTTAGTTTGCACACGCAGTCCAAGTTCCGCTTGCTTGTGGTTCGGTTGGGGGCCATGGGCGACATTCTCCATGCGCTGCCGGCGGTGACGGCACTGCGACTGGCGCATCCCACCTGGATCATCGACTGGGTGGTTGAGCCCCGGTGGCGGGCGCTGCTGGCGGCTGAGGGCAGCACGGGACGGGACGCGGGCCAGCCTGCCGCGCGACAGCCCCTCATCGACGGACTGCATTTTGCCTCGACCAAGGAATGGCGGCGTAAGCTGCTGGCAGGAAGCACGTTGCAGGAGGTTCTTGCCTTGCGGCGCGAGCTGCGCGCAGGCGACTACGAAGCGGTGCTGGATCTGCAGGGCGCGGTCCGGTCTGCGGTGATTGCCAGGCTCTCCGGCTGCCAGCGCCGTATCGGCGAGGCCGAGCCCCGGGAGCGAGCCGCGCGCTGGCTCTATACGGAGCGGATTGAGACACACGGCACGCACGTGATCGAGCAGGATCTGGAGCTGGCCGTTGCGGTGGCCGGGGACGAGTTGAATCCGGTGCAACCCCGGCTGCCCACGGACTCCGCAGCCGAGACATGGGCCGATGCGTTCCTGGCCCCGGCGGACGGGCGACCGGCGGTTCTGATCAATCCCGGTGCGGGCTGGGGCGCCAAGCGCTGGCCGGTAGAGCGCTATGCGACTGTAGCCAGGGAACTTCTCAGCCAGGGCTTTAGAATTCTGGTCAACGCCGGCCCCGGCGAGGAGCAACTGGCGGAGATCATCACGGGGGAGACGGCTGGAGCCGCCACCGTGCTGGCAGCGTCCCTGGAAAGATTGATCGCGGTAACGCGCCGCGTGGCGCTGGTGATTGCCGGCGATACCGGCCCATTGCATCTGGCCTGTTCGCTGGGGCGACCGGTGGTGGGCATCTACGGCCCCACAGACCCGAACCGGAACGGCCCTTACGGCACGCGCTTCCGGGTTCTGCGCAGCCCCCAAAGTCGGCGCGACCACACCCGCCATGAGACGCCGGAGGCCGGCCTGCTGACCATCCAGCCGGAGGATGTGCTGCGCGCCGCGGCTGAGCTGCTTTATCCTGAGGCGTCGCGATGAATGAGTCCGCTAACACTTCGCACGCTGCGCCGCAGATGGACTGGATCGCCCGCTGGCAGCGGGTGGCGCGGCGCATCCGCGTGCCGTTGGGCTTTCTGACGGCGGTGGTCTATCTGTTTGACCTGTGGCGGCGCGCGCCGCAGCCTGCTGCCGTGGCCTGGAGCCTGGCGCTGGTGCTGCCGGGGCTGTGGCTGCGCGGATACGCAGCCGGGTATGTGAAAAAGAACCGCGAGCTGACCCGGACCGGCCCCTATGCGCACACCCGTAACCCGTTGTATCTAGGGTCGATGCTGATGGCTGCAGGGTTTGCGCTGGCGCTGCTGAGCTGGCCTGTGGCACTGCTCCTGGCGGTCGGATTCCTGGTGATTTACGTGCCGGTGATCGCGTCAGAGGAGCGGTTTCTGCGGGCGACCTTTCCCGGCTTTGACGACTACTGCAGCAAGGTTCCGCGGCTAATGCCCCGTCTGACCCCGGCTCGAGCCCCGGCCGGCGAGGCGGGCCGGTTTTCGTTCGCACTCTATCGCAAACATCGCGAGTACAATGCACTTATAGGGGCCGCGCTGCTCTATCTCTGCCTGCTCTTCCTGCGGGCGGCTCTCGGCGCTCTGGCGCATGGGCTGCGGTGAGCCGCTCCCGCGTACCGATATTCAAGAAATGAAGGAGTCAGGCCCTGCCGGTGAAGAAGCGCACTCTTGTGAAAACTCTCCTCTGCGCTCTCGCCTTTGCAGCGTGCGCAGGCGGGCAGCAGATTCCCCCGCTTGCACCACCGCAGGCCAGCTTCGGCTTTCCGCAAAAACAGACGCTGACCTATTCGGTTGACTGGCGGGTTTTTCCGGCGGGAACCGCTGTGGTGCATCTGGAGCAGATGGACGACCGGGAGCGCATCACGGCCTCGGCGGAGACCATCGGCGCGATCAATCTGCTTTTTCATGTCAGTGACCATTTCCAGTCGACGATTGACCGCGCCAAGGGCTGCACCTACGAATTCGACAAGCAGACAGTGGAAGGCCGACGGCAGATCAATTCGACGCTGCGCATTGACTACGCCGGATTGAAGTCGATTCTGGACGAGAAGAATGTGGTGAAGAATCAGACCAAGCACGTGGAGTCGGCCATCCCCGGCTGCATGACGGACTTGCTGACGGGGATGTTTTATACCGCGACGCAGCCTCTGGTGGTGGGAAAAAGCTTTGTGGTTCCCGTGGTCGATGCCATGCACAATGTGCCGGTGACAATCAAGGTGGAGGGCCGCGAGGAGATCAAGACGACGCTGGGCACGTTCAAGACGATTCGCGTGCAGCCGACGGCGGCGGCCGGCGTGGTGAAAAACCGCGGCAACATCTGGATCTGGTATACGGACGACGACCGGCACCTGCCGGTGCAGATGCGCGCAAGGCTTTTCTGGGGCACGATTACCTTCCGCCTGACCGGCAACGAGAACAAATAATTCAGAGTGGCGTGGGCGAGGTTCCGCGAGCCTTTTTCTTCAGGGCCTGTGCAGTGCCCTGCGCGTAAGCCTGGCGTAAGGCCGGCAACTCGGGACGGGCCGCACCGCATCGCAGAGGCAGAGGAGATTTCCCAATGCGTCAACTTGCTGTCTTTGCTGCATCCACGTTCGCCTCGATCCTCCTTGTCCTCGCAACTCCCACTGCGCAGGCCCAGATCTCGGATCGGATCGAGGCAAACCTTCATCACTCCTTTGTCGTGGGCAACACCACCCTGCCGCCGGGGCGCTATGTCTTTCGGACGTTGCAACACTCTGACTTGCAGATTATGACCGTCACCAGCGCCGACGGTGGAACGGCTGCGGAGTTTCTGGTTCGGACATCCTACGACACACACACGCCGAAACATTCCGAGTTGGAATTTAACCGGTACGGCAACAAGGAATTTCTCACGCACATCTATCAAGCGGGCTCAAAGATCGGCGTAGCCGTTGTGGATCCCTCGCGCGAAGAGGGTCGCCTGAAGAAGCAGGGCCAGAGCGCCACCGCGCACACCGAGGAGCAGGAAAAGTAGCGTGTCGGCTTGGTTCCCTACCCTTGACGCAGTCTCAACAGGGCCGAATCCCGTCGAGGGTAGGCGCCGAGCCGCGCAATGATAGAGGAAGAGCGTGAAAGAGCGGCAGAGCTTCAGGGCGCTTTGAGGTGCAAAACACGAGGAAGGGTAGGGGGCCGGGTTGTCGATTTTATCCTTCCCGTAGGCTTTGAACGGCTTCAGGCCTCATCTAAGTAACAGGGACAAACCAGAATCTGGCAACGTCGATTCGCCAGGGCAGGGGTACAAGCGGGCGAAGACGCCGGATTCTTCTCGTTGCAAAGGCCGTCTAACTCCCTGAGATGGGTTCCCAGCGGCTGGCCCGTATGAGGATTGACTTTTGAGTGCAAAGATAGGCAGGGAGCCGATCGGGAGTAAATCAAACGCGCGCAGCAGGTTGGACGGCCCGCGCCGTCTGGGTGTGAAACCGGCCTGGATGCTTGTCGTGCTGGTGTTGTGCGCGCTTCCGCCCCGCGCCTGGACGCAGCAGCCCGCGCTGCGCATATCGATGCTCGCGGCGAATTCCGCGTTGCCTGATGCACCCCAGGCGCAAGAGCCTGCGGCGGAGCCTGTAGCCGATGAGCGAATGCCGGGCAGCATCCTCGGGGTGGTGGCCGACGGTGAGGGCGCAGTCTGCGAGGGTGCACACATCACCCTTGTCCAGACCTCTTCAACCCGGCCGACCGTGCAGACCGCCGCATCGGATGGCAATGGCCGGTTCAGTTTCACGGGTGTCGCTGCCGGGCCCTTCAAACTTACGATCTCTTCGAATGGATTTGCGACGAAGACCGTATCCGGCGTCCTGCACTCAGGGGAGAGCTACGACGCGCAGACCATCATTCTCCCTTTCAGCACGGCCACGAATGAGGTGCGGGTGACGGCATCCACCGAAGAGATTGCCCAGGAGCAGGTAATTGACGAAGAAAAGCAGCGCGTGCTTGGCTTCATCCCGAATTTCTATGTTGTCTACGCGCCCAGCGCGGCGCCGCTCGATAAAAAGCAGAAATTCAGTCTTGCGTGGAAGACCCTGATCGATCCGGTAACGATCGCGGCCTCAGCAGCCTTTGCCGGGGTGGAGCAGGCGGACGACAGCTTCAGCGGCTATGGACAAGGTGCGCAAGGCTACGCCAAGCGATTTGGGGCCAACCTCGCCGACAACGTCACCAGCACGATGATTGGCGGGGTGCTGCTGCCGTCGCTGCTGAAGCAGGACCCGCGCTACTTCTACAAAGGCACGGGGACCATCCGAGCCCGCGCCTTCTACGCCATCGCGAATGCGGCCATCTGCAAGGGCGACAATGGGCGTTGGCAGCCGAACTATTCCGGCATCTTCGGTGAGTTGGCGGCCGGCGGCATTTCAAACCTCTACTACCCGGCAAGTTCTGAAAGCGGGATATCGCTGACTTTTGAAAATGCGCTTCTCGCCATGGCCGAAGGCGCAGCGCAGAACCTCCTGCAGGAGTTTGTCATCCGCAGGCTGACGCCCAAAGTCCCCAGCTACACCCCTCAGCCCTGAAGTCCTCTGCACAGGGACGGCCGTCACCGCGGCGGAGGCCCCGGAGACTCCTGTGCCATGCCGGGCGCTGAGTCGGCAGGGTCACTGCATCCGGTAGCGCTCGCGCATCAGCCGCTGCAGCCGGGGCCAGTAGATGAGGTTGAAGGCCAGTTCCTTCTCGGGGAACATGCCCAGCGCCACACGCCGTGTGTCGGCGACCATTTCCGAGGCCTCCTCCACCGTGATCGACGGGTCCTGCGCGATGACCTGCATGACCATGTTCACCACCATCTGGAGCCGGCGAATCTTGCGAGACTCTTCTTTCAGCTCTTCAGGGGACTGTGCGGGCGGGTGAGACTCCGGGGGAAGTTGACCTGGGGAAGCAGGACCATCGGCTGGCTGTGGGTCGAACGACCGTTCTATGGAACCCATGCGGCAATTCCTCCTGAGGATTGGACGGAATGGCTTGCTTTCTGTGCATGGTAGCACCCTGGGGCGATTCCTCCGATACCCGTTTGAGATGCAATGCAGCATCAAGTCTGCGCAGTCCGTAGAATGGAAAGGAATGGCATTTACCGAACAATACGATGTGGCCGTAGTGGGCGCGGGTCACGCTGGATGCGAGGCGGCAATGGCCGCGGCGCGCATGGGGCTGAAGACCGCGCTGATCACGATGAACCTGGACCTGATTGCGCAGATGAGCTGCAATCCGGCGGTCGGCGGCGTGGCCAAGGGGCACCTGGTGCGCGAAGTGGACGCGCTGGGAGGCATCATGGGCGAGGTCGCCGATGCGGTGGGCATCCAGTTCCGGCTGCTGAATACCTCGCGCGGCCCGGCGGTGTGGAGTCCGCGAGCGCAGTGTGACAAGCAGCTGTACCGGGTGAAGATGCGAGAGGTGCTGGAAGGCCAGCCGGGGCTGCACATTCGCCAGGCTGAGGTAGTGGACCTGGTGATTGAGGAAGGACCGGGGACGCGCGAGTTCGACGAGTCCGGGGAGTTGCCGCGGCCGGTTCGTCTACGGTGGCGGGTGCTGGGATTGAAGCTGCGCGACGGGCGCAGGCTGCTGGCCGGGGCCACGATCATTACAACGGGCACGTTTTTGAACGGGCTGATTCACTGCGGCGAGGAGCGGTATCCGGCGGGGCGCAGCGGCGAACCGGCCAGCGTGTTGCTGGGCGAGGCGCTGCGGGCGCTGGGGCTGAGGACGTGCAGACTGAAGACCGGGACACCGCCGCGCCTGGACGGACGGACGATCCACTGGGAGCGCTTTGAAGAGCAGCCCGGCGACCTGGACCCGACGCCGTTCAGCTTCAGGACGAAGAAGATTGTGCAGCCGCAGGTGAGCTGCCACATCGCCTTCACCACGCCGGAGACGCTTCGCATCATCCGCGAAAACGTGCATCGGTCGGCAATGTATTCGGGGCGGATTGAAGGCGTGGGTCCGCGCTACTGCCCGTCGATTGAAGACAAGATCGTCAAGTTCCCCGACAAGACGCAGCACCAGTTTTTCTTGGAGCCGGAGGGTCTGAACACGCACGAAGTCTACGTGAACGGCATGTCCACCTCACTGCCGATGGAGGTGCAGTGGCAGATCGTCCACTCGATTCCGGGGCTGGAGGATGCGGAGATGCTGCGCCCCGGCTATGCCATCGAGTACGACAGCGTGGACGCGACGGAGCTGGATCGGACGCTGCGGGTGAAGCAGATGGAAGGCCTGTATCTGGCCGGGCAGATCAACGGTACAAGTGGATACGAGGAAGCCGCTTGCCAGGGCATCATGGCGGGCATCAACGCGGCGCTGTGGCTCAAGGGTGCGGCGCCGTTCACGATGGACCGGACGGAAGGCTACACCGGCATCCTGATTGACGATCTGATCTCGAAGGGCACGAACGAGCCCTATCGCATGTTCACCTCGCGGGCGGAGTTCCGGCTGCACCTGCGCATCGACAACGCCGACCGGAGGCTCACTCCGCATGGTCGCAGGCTGGGGCTGATCAATGATGAGGCGTGGGCGGAGTACGAGCGGAAACAGGCGCGAATGGCCGCGCTCGATCGACTGTTGACCACGGGCAAGGTGGACACCCAGCGGCTGGCCGCGGCGGGCTTTGGCGAGCTGACGGCGACGGCCGGGCTGACCTGGGCACAACTGCTGAAGCGGCCTGAAGTGGGGATGGAGCCGGTGCTGCACGCGGTGCGCGAGGAGCTGAAGAACGAGCCGCTGCTGGCGGATTGGGCTGCGCGCATGGACCGGCACGGCAGCGTGGAGACGGCTGTGCTGCGCAATGAAGCGCGCGCCGTGGAAACAGAGATCAAGTTTGCGGGCTATCTGGAGCAGCAGAAGAAATCAATTGAGAAACTGAAGGCCGCCGAAGCCGTTGCGATTCCGGAGTGGCTGGAGTACGGCGCCATCAGCGGGCTTTCACGCGAGATGCGGGAAACGCTGGAGCGGGTCCGCCCCATCACGATTGGCCAGGCCAGCCGCATTCCCGGCGTGACGCCGGCCGCGCTGAGCCTGGTGCATGTTTCCATTCGCGTACAGGCCGGGCGACGGGCCGACTGATGCCTGCACGGAAGATCGGGCGGACCGGGCGGCCGCTCTACTTCTCGCTCTTGGAAAAGAGCGGGATGTGGAAGAGGCCCTCGGCGCTGGAAGGCTTTTTGTTCTTTGTATTCGGGTCTTCGCGGAGCGAAGTACGCTGGGAGTTGACGCAGACCCAGCCGCCTCGCGCGCGCTCATAGACGTGCGTGAAGATTCCCTTTTCGACGACCTGCGCGGATCCAACCTTATGATGCAGGTCATAGGTTCCATTGGCCACCGCGGTATCGCCCAGCATGCGCACGGTGATGACCTTCTGCTCGATGGTCATGGTCTTGTCTTCGTTGGAGATGAGGTTGGCGACCTGCTGATTGCGTGTGGTGATGTCGCCGGTGGCCGCCACATCCACAAACAAGGGCGAGAGGATCAGCTCGAGCGCGTACTGGTCCCGGTCATTGACGGCGTTGGACCATGAATCCTCGATCTTCTGAAACTGCGCAACCTCGGGGGATGCCGTCGAGGTGACGCCCGCCTGCGTGGTGACCGGTGTGGTGGAAGAGCCTTGAGCAAACAACGCGCAGGAAACAAGTACTACAGGGAGGCAAGCCGAAATCTTGTTCATAGAAGGTACGAAAACTCCAATACGATGATACTTCCTTGGACGCTCCATACGGGCCTCCGGATAGCTGGAAAATGGCGGCCGCGCGCGTGCCGCCCCCTGGGTGCGGCTGCAGAGCCGACCACCCAGGCCGCAGATGCGCCTGCAACTGTTGGGCACAGGAGAGTTGACGCGGGAGAGGCCGCTGCACGGGTTGCAATTCTTTTCCCCCGGCCGCTGTTCCGTTGTATGCTGCCACTGGCAGGGGGGAGTGCGCCATGTTGCGAACGCCGGTCAAGGTGATCACAGTGGAGCGGGAGTACGGTTCGCGCGGAGGCGAGTTTGCGCACGATCTGGCGGTCCGGCTGGGCTGGAGGCTGCTGGACGCGGAGTTGGTGGCCGGCGCGGCGCGCTCGGCGGGCGTGTCGCCTGAGCTGGCGGCGCAGTTCGACGAGCGGCTGGACCCGTGG
>JAKBHH010000029.1 GCA_021836865.1 Acidobacteriota bacterium
TTACACCCGGCCCTCGTTTTGTCTCTGCACTGCAGCGGTAGACAGCCTTGCGCCACGACGACTCGAACCGTGCAGTTCAGTGTGTCTCGGCTGAGAACACCACGCTGATGGTCGTTTCCACTTCCACCGGCTTATTGTCCAGCATGTAAGGCTTGTAACGCCAGGTCTTCACTGCATCCACCGCCGGCCCGGCAAAGATTGCCGGACCGCTGACCACGTGCAGTCCTGCAATTTTGCCTTCCTTCGTAATGCTGGCCTTCAGCACCACCGTACCCGCGCGATGGCCTTGCTTGGCGATCTCCGGGTAGATCGGCGCTGTCTTGTGAATCAGCATCCCCGCGGCCACGCCTGCCGAGACGTTCGTGATCTCGGGTCTCACATCGACCTCGCGGCTTGCGCCTAGCGCCGCACCCGAGACAACACCACCATACAAAGCGCCCAGCGCCAGCGCATTGGGAGCAGCTTCTGCCACAGCAGGGCTCTTCCGGCCGCCGGCAATTCTGGTGGGTGCCGTAAACTGGGCCGTCATTGCATTTGACGGAAGCTGGTCAGTCTTTGTCGGCGATTCCAGATTCTTGCCGGTTGACAGCGGCGTTCCCGCCTGCGGCTTGATCAAGACAGGATTTGCCGCTTCGGCAACCCCAGGAGCCGGCGATTGCGGCTGTGATTGTCTTGGCGCAGATCGCGCGGGGCCGTCTACCGCAGCGATCCTGCGCGGGGAATGCACAAAGAAAAAAGCAACCAGGAGCACCATCGCCAAAGGTCCGGAAGCGATCAGTCCCCTTCTCTTCCAGTCAGGACCCTCTTCATCCTCACCGTGCCGATCCTCGGTGAGTAGCACGGGCTTGCTTCCCGCAGCCCTGGCCTGCGAAGATCCGGCGCTTGCTGCGTTGATCTGGCGAGCAAAGTGGAGCACGTCCGCGTCCGTTTCCAAACCTACCGCGTTGGGATCGGCCGGAGCCGCGGCCCGGATTGAAAAATCAATCCGCGTCTCGTGCTTTGCAGGAGCTGGAGCCGGGTTCGCAGCCGGCCGCAAGGTCTCCGGGGCTGTTTTCACAGCATCGGACAGCTCCGGGAGATACCTCTCTTCTCTCTGCCCCTCCAGATTCGAGGCCGGCACAGTGGCTGGGCGGTGGGCACTCGGCCGCAACGGGGTGAGGCCGCCGTTACTGCTCACCTCGGTCAATCCGCTGTCGATGCGCCGCAGAGTCTTTTCACGTCCGGCGGGTTCCAGGGGATTGAAGCGCCGGATCTCCTGCGCTGACACCGACTCCGGATATCTCGGCACTGCCTCAAGCCGGCGTTCAGGCACGGCAGCCGCGGGCGTTGCGGCGCTGACGGCACCTTCACGTGCGATGGTGGCAGCCGAGGCCGTCTGCACCCCGGCGCCCGTTGGTCTGGCTCCCTCACCATGCGCACCTGGCAGGTCCGCAGGAAGTGGAAAGAAATCCCGTGCGCCTGCCGCTGTCGCCCTCTCCATCAGGGCCAGATCTTCCCTCTTTGAATACACCATCACCGCGGGAGCACTAAGCGCCGCGAGCATTTCCACCAGATGAAGCGCGAATTCTTCGTCGCTATCGAGGTCGATCATCAGAAAATCGAAGTGCTCCGACAGCATCCTCAGGACTTCGAGCTTCATTTCGGGGTAAGTGGAAAACTCGTGCACGATCCTCGACTCCGGCGCCGCAAGCGCACGGGCCATGATCGCTCGACTTTCCTCATTGGGACCAATCAGCGCGACCAGCATCATCGGCGAACTGGCCTCCGCCGGTTCGACAGCTTCATGTGCAACTGGATCTTCAGCTCTGCTACTCATCGCCATGACAAACCCTGTGAATGTGTGCTGTCCCCATCCCGCCGGCCCTCTGCCAACCTCATCCACGAAGATTTGGCATTGTTGTGCCCTCACGGGGCTATCGTGTAGCTCGGCCATCAAAGGCGGATCCAGCGCAATCTGGGAACCTGACGGCAGTCACTGCTTTTGGCCTTTCCTCAGACTCCAGGTCTGCTCGGGACAAGTGCTTTGATTGGATGACGATGCGCACCCGGCTCGACGAGGGCCACAGACAGAAAAACCAGAACCAACATGGAATAAGCCAAATCTTACGCCTCCCATGGCTCCCGCAGGTGGTTCGAACTGGCGTGCAAACATGCCTTTCGTCACGTAACTTTAGGTCAATGGACCACGCTCGGCCAGCCCTCCACCCAGGGCCAGTCTGCAGGAGGGCATCCCTTGCGGAGATCGCAACGGCCAGCTCGGTTGGGACGATGTGCCGGGGGGCTAGTGCGCCTTGCTCAGCCCGTGTTTCTCAATCCGGCCGAGATGCCGCTGATGGTGGCCGCAATCGCCCGGTTCACCTCCGGTGTGTCTTCGCCCGCGCGCTTGCGCCGCAGCATGTCCACCTGGATCAGGTGCATGGGATCGACATACGGATTGCGCAGCTTGATGGACCGCGCAAGAACCTGATTCTTTTCGAGCAGCTCCGTCTGCCGCGTGACGGCAAGCACGGCGCTCACCGTGCGGTGAAACTCCGCCTCGAACATGGCATAGACGCGCTCGCGCAGCTTCGCATCCTCCACCAGCGAGGAGTAGAGCCGCGCGGTAGCTCGGTCCACCTTGCCCAGCGCCATCTCCACGTTGCGCAACAGATCAATGAAGAGCGGAAACTCACGCGCCATGGTCTGCAGCAGCTCAAGTGCGCCCGTGCGCTCAATGAACTCGGCCAGCGCAAAGCCCACACCAAACCACGCGGGCACCAGCAGCCGCGACTGCGTCCAGCCAAAGACCCAGGGAATGGCACGCAGGTCGGCAATATTCGGCGAAGCTTTGCGCCGCGAGGGTCGTGAGCCGATCTTGGCGTTTTCCAGCTCGCCCACCGGGGTGGACTGCTCAAAGTACGTGATGACGTCCGGGTTTTCGAGGATGTTCCTCCGATAGAACCCGAATGAAATCGCGGAGAGGTCGTTGAGCGCGGCTTCCCACTCCGGCTTCAGGATGCCGGTGAAGTGTCCCTGGGGATCGCGGGCATTGGGACGAGCCAGTGCGTCGAGCGAAGCGGCAATCATGAGCTCCAGGTTGCGCTCGGCCAGCACCTCGTCGGCATATTTGAAGTTCAGCACTTCGCCTTGCTCGGTGATGCGGAGGTGGCCCTCGAAGGAGTCCATGGGCTGGGCAAAGATGGCGCGATGCGTGGGCCCGCCGCCGCGGCCCACCGTGCCGCCGCGGCCATGGAAGAGCCGCAGCTTGACGCCGCACTCGCGCGCGACGGTGTGCAGGTCGCGATGCGCGCGGAAGATCTCCCACGTGCTGGTCAACATGCCGCCGTCCTTGTTGGAATCCGAGTAGCCGAGCATGACCTCCTGCCAGTTGTCCCAGCTTGCCAGCAGCTTGCGATAGTCGGGGCGGCTCCACAGCTCGCGGCAAACGGCCGGCGCATTACGCAGATCTTCGATGGATTCGAAGAGCGGAACGGGCATCAGGCCCGGATCTCGCCCGGAACCCTCAACGCGCACGCCGCCCAGTCGGGCCAGCCGCACCACCGTCAGCACATCCTCCACCGCGGCGGCGCCGGAGATGACGTAATGGCGAATCGTTTCCGGCGCGCAGCCGTTCTTGATCTCCGCCACAACGCGAAATGTCTCCAGCACTGAAGCCGTGTCTGCGGACAACTCGCCGGGAAGCGCAGGGGCGATTGTGTCCGCCACAGCCTCTTTCAGAGCGGCCGCATGCACACGCGCGTGTTGGCGGATATCCAGCGTATGCAGGTGCAGACCAAAGGTGCGCACCTGCAGAATGAGCGGATCAATCAGCGTGCGCGCAATGCGGGCGCCACCATGGGCCGTCAGCGAACTGCGCAACAGCTCAAGGTCGTCGAGGAATTCACCGACCGCGCCGTACGGCGGCAACGCCTGCGCCAGCTTGTCCTGGCCCTGGGCAAGAGTGTAGGCCATGACGGGCAGACGCGCCGGCGAAGGCTCCGGACGCTCCAGGGTGCGCTGCACGCGAGCCTTCAGGCAGATCACAAAGCGCCGATAGTACTCGAACTCATATTGCGCGCCAAAGACCTGCGCTTCCGGCGTGTGCACCTGCTTCACATAGGCGTCCAGTCGCTCCACCAGCGCTGCACTCACGGGCCGCTGCTGGGCGCTCGTGGTCAGCAGATCCATGACCGCGTTCAATCGCCGCTGGTAGTAGAGGAGAAGATGGCCGCGCGCCAGTTGAATCGCGTCGCGCGTCACCTCAGGCGTCACAAAGGGATTGCCGTCGCGGTCTCCGCCGATCCAGGAGCCGAAGCGCAGCACCTGCGGCAGCGCATGCGGCTCCAGCTCAAGCCCGTACGATGCGCGCAAGGCCTCGGCGATTTCGCGGTAGAGCGCCGGCAGCGTGGCAAAGATGGAGACGTCGTAGTAGTCGAGCCCCATCTTGATTTCGTCATAGACCGTAGGCCGGCGTGAGCGTACTTCATCCGTTTGCCACAGGCTGGTGATCTCCGCCAGCACCATCTCTTCCAGCTGCGCCAGATCCTGCTCCGGAATGGGGATGCGGTCTAGCGTCGCAAGGAACTCGCCTATGCGGCGGCGCTTGGACATGACCGAGCGGCGCGCCACCTCAGTGGGATGGGCGGTAAACACAGGCACGATGAGAACACGGCGCAACCAGTCCATGGCCTCATCCTTTGTGACTCCGACGCGGCGCATCTCCGCCAGCGTGCCCGCGAGGGAGCCGCGCTGACGGCCGGCTTCGCCGCTGAGTTGCAGAGCGATGCGACGACGCTTGCGGTGGTTGGTCTCTGCCAGGTTGATCAGTTCAAAGTAAAACGCAAACGCGCGCGTCAGCAGGATGGCGCGCTCAATGGGGAGCGAGTGGACCAGCTCGAGCGCCTTCGATCCATGCTGGGCGGCCTCTTCCGCGTTGCCGCGGGCTTCCGCATCGCGGCGGCGAATGGTGCCCTGCCGCAACGCTTCCACATGCTGATAAAGATCGTCGCCGGCCTGCTCGCGCAGAACTTCGCCAAGCAAGGTGCCAAGGGATCGCACATCGCGACGCAGGGGAGCTTCCTTGAGGTCGCCGGAGCGTGCTTCAAGCTCGGCAAGCCGCTGCGACCAGCTTTCGGGATTCCACAGAAGGGCCATCGTACTTTTGATTATGCCTGATACGCGATGAAAGCCGTCTCAGGGGATGGCGGACTAAGCCTGTGCTGGGTCCAAATGGAGGTATAGAATCAGGGGGATTTGCAGCCATTAATTTTATTGGCCGAGGTGCGGGATTATGCCCCTGCAATTTAACTCTTTGCTCAGACAGTTTGACATCTCTCCGTCAGACGTCATCCTATTGCGTCACCAGGACAAGCGGGCGGAGCCTGGTCGGACACCTTATGAACTATGGCGCGACAATCGTCCCGCCTTTGAGAATTACCAATCCTGTCAGAGCTTCGAAAACAAGTCCAGGCTTTCCCGAGCATCCCATTGGGCGTCATTCGTGGGTACTCCAAATGGCGCCACAATGTTCGTTGGCCTGTACATCGCGAAGTACAAGGGTGTACTACAGCAAGATACTTCACAGCCTCATCGAAACGAGATCGACCTGGCCGGCAGCTGTGACGTATACGACTTGCAGGTTGATGATAGATTCGCTGACTTGCATGGAAAGGTCTTTATCTACTGGGGAGACGGAGCAAGAGCGTGGATTCAAAGGGCTGAGAACCAGAACAAACCGATCATCGAGCTACGTCCTGAGTTCAAGGAGCCTGACTTCCCCGGCTTTCTGAATTTTGTGGAACCCTTATCCAAGGTCGCTGCTGGACTACCCAAGGACTGGATTGCTGTCCTGAAAGAGGCAAGGGGTGTCTACCTGTTAACCTGCCCAAAGACCAAAGAGCAGTATGTCGGTTCAGCTTCAGGAAGCGAAGGCTTTTGGCACCGATGGATGGATTATGTCATAACCGGGCACGGAGGAAATATCGCATTGAAGAGTCGCGAACACAGTGACTACCAAGTCTCTATCCTTGAGGTTGCTGGAAGCTCCTCAAACACCGATGACATTCTGAAAATGGAATCGAGATGGAAGGTGAAGCTGCAGAGTCGGGAGATGGGACTGAATAAGAATTGATGCACGATCCAGGATCGGCTCTGTATATTATTCAATGACCACTTTGTGAAGGGCCGTGCAGAATTGCTCCGGCTTGGTAACTGCAAAAGTTGCGGTGTGCGATAAGAGAGGTGGATGTTGACATGGTTGACCCGAAGAGATCGGCAGAGGCGGTAAAAAGGATCCAAACTATTCAGCAAATGATCGCAAATCACCAGTCGGCTACGACGCAAATTGAGCACGAGAAAAGCGACAGAATTAAGCATTACGACCAGCGGATCAAAAATGAACAAGATCAGATAAAACAGCTTTCCAAGCAGATTGAAGAGCTCAAACGACAGATCTAGCCTGTAAATCCTCACACTTCTAGCTGCAGCATCAGCTCTTCCCACTCCGCTGTGAGCGCGGCCAGTTGTTCGCGCAGTTCCTCGGCCAGCTTCGTCAGCCGCTCTGTCTCCGCTGCAGAGACAAATACGCCGAGTTGCGTCTCAGTGTGCGCAAGCGCCGCTTCCACGCGCGGCACCTCCTCTTCGAGAAACGCGCAGCGGTCCTCCATCTGCTTTTGCTTGATGGGATTCAGACGCCGCTTCCTCGCCGTGTCGTCGGGCCCGCCCTCAATCACGATCGTCGTGCCGGATGGACTCGCGTGCTGGAGTGCTTGCACAGCTTCCTGCGTCTCACCACGGGGCGGAGCAGATGCGGCCGTAACCGCTCCCAGCGCAAGCGATTCCTTTTTGCGCAGATAATCCTCGTAATTCCCCTCGTAGGTCGTGACCGTACCGTTCTCCACCTCGATGACGCGCGTCGCCAGCCGGTCAATGAAGTAGCGATCGTGCGACACAAAGATGACAGTCCCGCTGAAAGCCGCCAGCGCGTCGAGCAACACGTCCTTCGCGCGCATGTCCAGGTGGTTGGTCGGCTCGTCCAGCAGCAGAAAGTTCGACGGCGACACCAGAATCCGCGCAAGGGCGAAGCGGTTGCGTTCTCCGCCAGAGAGCACACCCAGGCGCTTGAAGACATCGTCGCCGGAAAAGAGGAAGCATCCCAGCAGCGAGCGCAACGCTGATTCGGGCACCTTCAGCGCCGCGCGGCTGATGTCGTCCAGCATGCGCGCCTCGCCGTCCAGCACCTTGTACTGGTCCTGCGCAAAATACTCGCTCGCCACGTTGTGGCCCAGCTTGATGGTTCCCGCCGTGGGCTGCTCTACGCCCGTCAGCAGCTTAATGAGCGTCGACTTGCCCGCGCCGTTTACGCCCACCAGCGCAACGCGGTCGCCACGCTCGATGGAAAAGCGCACATTGTTGAGAACCTGCTTGGGCCCGTAGCTCTTCGAGAGTCCCTCGGCCTCCGCAACCATGCGGCCCGAGGGCGGAGGCTGGGGAAACTTGAAGTGCATCACAGGCTCTTCTTCGGGGATCTCGATGCGCTCAATCTTTTCCAGTTCCTTGATGCGCGACTGCACCTGCCTGGCCTTGGTGGCCTGGGCGCGAAAGCGGTTGATGAACGCCTCAAGGTGCTCGATCTGTTCGCGCTGATTGCGATACGCCGCTTCTAACTGCGCCCGGCGTTCGTCTTTTTGCGCAAGATACTTCGTGTAATTGCCCTGAAAGATGGTGAGCCGCTTGTTCCATATCTCCACGGTGCGGTCGATCGTGACATCGAGAAAGTAGCGGTCATGCGAGATAAGGATGTAACCAAATGGATAACTCTTCAGATAGCCTTCAAGCCAGTTACGCGTCTCCAGATCGAGGTGATTGGTCGGCTCGTCGAGCAGCAGCAGGTTGGGCTTGGCCAGCAGCAGCTTGGCCAGCGCGATGCGCATCTGCCATCCGCCGCTGAACTCATCGGTCTGCCGCGACCAGTCTTCCTTGCCAAAGCCCAGGCCTGTGAGCACGCTTCCTACCTGGGCATCAAGGGCGTAGCCGTCCAGCGCATGAAAGCGCTCCTGCAGCATGGAGTAGCGCTCGGCCGCTGCCTCATACTCGGCGCTTGCGTGGTCCAGCTCCGCCAGTTGCCCGGCCAGACGCTCGCTTTCACCTTCCATCGAGCGCAGCTCGTCGAACACGGACAGGCACTCCTCAAAGATATCGCGCCCGGTGAGCCGCAGGCCCTCCTGCGGCAGGTAGCCGATGCTCATGCCGCGCGTCCGCTGCATCGTTCCGTAGTCCAGCGATTCGAGACCGGCCAGCACCTTCATCAATGTGGATTTGCCGGTGCCATTGGCGCCCACGAGCGCGGTCTTTTCCCGGCTTCGGATCAGCCAGTTGGCCTCAAGAAACAACACGCGCGGTCCAAACCGCTTGCCGGCATTTTGAAGAGACAGCATGTTCTTCCATTTTCGCAGAACGTCTCCGGGGCGGTGCCCTGCGTCTCCTCTCCCTCTGCACTTACGGACGTCCCCTGCATCCGATATGATTCTCAGCGGCGTGACGCACCAGAGATCGCGTGAAGGGATGACACCATGACGATTGCAACCGGCCGTCCCACGGATGCAAAGCAGGAACTACGCAAGACGATGGGCTTCTGGGATGTGCTGCTCTTCAACATCGCAGCCGTGCTGGGTCCCCGCTGGATCGCCGCTGCAGGCCACAATGGCACTTCGTCCATTAGCCTCTGGATTCTTGCCGCCGTTTTCTTTTTTGTTCCGGGGGCACTGGTCATCAACGAGCTCTCATCGCGCTTCCCGCATGAGGGCGGCCTCTACGTCTGGTCGCGCGAGGCCTTCGGTGACTTCCACGGCTTTCTCGCAGGCTGGACCTACTGGATCTACACGGTCTTCTATTTCCCCGGACTGCTGCTCGCCAGCGCATCGATGGCGGCTTACATCATGGGCGGGCGCGGCATAGCTCTCGCGCAGGACCGCACCTTTCTTTTGTTGGTTTCGCTTGCCATGCTGCTGGTTGCCGTAGTGCTCAACATCATCGGCCTCAACATCGGCAAGTGGCTGCAAAATGCGGGCGGTGTGGGCACTTATGTTCCGCTGCTGATGCTTGCAGCCATCGCGGCCGTCTTTGTGCTACGCCATGGTTCAGCAACGCATTTCACGTTTTCGAACATGCTGCCCGCGTGGAACTGGGACACTGTCAACTTCTGGTCACAGATCGCTTTCGCCTTCACGGGACTTGAGCTTGTATCCGCCATGAGCGAAGAGGTGCACAACCCACACCGCACCTTGCCGCGCGCAGTCTTTGGCGCCGGCGCGTTGATTGCCCTGATGTATATCGTGGGCACCTTTTCTGTGCTGGCCCTTGTGCCTGCGTCTGACATCGATCCGCAGAGCGGCGTCTTTCATGCCATCACCGTCGGCTCGGTCGCAATGCGCCTCGGCTTGCTCGGCGTGATTGCGGCCATTCTCGTCACGGCGGGCAACGCAGGTGGCGTGGGGACCACTGTGGCCGGTGTGGCACGCATACCATTTATTGTTGGCATCGATCGCTATCTGCCGGCGGCCTTTGGAAAGATTCATCCGCGATGGAAGACGCCCTATGTTTCGATTCTTGTGCAGGCCGGGGTCTCGGGCGGCATCCTTCTGGTGAGCCAGGTCAACGAAACCACGCGCGGCGCGTATCAGTTCCTCATCGACGCGGCCATCATCCTCTACTTCATCCCGTTTCTGTACATGTTCGCTGCGATCATCAAACTGGCGCGCCGCAAAGATCGCAAAAATAACCCACATGCCGTGCTGGTGCCCGGCGGAGTTGCCGGCGCATGGATCGCTGGTGGACTCGGATTCGTGGTGGTCCTGCTCGGCATTGCGGTTTCGCTTGTTCCGCCTGGCGACTCGTCCGATAAGCTCGGCTTTGAACTCAAGCTCGTCGGCGGCACTTTGGTGTCGATTCTGCTTGGTCTTTTTCTCTACCGGCGCGGTGCGCGCGCGAAGCAGATGGAGTCGAAAGGCCTGGAATAGACGTGAATGAATTGCCAGACTTCGCTCAGTCTTCGACGATCAGAACATCCAGAAAGCGCGGCCCGTGCACGCCTTTGATGCGTGTCATTTCGATGTCAGCGGTCGCCGAGGGGCCAGAGACGAACGTCGTGGGAAGGCTCGCGGTCGCTTCCAGGCGTGTAAAGCACTCGGGCACCGTCTCCACAATCTGCGCGGCAAACACGACACACAAGTGATAATCCGGCACCAGCGAAAGCGCCCGCGGTCCCTGCGCCCCAGTATTCTGCAGGACAATCGAGCCAGTCTCCGCAATCGCAACCGTGCAACCGGTCAGCACGCCATCGAGTGTGTCGAGTTGATGCGCATCGAATGCAGCAGACTTCTCAAAAGCAAGCCCGGCAGGCAGCCACGCGCTCGGCAGATCATCTGGGATGCCGATTCGCCTTCGTCCGCGCTGGCTCAACAGCCGCGCCACTGCGGCAGCGATCTCATTCCGCGACACGCGCAGCACGCCTGCGTCATACTCTTCGAGCCGATGCGTAAAAAGCGCAAGCAGCTCTTCGCCGCTCTTCGTCGAAGTTTGCTTATACTCGCGCGGCAGAGCGGCATATTCCGCCTCGCGTGTGCTGATATCGCGTTCCGCATGCACGCCCAGCGCGCTGCGGATGCTGCCGAGAATCGCGGAGCGGGCATCCCTTTCACTTGACATCGCGGTCCCCCTTTGGAGCATCCGCACCTGCGCTGCCCCGTGGCTCGCGCTGCGCCCACCAGTCTCTGAAGCTCTGCGCCGGCAACGCCTTCAGGTCGCGCGTCTGCGTCCAGCCAGAAAGCATAAAGGGCAGGTGCTCAATAAAACCATTCTTTGAGACAAAAGCCCTTTGCGCGAGCTGGCCCATATGCTGCGCCAGCGTGAAGCGACCTGCGCTGGTCATCACAAATTTCGCGGCCTGCATGCCGACGTTCCATGGATCCAGCTTGCCGGCAAAGGTCTTCTGGTCCTGCTCGACGACCTTGCCGCGCAGATGAATCAGTACCTCCGGTATGTTGATCTTGACCGGACAAACCTCATAGCAGGCCCCGCACAAGGATGAAGCGTAGGGCAGCGATCGGCCTTCTTCCATTGAATGAAGCTGCGGAGTCAGAATCGCGCCGATTGGCCCCGCGTAGACCGACTCATACGCATGGCCGCCCGTCTGGTGGTAGACCGGGCACACGTTCAGGCAGGCTGCGCAGCGAATGCACTTCAGCGTCTGCCGCGCTTCCGCATCGGCAAGAATCGGGCTGCGGCCATTGTCGAGCAGCACGACGTGAAACTCCTTTGGCCCATCGCCCGCATGAACTCCCGTCCATATCGAGTTGTACGGATTCATGCGCTCGCCCGTGGCCGAGCGCGGCAGCGTCTGCAGCAACACTTCCAGATCGCGGAAGCGCGGAATCACCTTCTCAATGCCCACCAGCGAGATCAGCACGTCAGGCAGCGTAAGGCACATGCGCCCGTTGCCTTCCGATTCCACAATGCAGACCGCGCCGTTCTCCGCCACCAGAAAATTCGCGCCAGAGACCGCCACCTTGATGCGCAGATACTTCTCGCGCAGATAGGTGCGCGCCGCCGCGCACAGGTCCTCCGGCTTGTCGCCAAGCTCAGGCAGATGCATCTCGCGCTGAAAGATCGCGCGCACCTGTTGTCGATTTTTGTGCAGCGCCGGCACGACGAAGTGCGAGGGCTTGTCATGGCCGAGCTGCACGATGAGCTCCGCCAAGTCCGTCTCGTGCGGCCGAATTCCGTTGGCCTCAAGGTTGCGGTTCAGGCCAATCTCCTCCGAAGTCATGGTCTTGATCTTGATGACCTCTTTGGCCTCGTGGCGCTGAATGAGTCCAAGGATGATGCGATTGGCTTCCACCGCATCCCGCGCCCAGTGCACCTGCCCGCCGGCGCGCATGCAGTTCTGCTCAAACTCGGCAAGATAGTGATCCAGGTGCGCTAATGCGTGCGCACGAATCCCTGAGCCTGCGTCGCGCAGCGCCTCCCAGTCCGGCAGTTCCGCGACCACGCGGTTGCGCTTGGCCTGAATCACATCCGTGGCGTGGCGCACATTCTTGCGGAGTTGCGAGTCGGCCAGCAACTCCTTGGCTGCCTCAGGAAAATTCCGGCTCGAAAAGTGCGAGTGTTCGGGCGCGCTCATCCCTGCCCTCCCGTGGAAGCCAGAATCTCCGCAATATGGGCCGTGCGCACAAAGGTGCGCTGCCGGTGTAGCGAGCCGTAGATGTGCATCAGGCAGGAGTTGTCCACTGCCGTGCAGACCTCCGCGCCGGTGTTCAGCACCGTGCGCACCTTCTCGGCCAGCATCGCGGACGACACATCCGCATTCTTGATGGAAAACGTGCCGCCAAAGCCGCAGCACTCCTGCGGATTTTCAATCGGCAGCAGTTCCAGTCCGCGTACCTGCTTGAGCAGCCGCACGGGAATATCGCCCAGGTACAGGCTGCGCTGGGAGTGGCAACTGGTATGGAGCGTAACCTTGTGCGGAAAGGTCGCGCCCACATCTTCCACGCCGAGCCCTTTCACCAGAAACTCAGTGAACTCATAGACACGCGGCAGCAGCGCCTCCACGTCCGCGGCGAGCTTTGCATCGCCTGCCATCTCCGCCGCTTTCAGGTAGTGATCCCGCATCATCGACACGCAGGAGCTGGACGGCGCAACAATCGCCTCCGCGTCACCATAAACCGCTACAAAGTGACGGATGATCGGGACAGCTTCTTTCAGATAGCCGGTGTTCCAGTGCATCTGGCCGCAGCAGGTCTGCTCCCGGCGAAACTCGACCGTATGGCCCAACCGCTCCAGCACGCGCACCACCGCCTTGCCGGTCTCAGGAAACAGCGTGTCGTTATAGCAGGTGATGAAGAGCGATATGCGCAACGGGCTTTTCCTCCGAATGAGCCATTCGGCAACGATCTGGCCACAATGGCTTGTGAAGCGCGCCCGCGAGCGTAAAAAGGGAGGATCGTGTGGCCGCATGAACAGGCGTCTCGTCCTGCATCCCTCTCGCAAGCCGGGTAGAGCGTATCACTCATCCCATCATGTCAAATCGCAAGTTGTGTGTCTATTGAAATCATGCTTTTCTCAGACAATTCCCTGCGGCGATCAGGCAAGCTCGCTTGCCTCACCCGCCAAGGCGAAGTCCTTTTCCGTCAACCCCCCTGCATCATGCGTAACCAGGGCAAGTCGGACGCGGTTGTAGCGGATGTCGATGTCTGGGTGGTGCCCTGCCTTCTCGGCTCGCTCGCCCACACGATTGACAAAGCCAAGCGCGGCTGAAAAATCTTTGAAGGCGAAGGTGCGCACGAGTTCACCATTCTCCACTTGCCAGTCTGGCAGCGCGGTCAGACGCGCACTGAGTTTTGGCCCGGTAAGGATCGACATAGGTTCACCTCCACGCGAGCGCAGCGCCTGGACACAGGGCCCGCCGCGATCTCCCGACCATTGTATGAGGATTGCCCTTCCGCCACACCCTGGATTGCGTGCAGCGGAAGGGTCAAGTTGATACCGTGCGAAGGATTCCTCCTCAGGCAAGGGTGAATCCGCTGCGCGAGAGCGGCAGCGTCCGCACCCGCTTGCCGGTGGCCGCAAAGATCGCGTTGCAGACCGCCGGGATCACCGGCGGCAGCGCCGGCTCGCCCAGACCGGTCGGCGAATTCTCCGTGATGCGGAACGAAATGTGCATCTCCGGGACCTGCCTCATCCGGACCAGCGGGTACTGCGGATAGTTGCTCTGGTCGATTTTGCCGCCGGTGAGCGTCACCTCCAGCAACGTGTGGCTGATGCCTTCAAGGATTGAGCCCTCCACCTGCGCTCGCGCGCCGGAAGGATTGATGATCTGGCGGCCCACATCGGCCACTGCCCACACCTTGTTCACCCGCACGCGGTTGTTTGCGTCCACGGTGACTTCAACCACCTGCGCCGAGTAGCCCAGATGGCACGAATAGGCCGCGATGCCCATGCCCGTGCCCGGCGCGCGCTTGCGATTGCGCCAGCCGCTCTCCTCGGCTACCTGCTGCAGCACGCCCGCCAGCCGCGCCGGATGGAAGCGGTACTCGGCCGGTCCGCGGCGCGCAGTCGCACCGGTTTCCGGCAGGGGCACCGTCGTCGCCGCCAGAATCTCCAACTGGACGTCCAGCGGGTCGCGGCCCGCCGCCAGCGCCACCTCATCCAGAAAGGACTGGCTCACAAAGGCATAGGCATTCACGCCCGGTGCGCGCATCGGCCCGGTGCGCAGCCACAGCGGCATCGCCGTGTGGCCAATGAAGTAGTTGGGAACTTGGCCCGATGGAAACTCCTCAGGGCCGATGCCGGCCGAAGGCGCCGCATGGTCGCCCTCGCCAAAGGTGGCCATATGCTGACGCCACGCAACCACCTTGCCCTGCGCGTCCAGCCCGGCCTTCATCGCATGCCAGCCCGCAGGTCGGTACGCATCGTGCGCAAAGTCATCCTCGCGCGACCACACCAGCTTCACAGGAGCCTGCACGGTGCGCGAGATCCACGCCGCCTCCACCATGTAGTCGTTCATCAGCCTGCGCCCAAAGCCGCCGCCTGTGCGAGTCAGGTGAACGGTGATGTCGCTCTCTGCAATGCCCAACTCCTTGGCAACCATCCGGCGGCCTCCGCCTGGCGCCTGGCTGGTGGTCCATATCTCCACTTTGCCATCCTTGAAGTGAGCCGTGGTGTTCTGCGGCTCCAGCGCGCCATGCGAAAGGAACGGGTAGGCATACTCGGCTTCGACCACCTTCGCTGCTGACTTCAGTGCCCCGTCCACATCGCCGTAGGCACGGATGGTGTGGCCCGGCGGCTGTTTCAAAAGCTCCGCCGCCTTCGTCGCAAATCCTGCGCTGGACTGCGCGGCGGCAGTTGGAGAGCCCGCCGCGGTGTCCCATTCCACCTTCAGAGCCTTGCGCGCCGCCTGCGCCTGCCACCACGTATCGGCCACGATTGCAATACCCGGCTCCAGTCCAGGGTCGGACTCAAGCACCGGTCCGCCCCGCACCGTGCCCTCCACAATAAAGGCGTGGCGCACGCCCGACATGTTCTTGATGCGGTCCAGATTGGCGCTCTTCACTTTGCCGCCCAGAACCGGGCACTTCTGATAGACCGCCTGCAGCATTCCCGGCACCTTCACGTCAATGCCGAACAGAGGCTTGCCGGTCATCAGCGCGGGGTTATCCACGCCGCGGGTGAAGTTGCCTACAATGCGGTAGTCCTTCGCGTCCTTCAGGCGCAGCATGGATTGGTCAGGCAGGGGCAGCGTCGCAGCCTCGTCGGCCAGTTCTCCATAGCCCAGGGAGCGGCCGCTGCCGGCGTGCAGCACTTTGCCCGCACGGGTCGAGCACTCCGCCTCCGGCACGGCCCAGCGCTTCGCTGCAGCAGAAATCATGAGTTGCCGCCCGGCAGCACCCACGTGGCGCAGCGGCTCCCAGTTGATCGGCGTTGCCATGGACCCGCCGGCAAACTGCGGCCCATACGCGCTCTCGTCCAGGCTGGCCTGCTCCACCTTCACCTGGCTCCACTCCACATCCAGCTCCTCGGCAATCAGCATAGGCAGCATGGTGCGGATGCCCTGGCCAATCTCCGGGTTCTTCGCCTGGATCGTTACAATTCCGCTGCGATCGATGCCGAGAAAAGCGCGCGGCGAGAGACCGGGAGCGTGCCCGTCTGCCTGGGCCGCGCCCAGCGCCTGTGCCAAAGGTTGTTCATAGAGGCTCAACGCCAGGCCGCCGCCCGCCAGAGCAGTCAATTGCAGAAAATGCCGCCGATTCAATTGCACGGGGAGTCCCTCCGGAGATGGCTAGTCGCGCAGAGCGGGCATCATCTGCCCGGCTGCGCGGTGAATGGCTTCGCGGATGCGCGCGTACGTGCCGCAACGGCAGAGGTTGCCGGTCATGGCGATGTCAATTTGCGCGTCTGTGGGGTGGGGCGTGCGCTCCAGCAGAGCCGCCGCACTCATCATCTGGCCCGACTGGCAGTAGCCGCACTGCGGCACGTCCACCGCATCCCATGCTTTCTGCAAAGGGTGCGTCCCGTCCTTGGAGAGCCCTTCCAACGTGGTGATGGCGGACCCGGCTACGCCCGACACCGGCGTAATGCATGACCGAACCGCGTTACCGTCCACAAGCACCGTGCAGGCGCCGCACGAGCCCACGCCGCAGCCATATTTGGCGCCCATCAGGTTCAGATGATCGCGCAGCACCCACAACAGCGGGGTATCCCCGGACGCATCCACCTGGACGGTCTGGTTGTTGACCTTGAGCTTCAAAGACACATGCCCTCCTTCCGCCGCAGCCTGGGGGTCGTAAGGGCAGACGCAGCGGTGGCACTAGTCTCCTCCTGCGGTGAGAGCCTGACAGTGACAGGGATCACATTACGAAGATTGCCCCGGCGGAAGGCCGCGCGCGTTGAGCTGACCTGAGGGATGCCCTAGACTAATCTTTGGCTCCGCATCCTTCCTCTGTATGCGGGCCCCGCAAGGAGTGCATGCATCTCAACTTCGCCTTTACTGCCGTCCAGACTCTCTGGACACTGACCTTCGCGGCGCACCTCGTGCTGCTTGTCGTGTTGCTCGGACGTGATCGCGCCCGCCGCTTCCGCTGGTTCACCGTCGGCATTGCGCTGGTAACGCTGCGCCTGCTGGCCAGCCGCCTGCTCTTTGGCCGCATGCCGCAGGTAACCCTGGGAGAAGTCTTTCTGGGGCTTGCCCTGCTCTCAGCCATCGTAGGCCTGCTGGTGATTGTGGAATTGGCGCGGGCGGTCTTTGCAAAGGCAAGCCCGCGGACCTGGGCCGCCGGCACGGTCGCCAGTCTGTTGCTCTGTGGACTGGTGCTCGCCGAGTGGGGGCCCTGGCCCGGCGCAGCGTCCGTGGCGCCAAACTCTCTGCTCAATTTCCTCAATCTGCTTCAGCTCGTCGCGCAGAAGGGCGGGATGCTGGTCGACCTTCTCTCCATCGCCGTGGGCCTGCTGATCGTTCTTTTTGGCCGCCGCTTCGGCTCGGGCTGGCGCAGCCACCCGCAGAGCGTCATCATCGGCCTGTCCACAGCTTCCATCGGCCAGTTGTCGATGCAGGCCATCTGGCAGTCAATAGCAAAATCCGCCGTGCCTCATACCATGGCCGACTACGAACGCATCATGGGCCTGCGCGAAAAGCTCCTCAACGGCAACAGCGCTCTTTACGTGGGCGTGCTGATCTGGTGGATCGTCTGCCTCTGGCTCGATGAGCCAGGCACAGCACCGGCCGCTGAGAGCGGCGGGGGCCAGAAGGCCCAGGGCGAGGTTGCGCAGGATAGCGATCCAAAGGCCGAGAGTTAGTCGGACCGCTCAGACTGCAAAGTCGACAAAGCCGCGCTCCGGATCGGTCGAAATCAGCTTCACCGTCACGCGGTCGCCCACATCCAGACGCGCCGCGCCCGGCTTGCCGGCGTTCACGAGCATCCCTTCCACATGCGGATCGAGCGTGCGCACGAAGGTGCCGTAGTGGTTCACGCCGGTTACGATGGCGCGAAAGCTTTGTCCGATGCGCGGGCGAAGCACCACGGCGGCGATCCGCTTCTGCATCTCGCGCTCCACTTTGCGCGCGGCATCTTCCATCTGGGTGCAGCGGGCGGCAATCGCGCCCAGATCGCCGGTTGAGTAAGGCTGCGGCGTCTTCGCCAGCCAGGCCTTCATCAGCCGCTGCGTCACCATATCAGGAAAGCGTCGGTTGGGCGCGGTCGAGTGCGTGTAGTCCTGCACGGCAAGCCCAAAGTGCCCCGGCGAAACTTCATTCGGCTGCACCAGCACATACTCGCCCGGCCCCATCAGCTTGACCACGGCAAGAGAGAGATCGGGAAAGTGATCGGGGTCTTTCTGTTTCTGCGCCAGCAGGAAATCGTTAAGCGCCTTCGAGTCCGGCTCTGCCGGCAGCGTTGCGCCCAGCCCGGCCGCCAGCGTCACAATGCGGTCCCAGCGCTTGGGCGTGCGCACAATGCGCCGAATGGATGCCACGCCCGCCGCTTCCAGTATGCGCGCAATCACGCCATTGGCCGCCACCATGAACTCCTCAATCAACGAGGTGGCGCGGCTTTTTTCCAGGCGTGCAATCTCAACCGCCTGCTCAGCCAGCATCACCGGCCGTGTCTCGATGGTCTCCAGGTCGAGCGCTCCATGCTGGAATCGGCTGCCTAGCATCCGCTGCGCAGCTGCATCCTGCAGCTTGAGCTGCGCAGCCAGGTCTGCGCTGGCCGCAACCTTGGGCGGAGCTGCGCCCGTGCCCGCCAGCCACGCACCCACGCTGTTGTAGGCCAGTTGTGCGCGGTTCCGCACCAGCGCACGATAGGCCTTTCCATCTGTAGCAGCACCGGCCGCATCTACCGCATACTCGATGACCAGCGCAACACGATCTTCATTCTCGTTCAGCGAGGTGATGCCCTCGGAGAGCTCTGCGGGCAGCATGGGAAAGACCTTTACGCCGGTGTAGACAGAAGTTGTCTCGCTGCGCGCATGGGTGTCAAGCAGTGTTCCCTCTGCGACGCGCGCGTCTACATCCGCCACGCCCACCAGCACGCGGATGCGGCCGTCAGGCAACTGCTCGGCCCACTCGATCTGATCAAGATCCTTTGAGGTGTCGTTATCAATCGACGACCACAAAAGCCCACGCAGATCCTGGGCATCCGGCGCCGCTCGATTCCCTGCACCTGCTTGAATCGTCGCCAGCTCTGCCTCTGTTCCCGCAGGAAAGTCGGGCTGGAAACCGTGTTCGAGCATCGCGGCATGCGCCGCCGTCACAAGGTTGAAGTGGTAAGGGTGGGCAGTGCTCATCGTGAACGGAGACCTCCAGCGCGAAGCCACAGCCTACCACGCCAGCCCACATGGCATGCTGAACGCAAACGGGCAGCCATTGCGACGGCTGCCCGTTCGTTCCCTTCCGCGCAAACTCAACTCACTGAATACCCAGATCGGAGAGCACCTTCGGCTTGGACTCATCGACGGCCAGCAGGTTGTGACACACCGCGCAATCCTGCGGGATCGCGGTTCCATCCTTCGCAGTGTGGTCGCCATCGTGGCAGCGGAAACAGCCCGGATAGCTCATGTGCCCAATGTGATTCGGATGCGTCCCCCATGTCACCTTCATGCCGGGAAAGACGTTTTGACTGTAAAGAAGCGCCAGTTCCTTGCCCGCCTTGTTTACCAGATCGGCCTGCGCGCTCAGCACTGCGGGATCGCTGGTGCGATAGAACGCCTCAAGCTGCGCGGGAATCTGCGCACTGGCCTCGGCCTGGCTGGAGTAGCTGGCCTTCAGCAGCGTCAAACCCTCTTTGTGAATCCAGGGGAGGGTGGCGTTGATTGCTCCATCGGCCATCGCCCGGTTGATCGCTTCCTCCGCAGTGACAAAGGTATGCGCGGCGCGATTGTGGCAATCAATGCAATCCATCACCCGGCGATCGCCCTGCGGCATCCTGCCGTTCAAAGCGGAAGCAGCGTAGACCGTATCCGAGCCATCCGCGTTGCGCCGCTGCACCCAGGGTATGCTGGTGCGCGAGGTGTCTGTGGCGATGTACTCGATGTGCCCCAGATGGACGCCGTGGATGCCGGTCAGATGCGAAAGACCATCTAGTCCGCCCAGGTGCAGGACCAGCACCGTCTGCGTCTCGCTGTTCTGTTCATCGTCGGCAAAGCTGGACTTGACCAGCAGTTTCTCCCCCACAAAGCGCGCCGGGGTGTGGCAGCCTTCACAGATGATGCGCGCCGGACGTAGATTCTGCACCGGCGAGGGAATCGGGGTCGGATAGCGATGCAGCGCTACTTCAAAAAGCTGCTTGGAGCCGTCTACCTTGGCCGCGAAGTAAGACTCCGCCCCGGAACCGATATGGCAATCCACGCAGTCCACGTGCGAGTGCGGCGAAATCTTATAGGCCGTGTACTCCGGATGCATCACGTGGCAGGACTGGCCGCAAAACTGCGGCGAATCCATGTACGATGCGCCACGATAACTGGCCACCGAAACAATCATCAGATTGACGATCGTCGCCACCAGCACAATATCCAATCCGTGCCGGAAGATGCGATCGTTCAGATCGACCTTCGGGTATGTGGCCGGAATCTTTCCCGCAATCAGCAACGCCTTGCGCCGTATGTATACGCCGATTGGGATCAGCACCAGCCCCAGCACAAACAGCGCCGGCAAAATCAGGTAGAAGATGATTCCCAGGTATGGGTTGTCGTTCGGACGTCCGAACAACTCCATCACCCAATACCCGATCATGATGACGCCGGAGGCGGTGGTTACGGCGCCGCCGGCCAGGCTGATGGGATTGTTGCCGAAAAACAGCGCCGGGCGCACCCAGTGCTCTCGAAATCTCAACAAAAATGGCATGATGCTCCCGACTCCAGAATGAATGGCCCGCCGGCTTCGGCGGGCCTCTTCGTGCACCCTACTTCAAAGTTCGGAAGTAAGCCACCGCGTCCTTCATTTGCGTATCGGAAAGTCCCGTAATCGCCTTCATCTTTCCTTTGCCGTTCTTGACCGCTGCAAGCATCTGCTCGGTCGAGAGCTTTTTGATTTCAGGATCGGATGCGGGCTTGATGCCCATCATCTTGGCCATCGCGGGGTTGGGCGTGCCATTCACGCCGTGGCACATCTGGCACTTGGATTTGTAAGCAGCCTCACCCGCGGACTGGGCAAAGCTCGCGGAACCGGCAAGACTTACCGTCGCCGCCAGCACCGCCAGAGTTCGAATCGCTTTCGTCATTGTTTAGCTCCTTCTACGTTTCTGCAGCTGAAGATCACTGAAAACTTCATTCGCGCGGCATTCTTGCGGGCGCCCCACCTGAATCAGTGCCTATGGACGACGGCGTCCGATTGCCGCAATTCCACTTGCGCTACTTCAGAAAAGTGCGGAAATAGACTACCACGTCCTTGATCTGCGCATCGGTCAGCTTGTCCTTGTACGGCTGCATCTTGCCCATCCCGTCGCGGACAGCGCCGATCATCTTTGCCGCGGTGAGCCCATTTCAGCTCCGGAACCACCCCTCTTCAGTGAAGAGGGGCGGCGCCTGTGCTTAGAACTCGTAGTGCATACTGAGCACCACATTGTTGGCATGGAAGTTCCGGGGTGCGGTCGCACCCCATGCAGGCCCATTCAGTGCGGTCGGCAATCCCGCGAGACTGGCAGAGTTGCATGGAATAACTGGCACCGTCGGATTCGTCGGCGTCGGATTCGAGGTACTGCAATAGGCAGCGCCCGAAGGTCCACCTTCGCCGTATCCGAAGAAGTTGTACTCTGCCTTCCAGATCAGTCCCTGATGGACAGTCCAGGACAGATCCACATAGGGAGACTGATAGGTAGATACGAGCGATCCGTTCACGTCGCGGGAGTCGTTAAAGAACCGGCTTCCGTTGACGGAGCTGATCCGGTAGCCTATGTCGGAATGTACCCGCGCGCTGGGAGACAGCATGACTGCTGCCGACCCATCCTGCGTCGGGGCATCCGTAAAGTCCTGCACCGGTCCAAACTCGTAGTAATTGGTAAACAACACCGACGCGCCAGGACACATTGCGCCGTTGGGCGGCGCAGCACCGGGAAGCGTCGGGCTGGAAGCGGCGTCATAGCAGATATTGGTCGTTGTGTAGACGTCGCTATAGGAATAGTGAAGATCAAGCCCATAATGCTCGTTGGGCGTCAGGGTTGCTCCAAAACTGCCAACGCGCGTATGGTCTTTGTGGTTCAGCGGACCGTCGTAGGTCGCGCCGGTCAACGTGTTCTCGTTTGTGTTATTGTGCCGCTCCAGATCGTTGAAGGCTCCGGAGAGCGTGGCCCAAGGCCTGGGTTTGTACAGAGTGTGCACACGATAGTGCTGCAACTGCCGTGGCGCAACAGGAGTAAAGACATTATCGGCGTACGCAATTTCGGCACTGCCGTTGAGCGTCCAGTTATTCGTCGGCCGCAGCGCCGCGGTAAAGATGCCGCCCTGCTCGTTGATGCTCACCGTTCCGTTCGTCGTTGCACCCACGGCAAGTGGCGCGTTATGCGGAATCCCTTCGCCGATCTGGTGCGTGCGATACCGATAGGTGAGCGAGAAGCTCGCGCGAGACGAGGCATCCCAGGTCACAATGAAGTTGTTGATGACAAATCTCTGGCCGAGGTAGTCCGGTAGAGGCGTACCAACCTTTCCACTCCCTTCCAGCGTACTGGCCCCTGCCGCGGCTGTTGCCGATGTCAGGCCGGTGTAGTTGATGGTCTCGTTGCCGGCCGTAGCCGGGGTAGACTGCGACACCTCGCTGGTCATGGTCGCCGTCCCCGGCTGATGCTCTGTCCAGTAGTTCACCTGGTCGGCGATGCTGACGCTCCTGGAGGCCTTCCAGACCACACCATAGTCGGCTGCCACCACCGCGCGCTTGGCTGAAGCTGTGGCGGTAATCGACTGCGCACGCAGAGTCTTGTTCAGTCCCTGGAAGCTGTCGTAGTAGTTGGGCAGGTTCATGTTGGCCTGGGTATACCGGAAATCTCCGTCCATCGAAATATTCCGGATACTCGAGCTCTGCATGCGGAAGATCTCCGTCGGCAGCAGAACCCGCGTGGGCTGGGTGCGTGTATAGCTGGTCAATACAGCGCAAGCCGCATTCACCACCGGCAAGCCGCCCGGCGTCTGAGGCGCAGAGAGCAGCGGCGAAGCGCCCACGCTGTTTGCGTTACAGGAGGCGGCTGAGTAGGGTGTGAGGTTGAAATAGCTGGCAAGAAGCGCGACAGGCGTTCCGTCTGCCTCCTGCACGTTAAAGGAGCTCGGGTCGGCCATGAAGTACGAGTCGCCTTTGTAATGATCGACCTGTTCCTCAAACGTGAGCTTGGTATCCGCGAACGGCTTCCAGTCGATGGCCCCAGTGAAATCGTCGGTGCTGTTGCGCTGAAATTCCTGAAGAAGAATGGCGTATGATCCGGCGATTTGATAACCACTGGGCGTCAGAGACGGCCCCTGCATGATGTTCTGCGAATACGCAAACCGGTAAGTCACCTTGGATACCGGAAAGAGAGTCAGACTGGTATCCGTCATCCGGCGAACCGTGTTGAAAAGGAATGGAGACTGATTCACCTGCGGCCACGCAAAGCTTCCCGTGGGCGCGCCGGCGGGTCCGATAGGAATGGATTGTCCACCCGGGACATTGGGATTACCCAGCAGATCGTAGTCGAAATACTGCCGGTCTCGACGGAACATGCCCGAGAACTCATAAATCTTGTTCTTCGAAATGTCCATCTTCGTCAGGTTATTCGGGTCGCCTCCGTAGCCGTTGCTGAAGGCCTGAAGGTCGTCGAAGAGCGGATGCTTGTTTCCCGGCAGAGCATGCAGATCGAATGTCTGGCCGAGTAGACGCGGACCAGTCTGCAGGTTTACGAGCGAGTCGTACATCGCTCTGCTGCCGGTCAGTCCAGCCATGCGGCCGCCAACATCCACGCTGGAGTGGGCGGAGTATCCATTCGGCACGGACATCTGTGCGGATGGAGCTTGCATCTGATCAGCCGGCCCTTGCGCAATGGCAATGCCCGGCATCACCCATAAAGCAGCGACTCCTAGAGCCAAGGCGCAACGCCTGCTCCTCCCTCTGGGAGGCTGATGCTTGGAGTGCGTGTAACACAAACCTATGATCCTCATATGAAGCCTCACTTGATCACCTCGCTCAACCCATGGACCGTGAACCCGTGTGCGAAGTAGGCACGGGATCCGGGCCGCGCCGTCCCAAAAGGATGGGCGACGCAGCGCAGCCAAACTACCTCAGGAACGCCGCATTGATGTTCGAGCCATGGATATAGGTGTGGCAGCTGGTGCAGGGCGCCAGTTCCGCCGATCCCTTGCCCATGCCGTGAACCGTTCCTGCCGCGACAGGACTGTGGCATTGGTTGCAGAGCACATTGATGTTCGGCATGTTCAGCAACCGCGCATTCTGTGAACCGTGCGGAGTGTGGCATGCCAAGCATCCCTCGGCCTTTACCGGAGCATGCTCATACACAAACGGCCCACGCACATCCGTGTGGCATTTCGTGCAGATCGCGTTCTGATCGACAGTCGACTTCAGGTTGTTGGGCAAATAGGTGCCGTGAACGTCATGGCAGTCGTTGCACTGGATCAGGCCTTCATTCACCCTGTGATGAAACGGCATGTCGAACGACGGCTTCACATCGGTGTGGCACTGGAAGCAGAGCTGCGGTTGCGAGGCCTTGAGCAGGTGCTCGGGCGCCTTGCTGTCGTGTATGCTGTGGCAGCTCACGCAACTGACGTTGGCCTTCGCGTGCGGTGAGCGCTCGAAGTTCGGATGCGTGCCCGCGTGGCAGCCGAGACACTTTGCATCCACATCCTTGGCAGAGGCTTCCTTCGGGCTGAAGATTTTGCTTTTGTCTCCGCCCGCATCTACGTGCGCCTTGCCAGCGCCGTGACAGTCTTCGCAGGTGACCGCGGAGCCGTTATGTTTCTGAGCAAGCGTTGAGTGCGGATTGGATGCGAAGTTCTTTGATTGCGCCTCGTGGCAGGTCGCGCATACATCCGCGCCCACGAACTCGGCAGGTGTAGTTTGCTTGGTCTGCGTGTCAGCAGGTTTTGCCCCCTTTGCGGGTGCTGCCATCGCCGGAACGCACAATGCAATCGCGCCCAGTAACAGCATCCAACCAGCTCGCAGTCCCAGTCTGTTTCGCGGAACCGCATGGTTCCGTAGTCGCGTTACAGGCCACTCTTTCTTATGCATGGAAAATACCACCTTATCTGCCCTCATTGCGTATCTCCTCAATCGCCTGCCCCTTGCGTCAGCGATCGGCGGTCAAGCAAGCCAACTCTCTCACGGGACCCGAGCGGTATTCGATTCTCTGACCCGTCTTGCCGAGGAAGCTACGCCGTGTGCGGAGCATCACTACATGCCCGCAAGATTACGGCTTCGTCATCTTCTGGAGCGGTGACGTTCATCACAGGCTAGAAAACTGCAGGTGTTTGTCGCGACGGTCTCATCCGATTGCGACTTGCGGGCAACGCCCGCACACACAGACGACCACCCTGGCTGAACAGCAAAGCGACCCGCGGATGCTGCTGGCGCAGCCGGCCGACCACGGTAGCTCTCGCCGATCGGCCTGGATGCTGCGCGGGGATCGCGCCGGCAAGGAATGACCTCGAACAGGCGTGAGGCCCATCACATCCCGCGCCTGACGATCTGGCACAGACTCGAAGAGAGCGAAAGTTTCGTTCCCGGAGACCGACGCGCTTCTTCTGTCAGGCGATTGCCCCACACATGGGGCGAGAGCGCGGTGAGGGAAGAGGACGCTCATCGGCGAAAGACGGGGCAAGATGATGGCGGACTTAGTGACTCCTTCGGGAGCCCACCAGAAACGGCAGAAGCAAATCGCCCGGCACGCGCCCGTCGGCTGCGCTGCGTGCGCCAACCGCCGTCCCGGCTGGTTCTGCTCCCTGGGCAGCGCCGTATTGGCAGACCTCGAGCTGGCGACTTCAACCATTTCTCTTCCTGCACAGGCGTCACTGTTCTCCCAGGGCGAAGACGCGCGCTGCCTCTATCTGATCTGCAGCGGCTACCTCAAGCTCACCGCCGGCCGTCCCCAGGATAAGCAGATGATTGTGCGTGTCGCGGGGCCCGGCTCCATGCTCGGCCTCTATGCCGTGCTCTCCCACGGCGTCCATGAGGTCTCCGCCGAATCGCTGACGCCCGCGCAGTTGCGGCCTGTCGAGCGCGACCGGTTTCTTGCCTTCCTTCGCGCGCACAAAGAGGCCCAGATGCGTGCCGTGCAATGCATCTGTCAGGAATACCGATTCGCATTGCAGGATGCTTGCCGCATTGCTCTGGCCGAAACGGTCGCCGCCCGCCTGGGACGCCTGCTGTTGGAGCTGGGCCATCAGATCGGGGATCATCTTCCGAGCGGAGCGTTCCGCTTTCCCCTGTTGCTCACCCATGAAGAAATGGCCTCCATGGCCTGCACAACGCGGGAGACCGTCACACGCACTCTGGGTCAGTTTCGCAAAGAGGGTTGGATCTCGATCGAGGACGGCCTGCTGACGCTGCATGACCCAGCGCACCTGCAAACCCTCGTCTAAGGCTCTCTCATTGGGAGTCCCTGGAGCATGAACCGCCGCGGCGACGTGGGTCGGCGTCGGTGCATGGGCTGGCATCCCCGCATGGCGCCGA
The DNA here is from genome assembly GCA_021836865.1 of Acidobacteriota bacterium. Taxonomy (GTDB): domain Bacteria; phylum Acidobacteriota; class Terriglobia; order Terriglobales; family Acidobacteriaceae; genus Telmatobacter. The sequence continues at coordinate 26,165 of JAKBHH010000029.1, forward strand.
TTCTGAATCGGCCGCCCTGTGTCCGGGCCTGTTGCGATCGAGTCTCCACCCTCTCGATCGACAGGCCTTGAGCTTTACTGCGTGATCGTCTGCTCAGTCGTGCCCTGCGGAGCTTTCAGGTGAGGGGCGTTGGGCGGTACTGGCGGCGCGGGCACTGAAGCGTCGCCCTTCCGTATGCGCAGATCGCCGACATCCGCGGTCAGCCCGATCTTGGCCTGTCCCGCGCCGATGCGGCCGGAGACTGTCTTGCTTTCATCTCCTGTGATCGACAACGGAAAGTCCGTCACGATGTCGCCATTGTTTGTGCGGCCATTCACGGTGGCTGAAGCGTCCGGCGGAAGAGTGATCGCCACGTCGCCTTTGCCGTTGCGGGCTTCGATGCTGTAGTTCCCCGCAGGCTCAATCGATATCTGGCCGCGCGTGTCGCTCACGTACGTGTCGCCTGCGATCTGGTTCAGGTCCACGTCCTTGGCGCGCGTCGTCACGCGAACCTGCCCCTTGGCCTGGGAGACATGCAGGTCGTCGGAACTCAGCGTCATATCGCCGGGCAGTGCAGCGAGTTCCAACTCCGTGACAGAGGTGTGAAGATGCACCATGCCTGCGATGCTTTCCATGTGCACGTCGCCGAAAATATCCCCGTTCATCGTCACCTTGCCGGTGATCTCGGAGAAGGTCACATCGTTGCAGTTGCCATCGGCCGTCAGGTCGCCTTGAATCTGGTGCGCAGAAAAATCTCCGCGGTTACCGGAAAAATGCACCTGAACCGAACCCTTGATCGAGTTCAACTGCACATCGCCGTGGCTGGAGGTGACGTTGAGCCCATTGCTCAGGCCGGCGGCGGTCACATCGCCATGGCCGGAATTCACCAGCACCTGCGCTCCTTTGGGCACCTGGACGCTCAAGTTCACCCGACCCTTGTCCGTGCCCTCTGACTTCACCAGCACCGCATTGCCGCTCACTGTCACGCGCGCCGCCTCGACGTCAAAGACCTTCTTTGCGTCGGCATCGGAGCCCGCAAAGGCCACCTCATGCGCCTGCACCTGGATGCTGCCGCCCTCGCCGCTGGTAATGCTCACATCGCCGCGCGGATTCTCGACCTGCACGGAAGCGTTGGCGGGGACCGGCATCTCGATCGCCGGCTGGTCCAAGTCGTGTTCCGGCAGGCCGAAGAAGTTGAAGAAGTTGTCGCCCTGGTCGCCCCACTGGGCCCGTAATGGACCCCAGTGATCCCATCCGGCCGCGGCAAAGCCCACGATCGCCAGCAGGATGAGCAGTCCAACAAATCCGCCTCCGCGGCGCACCGGAGTGGCACGGCGCAGATCGAGCGCCCACTCCCCCAGCATCGCCAGTCCCGCCAGAATCAGCAGCAGCGGCCACCAGTGCCCATACCAGGACCAGAAATGGGCCGGCTGGATGCGCCCCATGAAGAGCAGCAGCCACACCACACCAATGGCAACGAGAATCAGAGGTCCCACGATGGAGGGAACACGTGGGCCGTAGGCTCCTGCGTAGCCCGCCTTCCAGGCATATCGCTGCGCCCGCATGGCCTCCCGCTGCGCGCGCCATGCGGCTTTCTGCTGTTCACGATAGACCCGCCACTGCGTCCGCGGATCGTAAGGCGGCGGCGGTGCACCCGGAGGAGTGTAAGGAGGTACGCTGCTCATGACTGTCCTCCCTGCGGTCCTTTGCCGGAATCCTGCGTGGAAGACGGCACATTCGCCGTGCCGGGCTGTGCCGGCGCCTGCGCTGTGCCATAGGGGTAGGGCGCGCCGGGGTAGGGGCCCGGATAGCTGCCCGGATAGGGAGGCTCATCGCCGGCCGCCGCCAGTGCCGCACGCTCGGCCAGCTTCAGTGCGCCGATCAGAATCAGCAGCAGCGGCAGAAACAGATTCCAACTGGCCAGATCGGCCTGGTGCAGCAGAGCCACGGTGCCGATCAGCAGCAGGACGGCCGGACCTTTCAAGCGCCGGATCAGGATGTAGCGGTTCATTGGACGCCCCCTTTTGTGTCCCCAATACGGCGAACAATCATCCACACACCGAAGCCGATAAAGACCAGCGGCCAAAGGTAGTTGAGGAATCGCCCGGTCACAATGCCCATCTGGTCAAGCAGCAGAATGAGTCCGAACCCTACCAGAAAGAGCGCGCCAATCGGCTCCCTGCGCTGCCAGAAGACAGGCGGCACGGGAGGCACGGGAGGAACCGGCGGTGTCATGGGGTCGGCGTACCCCGGCGGCGGTGGATACGGCGGCGTGTACGGCGTGGAGGAAGAAGGCGCATAGGGTCCGGTGGCAGGTGGCGGCGGATAGCCGCCCGGCTGGCCCGGAGCTTGTCCCGGAGCCTGGCCTGGGGCTTGCCCCGGATAGGGCGGGCGTGGATGCGCGCCCAGGTTCAGCCAGTTGCCCACTTCGTTCAGGCCGAGAGGATCAGGCAGCGGCATTCCATCGCGCCGCGCAACCGCCGTGTGGTACGCCTCAAAGGACTGATAGAAAATCCATGCAGCGATGAAGATGCCGAAGATGCCGAAACGGTCTGAGATGCTCACCAGCACCGCAAAGATCACCACATGGATCAGTCCCTTGAAAAATTGCCCGTTGTACATCGCACCCACGCCGGGAATCAGCCCCAGGACGGCGGCTGCCGCCGGGTTGGGCGAGTGCGCCGGAGGGGGAACTGTAAAGGGTTGCTGCATGTTCTGCCAGGCCATCAGGCACGGCTCACACAGAACCTGCCCGCCGGGCGCCGGCCGCACACATGCCGCGCAAAGCGCCTTGCCGCAATTCTGGCAGAAGGCCGTTGCTGTTATACCTCCATGATTGACGCAGTCCATACTGTGCTCCTTTCCCCTGGGACAACCGTGGAGCCGCCGGAATGCGCGGGCCGGTCCTTCCATGTGAGTGACGTCTCTAAGTAATCCAATGAATCAGAGGAAGCCGGGGTTCCCGACTGCTGCGGAGGATCCATGCGGGTGCCTCCGTCTTTTTGTGCAGGAGACTTTTGCGTGTCTCCGGGAGTTGCCGGTTGGGTGGTGCCGGGTGACGGGTTCTCTTCGTTCTCGCCCTGCGTGGTGCGGCGCATTTCGCGCATGCGCGACTCGACCTCGTACACCAGCCGCAGATGGTCGTAGTAGCGAATAATGGGCGTGGAAGCCAATGTCAGCCGCCGCTCCATAAAGGAGCGCATCGCGCTGGGCCGCAGGTTCGAGAGCCGGAAGTCTGTCAGTCGCGCACCGGTCAGGTTCAAGGTGAGCGCGATCGAGAAGAACGCCATGGCCGCGGTCATGATCAGGCGCGGCTCGGCAAAGCGGCGGATAAAGCCCATCGGCCCTGGCTGATGCCACACCGGAGTCACCGGGATCACGTGGCCCGTCCCGGCCACCAATCCGAATCCGGCCACCTGCCCCGGACCGGTCTGCGCCAGGATCTTGTCCAACAGCCCCGCGGGAATCTCCGGCTCGGTGGAGAGATACCCCAGCCACTCCCGGCCGCGGCGCGCCTCCTCATAGAGCGTGGTGCAGGCAGGGCACGACGCCATGTGGGCGTCGAACGTCGCCTGCTCCTCAGGAGTCAGCAGTCCATCCAGCGCATCGGCCAGCAGGGTCTCCCACTGCCCGCAGGCTGGAGAATGCGGAATTTGTACGCGGTCTGCCATGACTACATCACCTCTCGCTTATTACGTTCCAGCAGGCGCGCCAGTTCCGCGCGGCCCCTGCTGATGCGGGACTTCACGGTACCTTCGGGGATGCCCAGCACCTGGGCAATCTCCTTGTAATCCATATCTTGCAAATCGCGCAGGATCACGGCCTCACGCAGTTCCGCCGACACGTGGGACAGAGCGCTCTGGACCATATGCGCCAATTCCTTTTGCGCGGCCAGCTCGTGCGGCGAGAACGCATTCGATGCCAGGCGGTCGATCGGGCGCAGGTCGCCCGCCTCGTCCCGTTCCTCGTCCAGTGAACTGGTAGCACGCAAGTTCTTTGTACGCCGGAAGTTATCCACCAGCAGGTTGCGGGTCATCGTCGTGATCCACACTTGCAGGCTGCCGCGGCCCATGTCAAAACTCGCAAGGTTCGAGTACACCTTCAGGAAGACATCCTGTGTAAGGTCTTCGGCATCGGCGGCGTTCCCTGTAAAGCGGTAGCAGAGCGCATACACACGCCTGTGGTGCGTGCGCACCAGCTCGGTCCACGCACCGGAGTCTCCGTCCATGCAGCGGCGGACAACCTGGGACCAGTCGATCTCCAGCGGTCTCACCTCCTCGCGAATGGCGCGAGCCGCCGGGGTCACGCCCGGCTGTCCGGCGGGATTGTTCCTGGGCGGCATTGGACCACCCGCATCGCGGGTTTCCTGGCGGCGCCGCTCAGGTGCTGCAGGCGCCCAACAACCTATGCCGCTCCAGCTTAATGTACCCACGCATAGCATGGGGTGGTTTACGCAGATTTATCTTGTTTGGTTCCCTGGCGATCTACATTTGCCCAAACGCCTGGGCAGCCCGACGGCTTCCATCGGCCTCGACGCAGGAACGGCCGCCCTTTGATGGGCGGCCGTTCGTGGTTTGTTTGCGGGAGAAGCGCCTTATCGTTCGCTCTTCCAGTTGATCAGATCACCCAGCGTGGTGGTGGAGCTGGAGACCGGATGCTTGTGCGTATCCGACTTGTAGCTCTCGACCGTGGCACGGCTGGCCTCATGGCCCACCGAGCGCAAGCTGAGACCCACCTTCTTCTCTTCCACGTTGATCTTGATGATCTTGAACTCGTGCTCGACGCCTTGATCCAGCTTGGCCGGCGAACCGTCATCCCCGACCGCCTCAGAGACGTGGCAAAGGCCCTCGACGCCCTCGGCAATCTCGACAAATGCGCCGAACTGCGCGGTCCGCAGCACCTTGCCGTGAACCACGTCGCCCACGCGATGTGCGGCAAAGAAGCTCTCCCAAACGTCCGGCTGCAACTGCTTGATGCCCAGGCTAAGGCGCCGGTTCTGCGGCTCCACGCCCAGAACCACAGCCTTCACCTTCTCGCCCTTCTTCACCACCTCAGACGGATGCTTGACGCGCTTGGTCCAGCTCAGGTTGGAGACATGCACCAGGCCGTCGATGCCGTCTTCGATCTCGATGAAGGCTCCAAAATCGGTCAGGTTGCGGACGCGGCCCTCGACCACGGTGCCGGCAGGATAGCGCTCCGTGAGGTTCTCCCACGGATTCTCCATCAACTGCTTCATGCCGAGCGAGATGCGGCGGTCAGCGGGGTTCACGCTCAGAACCACGGTGTTGACTTCGTCGCCGGGCTTGACCAGCTTGGAGGGATGCTTGAGCCGCTTGGACCAGGTCATCTCGGACAGATGCACCAGGCCTTCAATGCCCTGCTCCAGCTCGACAAACGCGCCGTAATCGGTGACCGAAAGAATGCGGCCATGGACGTGTGCGCCCACCGGGTAACGCTCCGAAGCATCGAGCCACGGGTCGGGCGTCAACTGCTTGAAGCCGAGTGACACGCGCTGCTTGTCCTTGTCGAACTTGAGCACCTTCACCTGGATCTCGTCGCCCACGTTGACCAGGTCGCGCGGATGCGTCAGCCGGCCCCAGCTCATATCGGTAATGTGCAGCAGGCCGTCGATACCGCCCAGGTCAACGAACGCGCCGTAGTCGGTCAGGTTCTTCACCGTGCCGGTCAGCACCGCGCCCTCGCTCAGGTGCTCCATCGTCTTGGAGCGCTTCGCGTTTTGCTCTTCCTCGAGGATCTCTTTGCGGCTGACCACGACATTGCCGCGCTTCTTGTTCAGCTTGATGACGCGGACTTCAATCTGCTGGCCAAGGTACCCATCCAGATTGCGAACCGGGCGAATCTCAAGCTGGGAACCGGGCAAAAAGGCCTTCATGCCGATATCGACCGTCAGGCCGCCCTTGACGCGGCTGACCACGGTGCCCATCACGGGCGTCTTCTCGTTGGCCGCCTTTTCAATCACATCCCAGACGCGCAGACGCTGCGCCTTTTCATAGCTGACCAGGTACCCGCCTTCGGGCTCTTCGCGCTCGATGACCACTTCAATCGACTCACCGGGCTGGAACTTGACCGCGCCGGTGTGATCCACGACCTGCTCCAGAGGCAGCAGACCTTCGGACTTCAGCCCCACGTCAATGACGAGGTGCTTCTCCGTCTGCTTGATCACCGTGCCGGTGACAACCTTGTCGCCGTAGGCTTCCACGGCAGCCGCTTCGGCGGCCTGCTCGCGCTCAAAAGCCTCAAGAGCGGCAGAAAAGTCTTCCCCGGAATCAAAACTATGATCGCCATGCACGTCGCCATGGGCGGCGGCAGGGTGGTTGAGGGCATCGGCGTCCAGAGTGGATGAAACGGCGGTTTGGGCGGTCTCGGGAGTGGACGTGGATTCTTGCAACGGCTGCTCAGGCTCCGTCGCAGGGTCAAGGGTGGGCATTTCCAATTCGGTGTTCAGGGTTGTGCTCTCGGGTTCGGGATTGAGGACGTTTGGCATGACGACAGCTCCAGGATTCCAGTCTCAGGCGACCAGGTTGCCCGAGTCGGACCTGCGCATCTCCCCAGGAGAGGCGCCTGACCATGAATGCCTTCTTCCTTACCAGCGCCACGAAGTCCGGGACAATCCGCAGAGACAATCGTCCACGCCAGTAGATGTAGATACTGACGAAAATGAGGGCGACTCGTCTCCGTGGGAAACACCAGGCTTGCAACGGCTGGCAGGAGTGCGGCCGCAGCTTCCCGCTGAAATCCGCGCAGGAGGCTACACCTTAGAGTTTAGCCCCCCTGCTTTCCTGCGTCAATGCAACAGCTTGCCCGCAGATGCGGGGGACCGCATTGCGGCAGGGGATTTGTCGTGTCGGCGGTAGCGCCGTCTGCTGCGGAAACCGCACATAAAGCGTTGCACCCCGCTATGCATCGGAGGCCGTCGCGGAGGAGAGCCTGCCATCAGCAAGGACGTCGGCCAACCCTCTATACTGGGTCGCAACGGTTGAGGCAGCATGGACTTTCTCTGGACTCCCTGGCGTTATGCGTATGTGACTGCGGCGGATGGAATCCCACGCCCCGGCGTGCCCGCCCGGCTGGGAGCGTGGCCTGGAGATACCCGGTGCGTCTTCTGCAACCTGATGGCGTCGGTCGACTACGCGATTGCGCACGGCATGGACGCCGATGAGGCCGAGGCCGAGGCGGGCCTGGTCGCACGCGGACGCCATTGCTACGTCTGCCTGAATGCCTATCCCTACACATCGGGCCATGTGATGGTGCTGCCCTATGCGCACCTTGACCGGCTGGCTGCGCTGCCACGCGAGGCCGCACACGAAATGATGGACATGGCGCAGCAAACAGAACGAGCTCTGGAACAGCTCTACCGCCCGCAGGGATTGAATTTCGGCATGAACCTGGGTCGCGCGGCAGGCGCCGGCGTAGCCGGCCACCTGCATCTGCACGCCCTGCCCCGCTGGGCCGGTGACACCAACTTCATGACCGCAGTAGCCGAGACCCGCGTGCTGCCTGAGGACCTGGCGACGACTTGGAAGCGGATGCGCGAAGCATTCGCGAAGCCGACGGACTAGCTCGATAGCGAACGACCCGCGCAGTATGGGCGTTCGCGCAGTCGGCGCAGTCAGTTGAGCTCGTCCGGAGTTTCTTCTGCCTGGGCGGCCAGAGCAAGGCCGGGTTCTTCGACCTCCGCTCGTTCCAGCAGGCTGCGCGGCATCGCCTTTGTGGTGCGAACGCCAAGCTGCTTCAGCATCTCGACCTGCCGAACCAGATTGCCGGGCCCTTCAGACAGCTTCTTCATCGCGCTGGTGTAGGACTGATCTGCGCTGCGCAACCCTTTGCCAATCGCTTCAAGATCGCTTACAAAGCCCACAAATTTCTCGTAGAGCGCTGCGCCGCGATTCATCACGTCCTGCACGCTGCGGGCCTGCAGTTCCTGCTGCCACAGAACATTCACAATGCGGATGACATAGAGCAGCGTGGTGGGCCCAACCAGAAGAATGCCCTGCTGGTAGGCGTCGGCCCAGAGCGCTGGGTCGTTCTGCAGGGCCATGAGGAAGGCCGGCTCGACGGGGACAAAGAGCACGACAAAGTCCGGAGCCTCAATGCCCGGCAGGCGATGATAGCCGGCCTTTGCCAGACCCGTGACATGCCCGCGCACACTGGCCAGATGCAGCTTGAGCGCGGCTTTCCGCTCGTCCTCCGACGCGGCGCTGACAAAGTCTGTGTACGCGGTGAGAGAGACCTTTGAATCGATGATGAGATTGCGGCCGCCAGGCAGAAAGAGGATGACGTCGGTTCGAACCGATTTTGCCCGATCGCCATTTTCACTCTCTACGCCGGCAAAAACCTGCTGAAAGCTGTATTGGTCTCCCTCGCGCAGCCCGGCCTTCTCCAGCAGATCGCGCAGGATGAACTCGCCCCAGTCGCCCTGGGTTTTTGCCGACCCGCGGAGAGCCGTGGAGAGGTTATGCGCCTCCTCGGAAAGTTGTTGATTGAGGCCGTTCAACGTGCCGATCAGGGTTTCGAGCCGGGTGACTCCGGTGTTTGAGTCACTCTGCGCCTTCTCCACTTTTTCTCGAAACTCCTTGATCTGATCCCGCAGCGGCTGAAGTTCCCTCTGACTGGCTTCTGCAAAAGACTTCGATTTCTGGTCGAGTATCTCTGCCGCCAGCGCCTGAAACTGGTCGGCGAGAGCTTTCCTGGCGTCATCCAACAACGCTACCTTTTCCGCAAGACTCTGGCGCTCGGCTTTAAGCTCCGCATCGAGCTTGGCAATCTGCGTAGCCAGAGTGCGCTCCGACTGGGATTTGGATTCGAGTTGAGATCGCAGCCCATCCCGCTCCGCGGAAAGGATGCCGACCGTCTTTTCGCGCTCGGCGGCCAGCGACTCGAACCCCGCGCGCGCAGCGGACTCAGCCTGGCTCTGCGCCAACTGATTCCGAGCGGCGTCGAGCGCATCCGTAAGGTCACGGTTGCTTTGCTTCAAGAGCGCCTTTTCCGATTGGGCCGAGCGAGCACACATCCAGTAGCCGACGAGTATGCCCGCCAGCAGAGCAATTCCAGCCATCAGAGCCTGCATCATTCTTCCCCATCCCTCTTCGCCGAATATACGCCTTCGGGCTGTGATATTCCGGGCCCATTTCCGTTGTTTATCGGCTGCCGATTCCCTGCTCCCCGCCGACTCCGCATCTTCCTGCTCTGCGCGCCTTTACACACCCTCACCTGCCCGGTAGACTTGGAGTTTCGGGGCCATGCGCATTTTTTACGCGCGGTGGTTGTCTTCCCACGCCGCAGGCCGGTATTGTAAGTGGGCGGAATGAAAGCGATGGAAGCCCGGAATAGTTCCAAAGTTCCCAGAAAAATGAGGAGAAGCACGCATGGCCGTTGAAGAGAAAGTCAAGCAGATCATCGTCGAGCAGTTGCAGGTGGACGAAGCCGAAGTGACCCCAGGCGCCAGCTTTCAGGAAGACCTTGGCGCGGACTCGCTCGATGTGGTTGAGCTGGTGATGCAGTTTGAAGAGGCCTTTGACCTCGAGATTCCCGACGAGGACGCGGAGAAGATCAAGACCGTCAAGGACGCAATCGATTACATCGAGAAGAACGCGAAAGGCAAGTAACCCTTGAATCGTCGAGTCGTCATCACCGGCCTTGGGCTGGTGTGCGGTGTGGGCAACACCGCTCCGGAGGTGTGGCGGCAGCTACTGGCCGGAGCCAGCGGTATGGCTCCGATACAGGGCTTCGACACCACCGGCTTCCCTGTGACGTTTGCCGCAGAAGTCAAGAATTTTGACCCGCTGAACTTTGTGGACAAGAAGGAAGCCCGCAAGATGGGGCGCTTCATCCACTTTGCCTTTGCCGCCGCACAGGAGGCAATGGCTCAGTCGGGTCTCGAAATCACGCCGGAGATTGCCGACCGCACCGGCGTCTTTATCGGCTCGGGCATCGGCGGATTCGAAATCATCGAGCGCGAGCACGCCAACCTGCTGGCAGGCGGGCCGCGCAAGATATCACCCTTCTTTATTCCCGCGGCAATCGTCAACATGGCTGCGGGACAACTCAGCATTCGCTACGGAGCCAAGGGTCCGATCTCGGCAACGGCAACGGCCTGCGCCACCTCCGCCAACTCCATCGGCGACTCGGTGCGCATGATCCTGCACGGCGACGCGGATGCAATGATCGCTGGCGGAGCAGAGGCCGCGGTCACGCCGCTCTCCGTGGGTGGATTCGCCTCCATGCGCGCTCTTTCTACGCGCAACGACGACCCCACGCACGCCAGCCGGCCCTTTGACAAGGACCGCGATGGATTTGTGATTGGCGAGGGCGCCGGCATTCTGATTCTGGAAGAGCTGGAGTTTGCCAGGGCGCGGGGCGCAAAAATTCTGGCCGAGGTGATTGGCTACGGCATGAGCGCCGATGCCTATCACATGACGGGCATTGCCCCGGAGGGTCAAGGCGCGCAGCGCAGCATGAGAGCGGCGCTGAAGGATGCGGGAATTCGGCCCGAAGCAGTCGGCTACGTCAATGCGCACGCAACCTCCACACCTGCCGGCGATGGCAACGAGTCGCGGGCCATTGAGCTGGTGTTCGGCGAGCATGCGCTGAGCCACACGCTCAAGATCAGCGGCACCAAGTCGATGACCGGGCATTTGCTGGGCGGTGCGGGCGGGCTCGAGGCGGGCATCACGGTGCTGGCCCTGCAGAACCAGATGCTGCCGCCAACCACCAACCTGGGTGCACCGGATCCCGAATGCAAGCTGGACTATGTGCCGAACACGGCTGTGCCGCACAGCTTCGACATCGCGCTGTCCAACTCATTCGGCTTTGGCGGCATCAACGCCACGCTGATCATGCGGCGCTGGACGGAATAGGAAGCCGGGACAGAAACACGACAGCGCGCATCCTGCATGGAATGTGCGCTGTTTTCTTGTCCGGAAATCGAGACATCAACCAAAGGCCGCCGCCCAGCCCACGCCGATGAGCACCAGGATCGCCCACCAGCCAAAGACGGCCGCATAGCCCGAGCTGCGCTTCACGCCGGCCACGATCCCCGTTCCCATCCCGAGCAGCACCAGGCTCCAGATGGTGGTGAAATCGAGCGCACTGGCCAGTTTATAAAGCGCCGCATTGGTGTCTGTGGGGTTTAGGAAGGCGCCGATGCTGGTCGGCGCAAAGTTGTTCAGGTTGAAAGACTCCGGCGCCGCTCCGGCAAACAGAACCAGAGCACCCAGCAAGGACTTGAGGATGCCCGGCAACGCGGCATACATCCACACGGCAAAGATGCTTCCGTAGGTTGCCCTGCCGCCAAAGCCGAAGTTGATGGTGCCCCACAGGCCGAGCGAGCCCAGCGCCAGGACACCCATAACAAACAGCGGACTGGCTGCAAAGCTGCCCTCCATCGAGTACTTCATGAACTTGAGCGTTGTCGCTTTGCGCTCGGGCGTCCACTGTTCCATATTCTCCTCTGTCTTGGAATTCTGGTGCACGGTGTTCTGCGCAACCTGCGCCCATCCCACCTTGAGGGTGATGGCCGCAAACAGCATGTACGCAAAAAGCGACACGACGAGCAGCGGCATCCACCAGCTCTTGTTGCCGCGCTTGATGTCTTCAAAGGTCTTGGACGGCGCGCTAAGGGTGTTTGCAACACGCTGCCATTGAGTGAGGCCTGGTGTGGCCTCCGCGGCAGGTCGAAGTTCCAGATCGCTCATGAGTTCGCCTCGCATGAATTGCAGGATGAGTCGGATTGCATCGCTCCGCACGGCCAGGCTGGAATGGCATGGGGCGAGTTGCCAGCCAGAGAGCTGGATGACCTGTCCCCAGGAACATGGGCCTGCGCAATGAGAAATGCGTTCGCCCGCGATTGTACTCGCTCGGGGAATCCTGGGAGATGAAAAATTTGGATCGGGGAAGG
>JAKBHH010000190.1 GCA_021836865.1 Acidobacteriota bacterium
AGAATCGCCGCCAGCGATTCCATGCGATAGGGTACGGACGCAATCACCAGATTCGGCTGTACTGCGATCAGTTCTTCCATGTTGGTGGACCAGGAGTCCGCGATGATGGTGAGAGGAAGTTTCCTCAACTCAGGCAGAGCCTCCACGCAATAGCGTGTGCAGGCGACGAGTGCGTCCAGCTTGCCTATTCGCTCCAGCGTCAACGTGATGCTGGGTTGAAGAGATGCGATGCGCAGCGGCTGGGTGGGCGACAGGATCTCTTTAGGCATGAGGCAGCTTGGGCTGAAAAACCGGCCATCCCTCAGCGGCGGCGCGCTCTCTCAAGGCAGCCGAGGGATTCACGGCAAAAGGATGTTTCGCGATGGCGAGCATGGCGGCGTCATGGATCGAGTTGCCGAAGGCTGCATCGGGATGCGCGAGGCTTGCTCGCGCGAGAGACTGTGCCTTGCCCTCATCCGTGGGGACGTCGAGCAGTTCTTCTGTAATCAAGCCGTTCGTTACCTGCACGCGGGCCGCTAAGACGCACTCGGTGGGGATTCCAAAGTCTTTTACTCCATCTTCAATCAGCCAGTTGTTGGTGGAGCTGACGGCCCATAACGTGACGCCTTGCGCCTGTAGCTGATGGCAAAGCTCCAGCATCTCTGGAAAGATGCGCGGGCGGATCGTGCGTTCGAAAAATGTGTGGGTAGCGCGCCGCAGCTCCGCTTCGCGCAGGTCGCGATAAATCTGCACCATTTCCCCGCATATGGCGAGTTCCGAAACTTCTCCTCGAAGATAGCTGCGATAGCGGGAGTCCATCCAGTCGCAGGCTTCGCGTGAAAGCAGTCCAGAGTCCATTGACCAGCGCATAAAATCGGAGCCAGCATCGCCTGCCCACAGCGTGCCATCGCAGTCAAACACAGCTACGGCTGGATGCGCCGACTGCACCTGATGGAAAAATTGTTCTGGACTGAGTGTTGGGTGTATCGGAGATATAAGTTCTTGTACCAAAACGAGCGACCTTATTGAGGAGAAAATTTCACAGGTTTACGGAGCTTCATGAACTCACTGACCTGCAACTCCTTATGATGCCGGATTAAAATGGGCAGCGCCAGTATTGTAACCAACTTGCAACATTTCCTAGGCGTTTCTTACTAGCGGAAGGCTGGCAAAGTTGATTCCAGGACAAAGACTTACGGGGGGCAGAGGGCAACCCTACCGGATAATCTATGCAGGGGCAAACGCAGTGGAAGCCAAGCGCAATCTCGACCGGGGTAATCTCGATTTGATACGGGGCTACATCACGTATCTGCGTGTGGAAAAGGGGCTCCGACCGCTCACGTGCGAAGCTTACCAGCGCGATCTTTTACAGTTTGCGGAATATCTCGAAACCACATACCGGGACCTGGTGTCGGCGAAGCATGAAGACTTGGCCGGGTTTGTCGCACATCTTCAGGCCCATCAGGTGGAGGCCCGCTCTCGCGCGCGCAAGCTTTCCTGCCTCCGCGGACTGTATCGTTGGTTGCTGCTCGATAAACGCATCGCGTACGATCCGACGATCCATCTGGAGACCCCCGCCGGCTGGAAAGTACTGCCGAAGTCCTTGTCAGAGGCCGAAGTGGTTGCAATGATGGATCAGGCCGGGCATACCGGCGAGGGTCAGACGGGCAGCCCGCAGTCCCTGCGGGATCGCGCCATGCTGGAGTTGCTGTACGGTGGCGGGGTGCGCGTTTCTGAGTTGGTCGGCCTGGCGGTCGAAGACATCTCATTGCAACAGGGACAGATGTTGGTGCGCGGCAAGGGCGACAAGGAGCGCATCGTCCCGCTGGGCGGGCCGGCAGTCAAGGCGCTTGCAGAATATCTCGAACTGGGCCGGGTGGGGCTTCTCCGCAAGGCGAATGTGCGGGAGGTGTTTTTGTCGCAGCGTGGCCAGCCTTTGACGCGGCAGACGGTCTGGAACCTGGTGAAGAGGACAAACCATCGAGCCAGCCCGCACATGCTGCGCCACAGTTGCGCCACGCACATGGTGGAGCACGGTGCCGACCTGCGCACGGTGCAGACGCTACTCGGACACGCCGACATTGCGACGACACAGATTTACACGCATCTGGCTTTAGGCCGGCTCAAGGCGGTCCATCGCGCCTGCCATCCTCGCGGGAAGAGAGTGTTCGTGGCCTTGGAAGAGAGCGTATGAAAATGGCCATCGAAGTTAAGCCAAACGAAGAGAGCGATGTGCGCGCGCCGGAGATCGACCGGCTGGTCATGGAGTACATGGTCGTGCTTACGGCGGAACGGGCCGCGTCTGAGCATACTGTTCGGGCCTATCGGCGGGAGCTGCTTTCGTTCGCGACATTCCTGGCAAAGCGTTGTGGCCCCGGCGTAACACCGATGCAGATCGAGCATTCAGTCATTCGCGAATATCTGGGGACTCTGTACGAAAGAGACCTGTCCAAGCCCTCCGTAGCGAGGGCGCTGGCGGCCATCCGGTCGTGGTTTGGCTGGCTGGCCCGTAAGGGGCACATTGAGCAGAATCCCGCAAAACTCGTCGCAACTCCCAAGCTGCCCAAACATCTGCCACGCGTACCGGGGATGGAGCAGGTGAATCAGGTGCTGGACTGCATGGGCTCCGGTAAGCCACAGGAAAAGACTGGGGAGACAGCATGGCCGGAACGGGACCGCGTGATTCTGGAGTTGCTCTATGGTTGTGGGATTCGCAATGCCGAGCTGGTTGGGCTGAATCTTGAGGACATCCAATGGGGCAATGAGTGCCTGCTGGTGCGCGGTAAGGGGCGCAAGGAGCGATACGTGCCGCTGGGCG
>JAKBHH010000124.1 GCA_021836865.1 Acidobacteriota bacterium
ATGCTGGCTGCTGAAATTGCGGTGCCGGCGAGCAGCATGGCTGCATTGCGCCAGCCGGAAGCTATCCACACCGCCAAAGCGGGAACTGCTCCCAGAATCAACGTGTTGCGGAAGGCCCGCTTGAGCATGGCGTCAAGTGCGGCATCGGTAAACTCTGCAATGGGATGGGTTTCTTGTGTCACAGATCTTTGCCCGGGGCTCCATTATCAGTCCCGTTTCCATTCTTGTTTTCCGTCTCGGATTCGGCTCCGGCAGCCAGCGCAATTCGAATGATTCCCACCAGTCCAGAGACGCTCCCGAGGATGATTCCGGCGAGCGCAATCCACGACTGGTGCAGGCGGGTGTCCAGCCAGGCGCCGCCCAACCATCCGATCACCACCGCCGAAGGCAGCAGGAGCGCCATCTGCATTGCCTTTTCTGCCTCAATCAGCGCGCCAATCCCGCTCGAGACTTTCTTGTGCGGCTTCCGGTCCGGGATGGGGCGGTTGTAGGGCATGAGCGTCCTCCACAAGCATACAGGGTGACTCAATGACCGGGTATACTTCAAGGTTGGCACCCTTGCTCCGCAACGGAAGGAAAAACGTGTTCGATTCAGAGTTTGAGCGCAGCCTGTTTGACCTGCGCAGGGCGAAGCTCGCCGAGATTGAGAAGCTCGGCCAGCCCGCCTACCCCAACCAGTTCTCCGCCTCGCATACCCTCCCGCAGGTCCGCGAGCAGTGGGACGGCGCCGCCGCTGAACAGCTCGAGGCCAATCGCGTCACCGTCATTGTCGCCGGGCGCATCATGGCCATCCGCGCCCAGGGCAAAGCCGGCTTCGCCACGCTGCAGCAGGGTGGCCAGCGCCTGCAAATCTACGTCCGGCTCGACGCCGTTGGCGACCAGGGCTTTGCGCTCTACAAGCTGCTCGATCTCGGCGACCACATCGGCGTCTCCGGCTATCTCTTCCGCACCCGCACCGGCGAGCTCACCGTGCATGTGGAGACGCTCACCTTTCTCGCCAAGGCCATGCTCGCGCTGCCGGAAAAGTTTCACGGCCTGGCCGATGTGGAGCTGCGCTATCGCCAGCGCTACGTGGACCTCTTCACCAACCTTGACAGCCGCGAAGTCTTCGTCAAGCGCGCCAAAGTGCTCAAGGCCATGCGCCGGTTCTTCGACGAGCGCGGCTACCTTGAAGTCGAGACGCCCATGATGCAGCAGATCGCGGGCGGCGCGGCGGCACGGCCCTTTGTGACGCACCACAACGCGCTCGACCAGGATTTGTTCCTGCGCATCGCGCCGGAGCTGTATCTCAAGCGCCTGGTCGTCGGCGGCTTCGACCGCGTCTATGAGATCAACCGCAACTTCCGCAACGAGGGCGTGAGCACGCAGCACAACCCCGAGTTCACGATGCTTGAGTTTTATCAGGCCTACGCGAACTACCATGACCTGATGGATTTAACCGAGGAGCTGATTGCATTCGTCGCGCGCGAAGTGAACGGAACCACGATCACGAATTTCCCTATTCCAAAAGGGCCGCGCGCGGGTGAGATAGTTGAGATCGATCTCGGCAAGTGGCAACGGCTGACGATGCGGGAGGCGATTGTTAAGTGGTGGTGGACGGAGGCCGGTAATCCGCCGATGATCGAGGAATTCTCGTCCTCTGTCTCATTTTCCCGGATCGTTCAACAGCTTTACAACGTGTGCAAGAGGGAGCAACAGGCTGTTGGAGCGGACTTAGATAGAAGACCCCCTTACTCGCAAGATGTGGAACGGAGATCGCTAACTGTGCCGGCTGCCGCTCTTAGCCTGACCCTCCGCCAGCTTGCAAGCCACGGCGATTCTGTCTTGGGCCAATCCATTGCAACCGTCTTCGAGATAGTCGCCGAGGAGCACCTCATCCAGCCCACCATCATCTACGAGTTCCCCACCGCCGTTTCGCCGCTCTCCAAGCAGAAGCCGGACGATCCCGAGTGGGTGGAGCGATTCGAGTTCTACATTGGCGGCTTTGAGGTAGGCAACGCCTTCAGCGAGCTGAACGACCCGGTGGAGCAGCACAAGCGCTTTGAGCAGCAACTGACCGCGCGCGAGCATGGCGACGACGAGGCCCACCAGATGGACGAAGACTACGTGCGCGCGCTGGCCTACGGCCTGCCGCCGACCGGCGGCGAAGGCATCGGCATCGACCGCCTGGTGATGCTGCTGACCGGCTCGAAGTCCATCCGCGATGTGATTCTTTTCCCTTTGATGAGAAGCCGAGAACAGAAATCAGAGATCGGGAATCAGGAATCGGACGCCAAGTGAACATCCTCTTCGTCGGCGACATCTTCGGCAGCGCTGGACGCAGAATCGTGCGCGAACATATCGGGCACGTCTGCGAGGCAAACAACGTCGAACTGGTCATCATCAACGCTGAAAATGCCGCGGGCGGCTTCGGCGTGACGCCGCAGATTGCCGAGGATCTCTTCGACCTGGGCGCGGATGTGCTGACGACCGGCAATCATGTGTGGGACAAGCGCGAATTGCAGGATTACTTGACGTCCGCTTCGGCGGACAGCCAGGAGCGGCCGCGCCGCGTGTTGCGCCCGGCGAACATGGCGCCGGGGCTACCCGGCTATGGCGTCTTTCAGGGAACCACCCGCAGTGGCGTGGACTACGCGGTCATCGATTTGATGGGCCGGGTCTTCATGAGCGGCACAAACGATCCGTTTCATGCCGTGCAGGGCCTGCTCGCCGAGATCACCGCCAAGGTCATCGTGGTGGACTTCCATGGCGAAGCGACAAGCGAAAAGGTCGCCATGGGCTGGCATCTCGACGGCCGCGTCACCGCCGTGCTTGGCACGCATACCCACGTTCCTACGGCCGACGAGCGCATCCTGCCCGGCGGCACCGCCTACCAGACCGACGTGGGCATGAGCGGCCCCTATGACAGCGTTATCGGAGTCGAGAAGGATCTCGTGCTGCACAAATTCCTAACAGGCATGCCGGGCAAGTTTGAAGCCGCCAAGGGGAATCCCAAGATGTGCGCCACGCTGGTCAATTGCGATCCGCAGACAGGCCACGCCTCCGGCATCACTCGTATCATGCTGGGCGAATAGAGCAGGCCGCGAAGATCTGCGCGGCTAGGGCTGGCTGGCTTGCGGCACGGTCCACGTTTTTGAGACGGCTGAGGTTTGAGGCACGAGCCGCGGTTGAACAATGGTGGCCCGCAAATGCGTAGCTTTCACGAGCAGCCCCTTGCGGTTAAAGATCATTGTCCACTGCATCGGGCGGCCTGCGGCGTCGGCTGCATCAAATCGAATCACTTCCCCGCTCCGCTCCGCCGCAAACAGGGTCGCGCCAAGTTCCGGTGAGGGTTTCAAGCCGGCGCTCTGTTCCGTCGCTGTTGAGATTTTGGGATTCGCACCGGCCAGGGCGGCATAGCAAAGCGCATTGCCCAGCCAGTGATCCGACTGGGCTCCCACTTCTTCTGCCCGGACATGATTGAAAGCGGCAACAGTCATTGCGTTAATGGGCGCGGGAGAAAACAGGGAGTAGCTGCGCTTGAGAATCGGAATAATCCTGACCCTGCCCACGTCAGTACGGGGAATGGACGCGGAAAACAGGGTCACGTCACCTCTGCCCGCGTTGCGCTCATAACGCAAGAACAGGTGGCCGGGCAGCGCCGGGCAGAGAATCTGGTCGAAAGCCCACCCCTCCGAGGACAGGTTATAGCCGAACCTCGCGGCGTGCTCCGCAATCGAAGACTCGGCGTCTGCAACCAGCAAGCGGTCCCCCGGAGTCAGCTCTTCGCTGGGACGAAACCCGATCGACAAGGCCTGGAGTTCGTAGGAGGATGCGGCAGAATTTGAAGAATCTAGGGAAAACGGCCGAGGAGCAACTTCCGAGGGCACTTGGCGCACTTTCCGCGATGCGTCCGGTGCGCTCTGCAACGCGTCCTGGGGCCATAAAGCCTGAGAGGTGAACCCGGCCACCAGGGCAACCCACACGGTGACATGCAACCGGCGCAACATAATAATGACAGAGTACCACCGCGGGAGAGAGACGCCGCAACGTCCAAAATAGAAGGGTAGCCGCATCAGGCTACCCTTCTGAACCGCAGGAGCATCTGGATGACCGGCGGAATCGGATGGATCCCGCCGTTCAGAGATACGAGAGCAACTAGTTGGTGTTGTGATGAGCCGCCGAAGGCTTGTGATGCACCGGCGCCGGCTTCTTCTTTTCCGGCTGGATGAAGCCATCGCGCACAACAATCTGAGCCGTCTGAGTCATGGTGGCAGTGGCCGGAACCTGCGTATAGCTATCGTAGGTTCCATCCAGTTCTGTCGCCGGTTGCAGACCATACTCAAAGCCGACCGCGGGGACTTCCTTCTCTTCCAGCGGCTTCTTGAGGTTCACGATGAAGTCCGCAATCTTTGCGTCTTTCGCGTCCTGAGAAACAGCCATCTTGATGGTGTTCGTGTTCGCTTCAATCACGACGCCCGGAATGGGAGTGACCTGGTCCTTCATCACGCCCCAAAGTTTCTCGGCGTCATCCTTGGAACCTGAAGCGAGAATGAACTCCTTGTCATTCAGGTTCAACGTCGTCAGGTCCGGAGTCTCCACCACGACCTTGTGGGCAATCTCAGCAGGCGTTGCCGCGGCCGTTATCTGGAAGGTCCCAGGAGGAAAGAGGGATGCGGCGGCCTGGGTCTTGATGGCGTCCAGGCCGGTCAAGTCGCCATGGTATTTCTTGTAGTAATACTCGAGCTTCGGCTCAATCTGTGCCTTGTAAGCCGGAGGGGCAAAGTTCCACGCGCGAGCATAAAACCACACCGCCTGGACCAGATCCTTGCCATCCGGCTTGGTGTAGGCTTCCGCCAGTTGCAGCGTGTCTGGCAATCCAGGGCCATTTTGCGTTTGCTCGATAGGATAGAGCATCAAAGCTGTGCGGTACTCAGAAATAGCGCCCTTGGCGTCCTTCTTCGAAAGCATGTCGTCCAGAGCAATGGTTGAGTGGAAGATCGGGTAGATCGCTCCGGTCTGCTTCTTCCAGTCGTCGTCAGAGACGTCCGCAGGCTTTGTTGCTGCCAGGCCCTTCCTGGCCAGAGCTGCCGCATCATCGCAGACCTGCGCATCCGAGGTCTTTCCGCACTGGGCTTTCTTTACGAAGACCGAAATTGCAATGGCCTTCATATTGTTGGGATCGATCTGAAGCAGGCGGCTGGCCGCATTCAGCGTCGAATCGGGATCACCCAACTGCTGGTAGGTATCCATGAGCATATCCAGAACGGGCCCTTTCACCACGCTCTGCGGATATGTCTTAAGAAAGCTTTCCAAGGCCGCAGCTTTTTCCTTGGGATTGCTCTGCGTGATCGCCATCTGATAGGCGTTGTACTCGGCCGGGTCCTTAATTTGGATGGTACCCGGCTGTTGGGCGTTCAGCGCAGGGGTCACGATCAGGCCCATGCTTGCCAACGTCATCAACGATGCAAGGACTAACTTCTTCATTGAGAGCTCCTGGGAAGTGCGGAATGCAATTCTCTAATCCAGCGTACGCCTGGTAATCCCTCAATCGTGCTGCTCTGCGATTGAGTGCCGACGCAATCAGTCACGGTTGCCCCAGCCTCCAGTGCGGTATTGGAAGGATTATAGAAAGCCCAGCCATTTGTGACAAGCACTGTCGTGAGAAACACAAGCAAGATGAAACCTGAGGTGGTCGATCCTTCAGCGGGGGGACCGCCGGCCGGCCAGTCGTCTCCCCTGCCAGGTGCGCGGAAAGGGTCTCAATCGGCCTGAATCGCCGAGAAAATGCCGATTTCCATGCGCTTCGACCTGGCGCGGCGACCGGATGCAAGGCAGGCGCCAGGATTCGCACTTAGGCTGCGCAGGTTTCCCTATTGCAACAATCGGACAAGCTCCACCTGCTCTGCCAGAAAGGCATCGTGTCCGTGGTCACTGATCATTTCGCGATAATCAGCCTGGACCCCTGCTGTACGGATCGTCGCGGCAAACTCGCGCACCGCGTCTGCGGTGAAAAGCCAGTCCGAACTGATGCCAACAAAACTCAGCTGAGCACGGATGCGTCCGAAGACCTCCTCCGGCGTTGCAGCGCCGCGCAGCGGATCCCATGTATCCATCGTCCGCAGAATCGCCAGATAGGAGTTCGCGTCAAAGCGGTCAATGAATCGATTGCCCTGATGATCCAGATATCCTGCGATATCAAAGCGCCCGCCAACGAGCCCGCAATCTCCAATCTCCGCTTCCCACGGATTCTCGCCATTCCGGTTGGGGTTCCGCGCAAAGCGCTCCTCAAAAAGCGGCGCTGACTTGTAACTCAACATGCCGATCTGGCGAGCCAGAGCCAGCCCACGCCGCGGTTGTCGATGGGGCAGATAGTTGCCACCCTTCCAGCCCGGATCGTTTTGAATCGCCTGGCGCTGGAGGTGGTTCAGCGCCAACCCCATGGCCGACAAGGGCGCCACAGCGATAATGAGCGCCCGCCGCACCCGTTCGGGATCGTGAATCGCCCATTCCAGCGCCTGCATCCCGCCGATCGACCCGCCCAAAACGAGACGCAGCCGCCGGATTCCGAGGGAGTCCAGCAGCTCTGCCTGTGCCCGTACATTGTCGCGAATGGAAATTAGAGGAAAATCCGGGCCATAGGTCTGGCCTGTGGCGGGATTGACAGAGCCGGGTCCGGTAGATCCGTAACAGGAACCCAGCATGTTGATACAGATGACAAAATCGTGCTCGATCGACAGCACTGCCCCAGGCGCAAAAACCTCGGGCCACCACGAACCCACAAGCGCCGAACCCGTAAGCGCATGACACACCAGTACGGCATTGTCGCGGACGGCATTCAACCGCCCGTACACCGCATAGTGCAAGGTGGGTTTGACGAGAACCCGCCCGCATTCGAGCGTCAGATCGCCCGGCAGGACAAAGTCGCCTTCGTAGGTCGGTTCCAGCGGCGGCGTACCGGCCGGAGCCGCCGCTGCCCCGCTTTCAGGTTCGGTCATAACACTCATTGTGCAGCAAGACCCGCGGTTGCTGCTTTGTCTTTACAGACATGCCCGTTTGCCTTCTCAATCGCTTGATCCAGATCGGCCAGAATGTCGCGGATATCTTCAATCCCGATTGACAGCCGCACCATCTCCGGCGTCACGCCTGTCTCGCCCTGCTCTCCGGTGGAGAGCTGCTGATGCGTCGTGGATGCGGGATGAATTACCAGCGATTTGGCGTCGCCGATATTCGCCACCAGGGAGAACAGCGCGAGCGAATCGATCAGTTTCTTCCCTGCTTCATAGCCGCCCTTGATGCCGAATGTAATCAGCGCGCCCTGGCCATCAGGCAGGTATTTCTTTGCGCGCTGATGGTAACGGCTGGAGGCGAGTCCCGGATAATTCACCCACTCCACGCCGGGATGCTGTTCCAGATGTCGCGCCACGGCCAATGCATTCTGCGAGTGGCGCTCCAGGCGCAGATGCAGCGTCTCGATTCCCTGCAGCAGCAGAAATGCATTGAACGGCGAGAGCGCGGCGCCGGTATCGCGCAACCCCTGCACACGCGCCTTCAGGATGAAAGCCAGCGACCCGAATGCTTCTGTGTAGGAGAGCCCGTGATACGACGGATCCGGCTCTGTGAAGTCCTTGAAACGTCCCGACGCCGCCCAGTCAAACTTGCCCGCGTCAACAATCACCCCGCCGATGCTGGTGCCGTGACCGCCCAGAAACTTGGTGGCCGAGTTGAGCACAATGTCCGCGCCCCACTCGATAGGCCGCACCAGAGCAGCGGAGGCCGATGTATTGTCGATGACCAGCGGCAGGCCATGTTCATGCGCAATGGCCGCCATCTTTTCAATATCGACCACGTCGAGCTTTGGATTGCCTAATGTCTCTGTATACACTGCGCGCGTCTTGCCGTTGATTGCGGCCCGCAGGCCGTCGAAGTCGTCCGCATCCACAAAGCGAACCTTGATACCCAGCCTCGGCAGCGTGTAGTGAAACAGGTTATACGTGCCGCCGTAGAGCGAGGTGGTGGAGACAATCTCATCTCCGGCCGCCGCCAGCGTCGTCAACGTCAGTGTCTCCGCCGCCTGGCCTGACGCTGTCGCCAGCGCCGCCACACCGCCTTCCAGAGCCGCCACACGCTTCTCCAGAACGTCCGTCGTGGGATTCATGATGCGGGTATAGATGTTTCCGAACTCCTTCAGCGCAAAGAGTCGCCCGGCGTGGTCCGCATCCTGAAAGAGATAGGACGTTGTCTGGTAAATCGGCACGGCGCGCGAGCCGGTCGTCGGGTCCGGCACTTGACCGGCATGAACGGCGAGGGTAGCAAGGTGCTGCTTGGCTTCAGACATGGTAGGTTCCTCGGAAACTGGGTTGATTCGTTGTCATCGCGGCGGCGGATCGCTCATGGGTAGGAGGTCCGCGCCCAAACAAAAACCCGAATCCTTTGTCGAGGACCCGGGCCATTTGCTCTTCAAGATCGGTTGCGCTTAGCGCATTCGCCGCTCCAGAGTCGCACGGACTGGCCCGCACGCCATACACATGCCCATGACCTCAATTCCGTGATCCTCTGAAGAATGCATGAAGGCAGTATCAACGCAGGCTACCTGAAAAGTCAACTAAAACTCCGCTGGTTCCACACTCGGAAAGCACTGTGCACGGGGGCCACGCGGGGCCTGTCTCTCCAGCGCCTTGACGTGCTTTCATAGCATTAGAGGAATCCGATGAAGTCGTCCTGGATTGCAGTCGCCCTAGTCGCCTTTGCCTTCATCACCAGCGCCGGTGCGCAGGCAGGGCAGGATGTCTGGCTCGCCCCATCGCAAACCGGGCCACACGGGCAGGCGCCCGGAATGAAGGTCCAACTGCTCGGCGAGAGCGGCCAACAGAAGACCTACGCCGTCATCTTCCACACGGGCGACGAGGCCTACTCCGGCCTGTACGAGTTCGCGCGCGAGTATCACGTTGCCGCCGCGCACTTCACCGCCATTGGCGCACTTAGTGGAGCACGGCTGGCCTGGTTTGACCCCGCCCGCAAAATGTACAGGCAGATCGCCATCAACGGACAGGTGGAAGTGCTGTCGATGATCGGAGATATCGCGCTGAACAAAGGAAAACCCGCAGTGCACACGCACATGGTGGTAGGCTTTCCCGACGGCTCCGTGCGCGGCGGCCATGTACTCGAAGCCCACGTTTGCCCTACCCTCGAGGTGATGGTCACTGTAGAGCCAAACGCAATGCATCGAGTAGCCGACCCGGCAACGAATCTGACTTTGATTGATCCATCCGCTCATGAATAACAACGCAGCTCAGAACTGAAGGAGAGACAGAAATGGCAGAAGTGCGCGTCATCGCGCGGGCATTGGCTCGCGAAGGAAAAGCCGGCGAATTGAAAGCGCTGCTGCGCGGCATGGTGAGGCCGACCCGCGCCGAGGCGGGCTGCAAATACTACGAACTCTTCGAGTCCAATATCCCCGGCCTTTTCTACTTCAACGAACTGTGGGAGAGCCAGGCGCATCTGGATGCTCACGCAGCCAGTGCGCACTTTATTGAGATCTTCGGCAAGGCAAAGCAGTTGCTGCAGGGACCGCTGGAAGTGAATTTTCTGCGCGAGATCGCTTAAAGCCACCCCATCCACGGCGACTACTCGTCCGGCTTCCACACATACGCGCCTGGCTGAGGGAGCCCTGCGTGCGCCAGCACACGATTCACAAACTGGCGCGCCATTTCGGCAGAGTCGGCGGGCCGGTTGTAGAACGCGGGAATGACTGGGAAGATTACCGCGCCGGCCTCTGCCGCCAGCATCATGTTGCGCAAGTGAATGCGATTGAAGGGCGTCTCGCGCACGCAAAGAATCAACGGGCGGCGCTCTTTCAGCGTCACATCGGCCGCACGCGCAATCAGCGAATCGGCCAGTCCGTTCGCAATCGCGGCCAACGTCCCCATCGAGCAAGGCAGGACGATCATGCCATGCGATGGATAGCTCCCGCTGGCAATCGATGCGCCAATGTTCACGTCAGCATGTTGCACGGTCTTTGCCGGAGCCTTCCCCAGGAGCCTTTCCAGCAGGTCATGCCGTCCGGAGACGCCCAGCTCTTCGGCCATCACCCGCAGCGAGTTCTCCGACGCCACAAAATGCACTCGGGCCACGCGCGCATCGGCCTCCAGCGCATGCAGAAGCTCGCGGCCAAAGACCGCGCCCGATGCTCCCGTGATGGCAACCGTCAGATTCATGCTTCCGGATTCGTTGCTCTTGTCATTGAGGTTCGCCGCTCGTTGCATCGTGCATCCCGCCTTCATTCCATTCCTGCATCATGCGCGTGTATTCCTCCGAGTGGCCGTAGGTCTGCAGACGCTTCATCTCATCGAAGGCTTGCGTGTGATCTCCCGCACTCCACAGCACCCGGAACAGCATAATCGAGGACATCTCCGACTCCGGCGAGAGCTTGACCGCAACGCGCGCATGCTCAATCGCCTCTCGGTGCTGCCCGCTCCGCGACAGGATCCATGCCATGTAACTATGCGCAATCGAGGCGCTGGGAAATTCGTCGACCAGTTGCTTCAGCAAGCGAACGGCCTCTGCAATCTGGTTCTGCGCATCCAGATCGACAGCCTCTCGAATCGTTCCCAGCACCCGCTCGGCCGCTTCGTCGGGAATCTGGTTCATCGCTTGTTACTCCCCCAGCACGCGCCTGAAGATCGCATCCACATTGCCCAATTGCCGTGTGTAGTCGAAGGTCTTCGTTAGTTTCTCCGGAGTGAGCAGCGAAGTGATCGCTGCATCCTTTGCCACCTCGTCTAGAAAGACCAGGTCTTCCTTCCATGCGCGCATGGCGTGCGATTGGACGAGACGATAGGCATCTTCGCGCATCA
>JAKBHH010000191.1 GCA_021836865.1 Acidobacteriota bacterium
GGTGGCGGCGCGCGCCTTCGCGAACCAGGCGGTGCCGGGATCGCTGAATGGCGGAGCGGCGGTGGTGCTGGGAACGGCAGATGAGACCACGCCCAAGCCGATCACCTTTCAGAATGTCCCAACGGGGTTCCTGCCTGGGGAGACCTACGTCTCGTTCAACATGGGCCCTGTAAATTATGCGCTGGGAGGCGGAACGACGCAGTATGACGCGCTGCCCGCGACCGCGCTGGAGACCGGGGACTATTACACCTTGAAGGCCGCTGCGACACGCGCCCTGCCTTCCAGCGGAGGACCGGCGTTTCCGCAACTGGCGGCGGTGGCGGTCACGGCAAATTCAACCAGCGGCGGGCCGATGACATTCAACCTTCCCGCACCGTGGATCTATGCCGGGCCGACGCCTGCCACCTGGCCGACCTTCGACTTCAGCGGCTACACGGGATTTGCGGGTCAATCGGGAGTCTACGACACCGGAAACGTGTACTGGACCACCAATGGCGGATTGGGCAACTACAGCGTCAGCGTCTCAGCCTCAGCAAATTATCTGCACGGGGCGACGAGCCTGACGGTCCCGGATCTTTCGGGATTGCAAGGGTTTCTGGCTCCCCCGAGTTCTGGAACGCAGGTGACCTGGATTGCCCAGATCTTCCAGAACAGCGGCGGCTTCATGCAGCCGGCGCAGCCCAATTCGACGGTACCATCCGTGCTGAATTCGGGCGGGTACAACGAGCCGTAAGGGGTGGTCCGAGGCGGGCCGGGCGAACGCCGATCCTGCGTCAATTGGACCGCGTGACTGCGGTGCCAAGAAAAAATTGACCTCTTTCCTCATTCTTGATATTGTTAGAAGGTTCCGCAAGAACGCCTCCGAACGTGTGTCTTAACGCCGGAAGCGAATGGATGCTCTGACACTGCTGTACAGGTCAGGATTGCATCCCAAGGCTGGGTCTTGATTTGAGCCAGCCTCGAGCCCCCGGATATAAAGCTCTTATCTTGCGAAGGGCAGGGGCAACATCGCATCGGTGCTCGCGCGTTTCTCCACCTTGGAGGGCTATGCGAGCCGGAACCGGCGAAACGGAGCGGGCTTTCTTCTGCAAGAGATGAAGAAACGACCGGCCACCGTCCTGGTTCTCGTCTGGAAGTGGAACGAAGGCAGACGCGAAGCAGTAACGAGTGGGCCTCTGTGCGTGAGCGCGCTGTTTTTTGGCTGCGGCCTCGCAGGGAGAAGCCCCAAAGTTCTGCGCGCGGCGGCCGAAAATTGGTGGTTTCGCGGGTTTTGCGGTAAGGAGTTTTGGATTGCCTACTTTTAATCAGCTCGTTCGCAAGGGGCGCACGGCCCCGCGGTACAAGACGGCGTCGCCGGCATTGCAGGCCTCGCCGCAGCGGCGTGGTGTGTGCACCCGCGTGTACACCCAGACGCCCAAGAAGCCGAACTCGGCGCTGCGCAAAGTGGCGCGCGTGCGGTTGACGAACGGCATCGAAGTGACCACGTATATCCCCGGCATCGGTCATAACCTGCAGGAGCACTCGATCGTGCTCATTCGCGGCGGCCGTGTGAAAGATCTGCCGGGTGTGCGCTATCACGTGGTGCGCGGCACGCTGGATTCGGTGGGCGTGGCCAACCGCAAGCAGAGCCGGTCGAAGTACGGGGCCAAGCGCGCCAAGGGCGGCGCGGCGCCGGGCAAGAAGTAGCGCCGGGCGGCAAGCACGATTCACGACGGTTCCGGGAGGACGGCTAGAGCCCGGACTGGGGTACCAGAAGCAGCGCGCAAGCGCGAGGAACTAGAGGATTATGCCGAGAAAAGGGCACATTGCGAAGCGGGAAGTGGCGCCAGACCCAGTCTACGGGTCCACGCTGGTCACCAAGTTTGTGAACTCGATGATGTGGGGCGGCAAGAAGTCGACGGCCCAGGGCATCTTCTACCTGTCGATGAAGAACCTGGAGGAGAAGGGCGGCGGTGACGATGCCCTGAAGCTCTTCAAGAAGGCTGTCGAGAATTGCAAGCCGTTGCTTGAGGTGAAGACCCGCCGTGTGGGCGGCGCCAACTATCAGGTGCCGATCGAGGTCAATCCTGAGCGGCGCACCTCGCTGGCGATTCGCTGGCTTCTGACTTATGGCCGTGCGCGCGGTGAAAAGGGCATGGTGGACAAGCTGACCAATGAGCTGCTGGATGCGGCCAATGGCCGCGGCGCCGCCATGAAGAAGAAGGAAGACGTGCACCGCATGGCAGAGGCCAACCGGGCTTTTGCGCATTACCGCTGGTAGCTGCGGTGCGTTCGGTTACGATCCCGGTGCAAGCGGTCCGGGAGATTGATTGAGATTGCAAACATAACCGCGGGCAAGACCGCCCGCAAGGAAGAATTGCCGTGGCTCGCACCATCCCTCTGAATCGTTGCCGGAACATCGGAATCATGGCGCACATCGACGCCGGAAAGACGACAGCGACAGAGCGCATCCTGTTTTACACGGGCATCACGCACCGCATCGGCGAAGTGCATGAAGGCACGGCGACCATGGACTACATGGAGCAGGAGCAGGAGCGCGGCATCACCATCACCTCAGCGGCGACGACCTGCATGTGGAAAGACGTCCGTATCAATATCATTGATACCCCTGGCCACGTGGACTTCACAGCCGAGGTGGAACGCAGCCTGCGCGTGCTCGATGGTGCAGTGGCGCTGTTCGATTCAGTGAGCGGCGTGCAGCCGCAGACCGAGACGGTCTGGCGGCAGGGCGACAAGTATCGCGTCCCCCGCATTTGCTTTGTAAACA
>JAKBHH010000125.1 GCA_021836865.1 Acidobacteriota bacterium
ATAGAAGGTACGAAAACTCCAATACGATGATACTTCCTTGGACGCTCCATACGGGCCTCCGGATAGCTGGAAAATGGCGGCCGCGCGCGTGCCGCCCCCTGGGTGCGGCTGCAGAGCCGACCACCCCGGCCGCAGATGCGCCTGCAACTGTTGCGCACAGGAGAGTTGACGCGGGAGAGGCCGCTGCACGGGTTGCAATTCTTTTCCCCCGGCCGCTGTTCCGTTGTATGCTGCCACTGGCAGGGGGAGTGCGCCATGTTGCGAACGCCGGTCAAGGTGATCACAGTGGAGCGGGAGTACGGTTCGCGCGGAGGCGAGTTTGCGCACGATCTGGCGGCCCGGCTGGGCTGGAGGCTGCTGGACGCGGAGTTGGTGGCCGGCGCGGCGCGCTCGGCGGGCGTGTCGCCTGAGCTGGCGGCGCAGTTCGACGAGCGGCTGGACCCGTGGTACTACCGCTACGGCAAAGTCTTCTGGCACGACTCGCCGCTTCCGATGACCGGGCTGGGCGACGACCAGGTGTTCGACTCCGAGCGCATGTTTTCGCTGATTCGCAAAGAGATGGAAGAGGCGGCCAAAGAGGGCAACTGCGTGCTCGTGGGCCGTGGCGCGGCCTGCGCACTGGCCTGCCAGCCGGGCAGCTTTCATCTGTTTGTCTACGCCACGGCCAAGGCCAAGCGCGAGTGGTTCCAGAGCGCATTTCCCAAGCAGGCGCAGCACGCCGACCAGTTGCTGGCCGCCTTTGACAAGCGCCGTGCGGCGGTGATTCGCAAGTTCTATCAGCAGGACTGGTGCGCACGCGGGCTTTACCACATGCTGCTGAACTCCGCGATGGGCATGGAAGCGATGATGGAAGCGGTGATGGGCGCTGCGGGCCTGTGCGGCGGCGACAAGCCTGCGGAGCGGTCGATGGGCCTTGCCGGCGAGGCCTGCTAAACGGACTGGGTGCTAGATGGCCACGCGGGGCACGCGGGATGCGATGCGCGTGAAGATCTCCCA
This sequence comes from Acidobacteriota bacterium, assembly GCA_021836865.1. Taxonomy (GTDB): domain Bacteria; phylum Acidobacteriota; class Terriglobia; order Terriglobales; family Acidobacteriaceae; genus Telmatobacter. Next base: position 997 of record JAKBHH010000125.1, read on the forward strand.
GGGGATGGTGCCGGCGGCTTCGGCGTGATCGAAGGCCGAGATGGATTCTCTGCCCTGCGCGCCGAGCAGAACGACCTCATCGCCGGGCGCGAGGCCGGGAATCTCCGTGACGTCGATTACGGCTTGGTCCATGCTGATGCGGCCCGCCAGCGGCGCTCGTATCCCACGCACCAGCAGGCTGAAGCGGTTGCCGAGGCGACGGTCGAGTCCGTCGGCGTAGCCCGCGGCCACCAGCGCCAGGCGCATGGGTTCAGTGGCTACAAAGGTGCCGTTGTAGCCCACCACAGTGCCTGCGGGAACGGAGCGCACGGTCACGACGCGGGACTTCCAACTGAGAACGGGCCGCAGGCCGAGGCGCGCCTCGGCCAGTGTTTGCGGCAGAGGATCGAAGGCCGGATCGTAGGCGGGCGACAGGCCGTAGAGGGCCAACCCCGGCCGTATGAGGGCCTTCATGCCGTGCTGTGCGGCAAGCGAGGCAATGGTTTGCGCCTGACCCGCGAGCAGCGCGGCGGAGTTGCCCACGTTGAGCCACTCGGCGCGCAGGCCGGCGGCAGCCACGGCTGCAAGCACGCTGCCCATCTGCGTAAGCTGTTCGGCGGTGATGCGGCCATTGGCCTCGTCGGCGGCGAAGAGGTGGGTCATCAGCCCGTCGAGTTTGAGCCGCGATGAGGACTGAAAGCGCGTGAGCAGCGATGCCAGTTCGCCGGGAGCGATGCCCTGGCGGCTCATGCCGGTGTCGATCTCAAGATGCACGGGGATAGAGGAAGCACCCGCGGCGCGCGCCGCGGCTTCAATCTCGTCCAGTTGCCAAGGCTCCCAGGCGACCGGGGTGAGGCTATGGCGGAGCAGGTCCGGGCCCTGGCCGGGAAACAGGCCGCCGATCACAAGAATGCGCGCGTGGGGAGAGACGGCGCGGGCGGCAATGCCCTCCTCGACACTGGTGACGCCGAGCCAGCGCGCGCCTGCGCGGACCACGGCGGGGGCGCAGAGAGAGAGCCCGTGACCGTAGGCATCGGCCTTGACGATGGCCAGCAGCTCGGCGTGCGGCGCGGCCATGGCGGCAAGGAGGCGAAAGTTGTCTTCGACGGCCTGGGCACGAATCTCGACCCAGCAGGGACGCATTGGCATGGGGCTGTCCAAAGAACAAGTTTAGGCTATCGCGCGCAGGTGCAGCGTGTGGTTGCGAGACGGCTCAGTCGCCCATCTCCGCCAGTTGCCGCGCCGAGGGAGCGGGCGTGAAACGGCTGACGACGATCATTGCGGCCACGGCGGCGAACAGCGCGGGAAAGATTGCGTCGCGCTGGGCCAGGATGGGCGGGAAGACGGTCTTGACGCCGGGCACATCCCAGGCCAGCGTGACCACCGTGCCCGCCGCGATGGCGGCGACCGCGCCCCAGGCAGTAACGCGCTTCGAGTAGAACGCCGCCAGAACGACCGGTGTGAGCGCTGCGGAGTAGATGGTGTAAGCCCAGAGCATCTTCTCCAGAATGCTCTGCGCGTAGACGGCCTGGTAGAGCGCCCAGCAGCCCAGCAGCACCACCGCGAGACGCGAGACGATAAGCACGCGCTTGTTGGAGGCCTCGGGCGCGATGTAGCGGACAAAGACGTCTTGAATCAGGTTGGTGGCCGGCGAGAACAGATAATTCGACGCCGTGGAGATGACCTTGGCAAAGACCGCGCCCAGCAGCAGCGCGCCCATGAGCGCGGGCAGGCCGTGACGGGCGGTGTAGGGAATGATCTCGTAGGGTTGGCGAGCGACTTCGCCGGTGGGATAGAGCGCCGAGCCAAAGACGGCGATGGCGACGATCAGCGTTTCCAGCACCACGGTGCCGAGGATCCAGCCGACGACGGAGAGGCGCGCGTCTCTCTCGGTTTTGGCAGAGAAGAATTTCTGGTACATCACCTGATTGCCCAGCATGAGCAGCAGGGTGGGCACCAGAAATTCCATGGCACGGGTGAAGCTGAGCGCGCCCAGCACCTGAAAATGCGTGGCGGGCAGCGCGGCGTGCAGGCCGGCCCAGCCGCCGGCGCGCAGAAAGAGCATAGGCGTAGCGAGGATGCAGATGACGGTGACCAGCGAACCGATCGCCACATCCATGTAGGCCACCGACGACATGCCGGCGAGCGCGGTGGTGACGATGACGAAGGCGGCGACGATGTAAGTGCCGAGCTCCGGGGTAACCGCGTCGGGAAAGATCAGATGCAGGACGTTGCCGCCGCCCTTGAACTGATAGCTGGTAATGCCGACGTAGGCAAAGAGGATGGCAAAGGTGCCGAGGACGCGCGCTGTCTGGTTGTAGCGCGCTTCCAGTAGGTCGGGCAGCGTGAACTGGGCAAATTTTCGAGCGCGCGGCGCGATGAAGTAGATGAGCAGCAGGCCAAGCCAGCCGCCCGCGGGCTGCCACAGAGCGGCAAAGCCGTTGCGATAGGCGTTTTCAGCCCCGGCGAAAAGGGATCCGGCGCCGATCCAGGAGGTGAGCAGGGTGAGAACCAGCACCACGGCGGGCAGTGAGCGGCCCGCGACCAGGTAATCTGCTTTGGTTTTGACGCGCGAGGCGCGGAACAGCGCGACGGCCAGCAGCGTGACGACAATGACCGCCAGAACAACGACATAGAGCTGGGACATCCGCAGGCTTCCTCATGGGGCGATATGGATTGGGAGCAGTGTACCGGATGAGGCGTGCGGGCGGGATTGCTGGCGCAGCGGGAAGCAGATCTGGGACGCAGGGATGGCAGAGGCCTGCAGGGCTACCGATGGAAGCGGCAGGCGAAGGGGGAGGGTCAAGGCACTATCGATGAAGACGGAAGAACTGCCAAACGCCATAGGCGGAGAGGAGCACTGCGCCTTCGAGGCCCATCGCAATCAGGAATCCTCTGGCGCCACGCAGGGCCTTGCCGCAGGAGAAATAGAGGCCGTCGCCCTCGCGGAACTGCGGTTCGGTCTCTGATGTGTAACTGTCCAGCATTTGCGCCAGCAAGCCCGAGAAAGCCGGGGTCTCCAGCGCGTCCATCTTCTGATTGCCGAGTACCTGTGTCGCCATGCTGATTCCTTCCCCCAAAGACGTTATCGGCGGCGCGAGGAAAACGCCCAGTATTAACTCCCCATGTAATTGAGCCCTAGCGCTGGTGACTATTAAGCAACTAAATGGCCGCAATTGGGAAGCAAAGCAAGTGTTTTTCTAGTAACAAGATAGGTTCTATTTTGAGGTGCGGCGGGTTTCGAAAGGGCCGTGAATTTTTTTCCGAATAGGTAAAAAGTGCGTAGTGGGACTTTGAGATCCGGGATAAAATTACGCGCTGCCAGGGGCGAGATGGCGAGCACGGCCATCCCGGCCGGTTACCGGCCAAGCGCGAGAGAGGGGTCGGCGGTGAGGCTCGCGGGAGCAAACTCGCCTGCCGCAAACCGCGGCCACGCCGCCGCCGCAATCATCGCCGCATTGTCGGTGGAGAGCGCCCGCGTCGGGAACGCAATCGCCAGCCCGCGCCGCTCTGCCTCGGCCGTGAAGCGCTCCCGCAGCTCGCGGTTCGCAGCCACGCCGCCCGTCACCAGAATCCGCGCCGCGCCCAGGGCCTCGGCCGCGGCAAAGGTCTTCTTCATCAGGTCGCCCACCACTGCGTGCTGGAAGCTCGCAATCAGGTCCAGCACCGGCTGCGGACACAGCGCCAGCGCCTCTTCGTGCGTCGCTGGAGTCCGACCCATGGCCAGCATCCGGGGTACGCGCGCCCTGGCAGCCTCGCGCATCCCGTGCAGCTCCACATACCGCAGCACCGCCGTTTTAATGCCGGAAAAGGAGAAGAGAAAGTGCGGGTCGAGCTCCGCGATGGGCGCAGTGGTTGCAGCTTTTGTTCTGGGCACCTTGCCGCCCAGGTGCGCCTTGGTCTTGATCTGCGCAAAGGAGAAGGGAACGGCGTGCGGATTGCCGAAGCGCGCCAGAGCGTCGATCCAGGGCCCGCCGGGATAGCCCAGACCCAAGAGCTTGGCAACTTTGTCATAGGCCTCGCCGGCCGCATCGTCCAGCGTGCGGCCGACCAGCCGGTAGCGCCACGTCCCGCTCACCGGCTCCGCCAGATACAGGTGCGTGTGCCCGCCGGAAACTACCAGCGCCAGGGACGGCGCGTCCAGCGCATCGTTCGCGGTTGCCCGCAGATTCAGGAGCACCGCGTGGATATGCCCCTCCAGGTGATTCACCGCCACCAGCGGCAGCCCCTGCGCATACGCCAGCGCCTTCGCGTAGGTAATCCCCACCAGCAGCGCGCCAGCCAGCCCCGGTCCGCTCGTCACGGCAATGGCATCGAGATCTTCCAGCGTCACGCCCGCCTCGGCCAGCGCCGCCCGCACCACCGGCACAATCGCCCGCAGGTGCTCACGGCTGGCCAGCTCCGGCACCACGCCGCCATAGCGCGCATGGGTCGCAATCTGCGAGGCGACGACGGACGACAGCGTGCGCGCCCCGCGCTCCACCACCGCCGCCGCCGTCTCGTCGCACGAGCTCTCAATGCCGAGGATGAGGCCATTGCCCATCTTTCAAGTGTAGCGGCCAGTCTAGCGGGAGGTCGTGCTGGCGGGCCGACTCAGAAATGGGTCAGTATGAATCCACAGTTTCCGAATAGCCGGTGACTCGCCCATAACCCCTGGAATTGCCTCCAGGGTGTGGATTCGCGCTTCGGCGATCCAGCGAAAATAGAGACCCCACCTTCTAGTGATTCCCGCGTGGTGAGGACACGTCCGATTGCGTGTTCATGGGAGACCTAGCGTAAATGAATGAGAATTATTCGTAGCGCAACGCATTTATTGGATCGATGCGCATGGCGCGGCGAGCAGGAATGTACGACGCGGCGAGCGCGATTAGAGAAAGAAGAAGCGCGACGCCGGCAAAGGTCAACGGGTCAGTGGCGCTGATGCCAAAAAAGAGCGAGGACATGAGACGGGTGATCGCAAGCGAAGCGCAAATGCCGACTGCCACTCCGATTGCGGCCAGGCGTGCTCCTTCTCCCATTACCAGACGTAGAACATCACTGCGCTGGGCGCCGATCGCTAGGCGAACGCCGATTTCCTGTGTGCGCTGTGCGACGAAAAAGGCCACGACCCCGTAAAGGCCAACTCCGGCAAGAATGAGGGCAATGCAAGCGAATAGTCCCACAAGAAGAAGCAGAAAACGGCGATCGGCGAGCCAACCGCCCATATCCTCCGCGAAAGTGGAGAACTTGACGGGGACATCCGGGGCAAGCTCGTGAAAGATACCACGTGCGACAGAAGCAATCTCGCCTGCCGACGCCGTGCTCCGCATGACGATGGTAGGCGTTGAATTGGCGTTCATTCCGCGCTGGCGGTAGTCAACATAGATGATCGGACTCGGCGGCAGGTCCAGGCCGCGCGCTCGGACATCGCCGACAATGCCAATGATGGTGAGAGGCTTCAAGTTTCCGTCCATGTTGCCGAATTCGATCACTTGACCAATGGGATCCTGATTGGGCCAGCGATTGCGAGCCAAAGATTCACTGATCATGGCAACATGCGGGGAATTCATATCATCCTGCTCGCCGAACATCCGCCCACGAATAAGAGGAACCCCCAGCGTACGGAAATACTCCTCACTCGCGACAGCATACTCAGCGAGCCCGGTTTGCGAGCGATTCTGGCCAATCCGGCCAAATTCGTCGAAATTCGCGGGCGGCTTTTGGCCATTGATGATGAGGAAAAGCCCATCTGCGAGATTGTCGCCGGCCGCGACGGGCAGCGCACCCGCCAAACCAACGCTTGCGGCGCCCGGAATGGTTCGGAGGCGGGCCACGATGCCGTCAAGGAGGCGGATTTGCCGCGCAGTCGCTGACTGGTCCATGCCTTCCTGTCCTAGCGGAAGGGGAAGCGAAAATTCCATGGTGATCAGGTTTTCCTGGCGAAAGCCAGGACTCCTAGAAACGAGCCGCAGGAAGCTGCGGCCGAGTAGGCCGGCTCCCACCAGAATGACCAAGGTCGTCGCCATCTCGCCGATGACCAAAAGGCTGCGCAATCGCTCACTGGCGATTGAACCTGTGTGACTGCGGGCCCCGGTGCCGAGTGCATGTTGCAGATCGCTGCTGCCGGTGCGCCAGGCAGCAAAGAGTCCAAGCGCAATGGCAACCGCCGCAGTTGCGGCCAGAGCGAAGAGGAGAACCGCGAAGTTGATCGCGATTCCTTCCTGGCGTGGCAGGTTTGCAGGAAGAATGGCGGGAAGAATCCTGACACCGGCGGCAGCAATCAAAACACCCAATATCCCTGCTGCAAACGTAAGCACAAACGACTCGGCAAGGAACTGCTGGATCAGGCGACCGCGCCCGGCGCCGAGAGCCGTACGGATGGCAAGTTCTTTGCGGTGGGCGGCGGTATGCGCCACGAGCAATCCGGCAACATTGGCGCAGGCTACCAGAAGCAAGAGACCGACGGCTCCCAAAAGGGTGAGGAGAGCGGTTCGCACATCGCCCACGATGGCGTCAGCGAGCGGTACGACGGCTGCGTCGCTTAGGTCCACCTGGGTGCCGTATTGGCGCCGGATGCGGCGAGCGATCGCGCTGAGATTCGCGCGCGCCTGAACGACGGTGACGCCATCTCGCACACGGCCAACAACCCGCCAGTTGTGAGCTGAGCGGCTGGGAGTTGGCGGGTCGAGTTCGCGCGGAATCCATGCAGCCACATCGGAGGGAAAATCAAAACTGGGTGGCATTACGCCGACGACGGGGTAGGAGCCTGCCTCCAGGTCCAAGTGAAATTTGGAGAGATCGGCAGTGCCACCGAGGTAACGCTGCCAGTACCCATAACTGACGATGATGGCCGGCGTGCCCTTGGGGCGCAGCTCGTCCGCTGCAAAGAGGCGACCGCGCAACGGCTGGACGCCAAGCGTCGGGAAAAAGCCGCTGGAAACCGCGGCGACGTTCACGCGGGCCGGTTCGCTGCCCCCGGAAACGGAGGCGACTCCGTAGTCATAGGCGGCCAGGCTGGCGAACGTGTTGTTCTGCGTGAAGAAGTCCTCGAAATTGGACTCGGCCAGGTTCGGCCGGTGTCCATTGGGCAATTGTTCCCAGACGCGCACAAGCTGCTGGGGATTCGGATAAGGGAGGGGACGAAGCAGCACCGCGTCGGCCACCGAGAAAATCGAAGTAGACGCGCCGATGCCGAGAGCGAGCGTGAGGATGACGACTGCGGCGAAGGCTGGATTCTTGACGATCTGGCGCACCGTGAAAATGAGATCCCTCATGAGATTCTCGAACCAGAGAAGGCGGCTTCTCCTATGGAAGCGTTCCTGGGTCGCGGGCACGCTGCCGAACGCGACCCTCGCGTTCCGGTGCGCCTCCTCTTCGTTCAAACCCTCGCCCCTGAGCTCGTCGGCTTCGAGATCGAGATGCGCCTTGATCTCCTCGGCGAAATCCTCTGTGCTCCGCTTGCGTCTGAACATGCCTCAAGCCTCCTCGCCACTCGGTTGCGTGCTTCCGCCCAGTATCAATCCCATCGCCCTGGTGAGCCGCTCCCACTCGCTCGTCTTCTCCACAAGCTGCTCGCGGCCTTTCGCCGTCAGCGAGTAGAACCGCGCTTTGCGGTTGTTTTCACTCACGCCCCATCTCGCGCTGATCCATTTTTTGTCTTCAAGCCGTTGCAGTGCCAGGTAGAGTGAGCCATGGTCGACAAAGAAGACCTCTTCCGACTGGCGCTGAATCGAGCGCGCCACGCCCTGGCCATGGCATGGTCCAAGCACAAGCGTCTTCAGAATCAGCAGGTCCAGCGTGCCCTGTAGCAGGGCGATTCGGTCGTCGGCATTCCTTGGGGTCGTCATCCGACCTAAGTGTCCCACTGTTTGGGTCGGATGTCAACAGAAGCGAAGCCTCCAAGGCAAACAGCAGCGGTGTTTTGCTCCCGTAGTCGGGAATGCTCGATTCGTGGGAGCCTGAGTCGCGTTTCCCGCCCCGACTCGGGGTGCTTTGCGGGTTCCGGGCGTTGTCGACTATACGGAGACTGTGGGTTCAAACTGGCCCACGGCAGTCGGCCGCTGCGCGCCGGATTGGGCGAGAATGGAGGCAGCCATGCTTCCGGTTACGCCCCAATTCGACGGCGCCTGCCACATCCTTGCCACGCTGCGCGCAGCGGGCTATGAGGCCTACCTCGCCGGCGGCTGCGTGCGCGATCTGCTCCTCGGCCGCGAGCCCGAGGACTACGACATCGCCACCAGCGCCCGACCGGAAGTCGTCCTCGACATGTTCCCGCGCACCTTCGCGGTCGGCGCTCACTTCGGCGTCGTGCTCGTGGCCCACGAAGCCGAGCCCGGCCAGCCCGAAGCCGCCAGCCACAAGCCAACTGAGGTCGCGACATTCCGCTCCGACGGCGCCTACTCCGACGGGCGCCGCCCCGACGAGGTGCGCTACACCCTCAGCGCCGAAGAGGATGTCGAGCGCCGCGACTTCACCATCAACGGCCTGCTGCTCGATCCACTGCGCGGAGGCGGGCCTTTGGAGCAGCTCCTTGCCGACCCGGAGCAACTCCAGGCAGACGTGATTGACCACGTGGGCGGCGTCGCCGACCTTCGCGCAGGCATCGTACGCGCCATCGGCCGCCCGGAGCGCCGCTTTGAAGAGGATCATTTGCGCCTGCTGCGCGCGGTGCGCTTTGCCGCACGCTTCGGCTTCAGCATCGAGCCCGCCACCCACGCCGCCATGCGCCACCTCGCCCATCGCATCCACGCCGTCAGCCGTGAGCGCGTGCGCGACGAGCTGAGCAAGATGCTCACCGAAGGCCGCGCGCGGCGCGCTTTTGAACTGCTGGACGATACCGATCTGCTGGTTCAGGTGCTGCCGGAGGTCTCGCGCATGAAGGGTGTGGCACAGCCGCCGCAGTTCCATCCCGAAGGCGATGTCTGGGTGCATACGCTCCTGCTGCTGGAACAACTGGAACCCGGCTGCCCGCTTACGCTGGCATGGGGCGCGCTGCTGCACGATGTGGGCAAGCCGCCGACCTTTCGCGTTGTCGAGCGCATCCGCTTCGACGGACACGTCGAGGTGGGCATGGCCATTGGCACGGAAATCTGCCGCCGCTTTCGCTTCTCGAACGACGAGACGCGCCAGATTCTCGCGCTCATCCAGCACCATATGCGCTTTGCCGATGCGGGGCGCATGAAGGCCTCCACGCTGAAGCGGTTCTTCCGTCTGGAGAGTTTTGACCAGCATCTGGCCCTGCACAAGATGGACTGCATGGCGGCCAGCGGCAATCTGGACCACTGGAGGTTCGTCCGCGAGCGCTATGAGGCGATGCCGGAGGAAGAAGTGAGGCCCGCACCGCTCCTAACCGGCCGTGAACTGATCGCCGCCGGTTACCGGCCGGGCCCGCAATTCAAGGAGATGCTGCACGCTGTGGAGGACGCGCAACTTGAGGGGGCCGTCACGACTCCCGAAGAGGCTTTGCGATGGGTAACAGAACGATTCGGCGGAGCGGGCTGACAGCCATGCTGGAGCGGCTTCCTCCTGCGGCTGCCGAGCGCATTCTGCAGTGAGATCAACCTCAGCCCTCAGGCTCATCTTGCGGTGGAAACGGGTGGAATTTGACACATCCAATCGCATTTGCGAGACTCAGAGATGCTGCCGGTCTGGGGGATGCAGTCCATCCCAGATCTGTGTCCCGTGCCGAAGTGGCGGAATTGGCAGACGCGCGTGGTTCAGGTCCACGTACTCGCAAGGGTGTGGGGGTTCGAGTCCCTTCTTCGGCACCA
>JAKBHH010000030.1 GCA_021836865.1 Acidobacteriota bacterium
ACTAAGGTTTCGCTATCTTTCAACCCGAGGAGAAGACTCCGGCAATGGCTTATCCCACGAATTATCGCTACACCAAAGAGCATGAGTGGATTGTGCTGGACGGCACGACCGGCACCATCGGTATTACAGATTACGCACAGAACTCACTGGGCGACATTGTGTACGTGGACGCGCCCAAGGTGGGCGACGCGGTGACGGCGAGTCAGACTTTCGGCTCCGTTGAGAGCGTGAAGGCGGTGAGCGACCTTTATTCCCCCGTGACCGGGACGGTGACGGCGGTGAACGAAGAGTTGAAGACCGCGCCGGACAAGATCAACGAGGCTCCGCACGAGACCTGGATTATCAAGGTGGCGTTGAGCGACCCGTCGGAGTGGGAAAAACTGCTGGACGCGGCGGCCTATGAGGCGTTTGTGTCGGAAGAGACGGGAAGCTAGCTACTGGCTTTCGGACGCCGTTCCCAGGTTCATCCTCCTGGGAGCGGACGCAGTATCGAATCCAACAGAGGTTCCACCGGGCGGGCTGCGAATCGTCCCGCCGCACAGGTTTCGAGCGGAAAGCTGGAAGCCGGGAGCTTGAAACAAGCGATGCGCTACTTACCTAAGTCGCCTGCCGAACGGGAGCAGATGCTCGCCGAAATTGGTGCGCGCTCGATTGACGATTTGTTTGCTGTGATTCCTGCCGAATACCGGCTCACGCGCGATCTGGACGTGCCGCGTCAGCAGGCGGAGAGCGAGATCATCAGCTACTTCAAGGCAGCGGGGCAAAAGGACGCCACCGACTATGCGAGCTTTCTGGGCGCGGGCGCGTATCGGCATTACCGGCCAGTGATTATCGATTCACTGGTGCAGCGCGGCGAGTTTTTGACGAGTTATACGCCGTACCAGGCGGAGATGACGCAGGGGACGCTGCAGGCGATCTTCGAGTTCCAGACGATGATTGCCGAGTTGACGGGAATGGATGTGGCCAACGCCAGCATGTACGACGGCTCGACGGGCGCGGCCGAGGCCGTGCTGATGGCGATGCGCGTAACAGGACGGCACAGGGCTGTGGCGGCTGCGACCGTGCATCCGGAGTACCGCGAGGTGCTGGACACGTATCTTCGCCACCGGGAGATGGCATCGGCTCTGGTGGGTTACGACGCAAAGACGGGACGCGTGGACCTGGAGGCATTGGAAGCCGCGGTGACGGACGAGACAGCCTGCGTGCTGGTGCAGAGCCCTAACTTCTTTGGTGTGATTGAAGACATTCCCGCTATTGCGGAGATTGCTCACAAGAAGGGTGCGCTTTTGATTGTGTCGATTGCCGAAGCGGTGAGCCTGGGTGTGATGCGGCCGCCGGTGGAGGCGGATATTGTGAGCATGGAGGCGCAGTCGTTCGGCGTGGCGCTGAGCTATGGGGGGCCGTTCTGCGGGGTGCTTGCGACCAAGGAGCAATATCTGCGACAGATGCCGGGACGGCTGGCGGGCCAGACGGTGGACAAGGACGGGAACCGTGGGTTCGTTTTAACTCTTTCGACGCGGGAACAGCATATACGCCGCGAGAAGGCGACCTCGAATATCTGCACCAATCAGGCACTGGTGGCGCTGATGGCGACGATCTTTCTGACCGTGTATGGGAAGGAAGGGATGCGCGAGCTGTCCGAGCACAACCTGGCCAAGGCCGACTACGCGGCGAAGACCCTTGGCGCACAGGTGGGTGCGAAGCTATTGTTTACGGGCGCGCCGCGGTTCCATGAATTTGTGCTGCAGACGGATGAAGCGCCGGCGGCGTGGAGCCAGCGGCTGCTGGACGAGAAGATTGTGGGCGGGATTGATTTGAGCCGGTGGTATCCCGAGCTGAAGAATGCGACGCTGTGGTGCGCGACGGAAGTGATGCCGCGCGAGACGATTGACCATGCGGCGAAGGTGCTGGCCGCAAGTCCGGTGGAGGCGTAGGAATGGCAACTGATGTGGTGAATCCGCAAACCGACGCTGCACGCCGCACCACAGGCAAGGTTCGTTCGCACCAGTCGCAGAATGAAGGGCTGGTGTTTGAGAAGTCGTCACCGGGGAAGAAGGCGTACAAGCTGCCGCCGCTGGATGTGCCGGCGGTCGATCCTGCCGGGTTGCTTGGAGAGGTGTGGCGCGGGCAGGGCGCGGAGCTGCCGGAGTTGAGCGAGATCGAGATCATCCGGCACTTCACGAGGCTTTCGACCTGGAACTACGCGATTGATCTGGGGATGTATCCGCTGGGGTCCTGCACGATGAAGTACAACCCGCGGGTGAACGAGCTTGTAGCCCGGATTGAGGGGCTGGCGGAGGCGCATCCTTACCGGCCTGACGCGCTTGCACAGGGGATTCTGGAAGTGATTGACCTGCTGCAGCGGAGCCTGATCGAGATCACCGGGATGGATGCGATTACGCTGCAGCCGGCAGCGGGCGCACATGGTGAGTTTACCGGGATTCTTCTGGTGCGGGCGTGGCATGAGTCGCAGGGCAACGCGCGGAAGAAGATTCTGATTCCGGATTCGGCGCATGGAACGAATCCGGCGACGGCGGCCATCTGCGGGTATGAGGTGGAGAATCTGAAGTCGAACGCCGAGGGCGGGATTGACCTGGAGGCACTGGAGCGGCAGGTGGATGGGGAGACGGCGGCACTGATGCTGACCAACCCTTCGACGATTGGGGTTTTCGAGAGCCAGATCCACAAGATTGCCGATATTCTTCATGCCAAGGGCGCGCTGCTCTATATGGACGGGGCCAACATGAACGCGCTGGTGGGCAAGACCCGGCCGGGCGACTTTGGCGTGGACGTCATGCACCTGAACCTGCACAAGACCTTTTCGACTCCGCACGGCGGCGGCGGGCCGGGTTCAGGGCCGGTGGCGTGCAAGCAGTTCCTTGAGCCGTTCCTGCCCACTCCGGTGCTGGGGCAGAACGAGAGCGGGACAAAGTCCTGGAATTATGACCGGCCGCAGTCGGTGGGCCGGGTGCGGGCGTTCTATGGCAACACGGGGATGTTCATTCGCGCACTGGCCTACATCCTGGCCAACGGGCCGGATGGGCTGCGCCAGACGACCGAGGACGCGGTGCTGAATGCCAACTACATTCGCAAGAAGCTGGAAGATGTGTATGAGCTGCCGTACAAGACACCGTCGATGCACGAGGTGGTGTTTTCCGATAAGAGGCAGGCGGCCAGGGGCGTCAAGACGGGCGATATCGCCAAGCGGCTGATCGATTACGGCTTCCATCCGTACACGGTCAGCTTCCCGATGATTGTGCATGGTGCGTTGATGATTGAGCCCACCGAAAGCGAATCGCTGGAAGAACTGGACCTGTTTATCGAGGCGATGCGGGCGATTGCGCAGGAAGTGGAGGAGACGCCGGAGCTGGTGAAGTCGGCGCCGCACTCTACGCGGGTGTCGCGGTTGGACGAGGTCCATGCGGCGCGGAAGCCGGTGCTGCGCTGGCGCCGGTGAGGCGCGATCTGGCAGAGAGCGCTGCAGAAGGTGCAGCGATTGTAAAGTAGGTACGCACCAGGCCCATACGATGATCTCTCGTACCGTCCAGAAGAGTACTCAAGTACCCTGAAAGTTGTATGCACGGCGCATTTTTTTGAGCCATTTGAAAATTGCAGACGGTATAGTGTTGGGGCCAGCTCCCGATTCCCCGGCCCGTTCCGCCTGATTTGCAGAGATGGTCTGGCTCGGAGAGGCAGGGCAGTAGCAGGTCTGGATCTTCTAGATTTGAAAGCTACTTCGAGCGGGCAAGCTCTGGTGAGGCGGATTACCGGTGCAAGGCGCGGGCCGTCGAGGGGTTCCCATTTCGTGCTATTGCCTGCGAGGGCGCAGGTGGAGTGGAATCTGTAGACCGGGAAGGGGTATTCCTTATTGCAGCGACGATATCCCAATGGGACCATGGGCTGAACCCCGAGGTGCAAGTGGCATAGGGCGGTTTCGAACGATAGCGAATCGGCCGGCGGGCCAGGCGAGGAACAACCATGAAGATCATACGAGATGAGAGCGGTCAGATGCTTGTGATGACGGCGCTGAGTATCACGCTGCTTGCCGGGTTTATGGCGATGGCGCTGGATGTGAGCCTGCTGTTTCGCGCAAGGCGAAACGCTCAGATCGCGGCGGACGCGGCGGCAACGGCGGCGGCGCTCAACTATTACTACAATATGTCGGTGAGCACGGCGCAGGCAGTCGGCAAGAGCGCGTCGTCGAGCAACGGCATCACCGACGGGACAAAGGGCGCCACGGTTGTTGTGAATATGCCACCGCAAAGTGGTCCTAACACGGCTTACACCAGCTTTGCGGAGGCGATTGTCACGCAGCCGAATCCGACTTATTTCATGAGCCTCTTCGGTTTCAAGTCGGTGAATATTGTGGCAAGGGCTGTGGCGGGTAGTCCTGCGGCGAGCAAAGCGTGCAACTTTGTCACGAACCCGACGGCACCCGACGCACTTGATCTCCAGGGGGCTTATTTGATCTCAGGCGGCACAGTCAACGGCATCATGCAGCCGGCCTGCGGAACCTATGTGGCCTCGATAGACCCGAGTGCGATAAAGGTCACGGGGAACGGCGGCACCGTCGATGCGAACTTTATCGCCACCGCGGGCGGTGCATCCGGCAATACAAGCCCAACGGGTGTGACGACGGGGGTGGTCGGAATCCAGGCAGATCCCTTCGCAACGCAGGTCCAATCGGCTCCTACCGCTGCTTCCTGCAGCGGCGGCAATACCGTCACGGCATCCACCGTCACGGCCACCACGGTCATTCCTCCGGCGGTCAAAGGGGTTGTCTGCTTCAGCGCAACGAATGTCAACCTTGCCAATGGCCTCTTGCTTCCGGGGTCGTCGGGCGGCACGGTCTACGTTTTTGAGAACGGCGTCACGGTGGGAACTTCAGCGACCGTGACTCTCGGTTCAAGCCAGTACGATCCAGCGACCAACCTATTTTACGATACATTGGGCGCGACCATGGAGATCCTGCAGGGGACGCTCAATCAGCTCTCAGATTCCAACCTCAGCATCTATGCGCCGACTTCCGCTGGACCCACCGATGGAATCGCCATCATGTTGCCGGCGACCAATACGACGTCCGTATTGCAGGTCCAGTTCGGCAGCAACAATGAGGTGCTGGATGGCTTCATCTACGCGCCCAGTGCACTGGTGTATTTACAGGACAACGGTGGAGGAGTGACCGCAACGGGGCTTGTAGCGAATACCGAGAAGATCAAAGCTTCGAGTTTGACGCTGCCTAGTTACAACGCCGCGAATCCCTACACCACGCCGCTTCGGCAGATCCTTCTGGTCGAGTAATGAGGAGATCGGGCATGACAATCCGCAAGCAGAAACCTGGCGTGCATCCCTGCAGAGACTGGAGAAGCGAGTCAGGGCAGGCTCTGACCGAACTTGGCCTGATCTTGCCCGTGCTTGTGCTGATGCTGCTCGGGACAGTGGAACTGGCGCGTGTCGCGTATGCGGCTATTGAAGTTTCCAACGCGGCACACGCCGGAGCTCAGTATGGCTCGCGGAGCGTCTTCCACGCCAATGACACAACGGGAATTCAGAATGCCGCTGCGAACGACGCTGCGAATATCACGTTGAGCAGCACCACGCCGACCCTGACTTTCACCTGTTCCGACGGCACAACGCCATCCGGGTCGCCGCTGGTCTGTGCCAGTTCCACAGCAACGGTAGTGAACATCCTGACGGTCGTGACGACAACGAGCTTCGATCCTTTTTTCCATCTTGCGGGCTTGGGAACAACGTTCACGCTGACCGGAAGAGACCAGCAAACGGTGTTGATCGAATGAGGAGCACGATGCAAGACAAGAGGACCGGCTTGCCGCGGATCCAATGGTTGCAGGGGACCGGGAAGGTCGCTCGACGAGACGATGGGAATACGATCGTCGAGATGGCGATCGGCATTTCTCTCTTCCTGATGGTGCTTATCGGCATCATTGAGGTCGGGCTGGCAATGTACACCTACAATTATGTTTCCGATGCTGCGCGTGAGGGCTCACGATGGGCGATTGTGCGCGGCGCGGCTTGCAGCGCCAATACGCCGGGCCTGGATCACTGCAATGCCGGCCAGACGGATATCCAGACGTATTTGCAGAGCATTCCCTATCCCGGCATCAACGCCAGCAACCTGACGGTCACGGCAAGCTGGCTGACAGCGTCCAAGACGCCCGTTTCCTGGTCGACCTGCACCCCCAGTTCGACTGTTGCCTGCAATTTGCCCGGCAATGAGGTGCAAGTGACTGTGACCTATCCCTTTTCCCTGAACATTCCATTCTGGCGGAACGCGTCGGTGACGGTTGGGAGCACGTCGAGCATGGTGATCTCCCAGTAACATGCTCCGCATAGTTCCGGTGCCGCGTCAAATCGCCGCTCGATTTTCTGCCGGCGATAGGCGCCGCAAGGGCTTTGATGAGCGATCAAAGATGGTCACGCGCCGGCAGTATTTTTCCACATAGCGGGTACGAAGGTGTCATAGACAATCCCGATCCGTCCCACTAAAAACTAGATAGGACCATTGCTTTGCGGTTGGTCGCAGCCCGGCAGTTCGGGCCGGAAGGGAAGGATTGCAGGGCCATGGAACCTGAAAGACTCCGGGTGTATAACCGATCGCAGGATAGCCTTCTTCGGCTTGCGGTCTGCCCCGTCGAGACGACCAAGGAGCCGTTGAAAAGGGTTGTAGAGCGCCTTGCCATGAGGGATGGATCGGGCCTCTGGATGAGGCATTATCGAGGAATTCCCCAGGTGCCCGGCGTTCCGCCCTTGGACCTGGTCTATCTGGACGATGACAATCGGGTGGTGCAGGAGGTGGACTCGTATCCTCGCCCGCAAGAGCGAAGCCTGAACCCCAGGGTGACAAGCGCGCTGGTGTTGCCGGCGCACACTGTCTTTGCCTCGCAGGTTGAGCCGGGCGATGCGCTGGTGATCGCATCGCAGGAAGAGATCAATCGCCTGGTTGGGGCTCTTCCGGGCGGCCGTCGCCGCAGCTGGGGAGCGAATGGGGAGACCGCGCACACTCCATCCCATAGCGATGACCGTGCCGGACAATTGCGATCTGCGATTCGGCAATTAAAAGGCAGCGGTGCTCAAGCTCCGGAGCGGCCTCGAGACTCCCGCGTGGCGCGCCTGCTGCAGTGGCTAAGGCAGAGTCCTGCGGATCGCCAGAGGATGCGCCGGTACCCGCTTCCGGGGCTGGTGGCCTACCACGGGATGAACAACGGACCGGTGGCCTACCACGTCGGAGACGTGAGCGGTACCGGATGCTATCTGCTCACCGAAGAACGCTCTGCGCTTGGAACCGTGATTCTAATGACATTGCAGAGAACCGGCATAGATGGCGAAAGCCCTGGGGAGCAGATCGTTGTGCAGGCCGTGGTGATCCGCTGGGGTCCGGATGGAGTGGGGGTGAAGTTCCATCCGGCCACATCTGCTGAGGGGCGCCGGGCACACCACACGATGGCGCCTGGAGCAAATAAGCAGGAACTGGATGCATTTCTCAAGCGCCTGCTACCAGGCGGCTAGCCCTGCTCCGGTTGCGCCGGACTGCATCAGCGCCCATGCCTGATTCCCACATTTTCGCGCGGCAATCCACAAGGCAAGACCCGCACTGTGTCGGCCTACACTCAGAAGTATGGCCACCATCCCCAACCTGACTCTCGACGCCGGGCTGCCGGCGAATCTTGACGCAGAAAAGACGATTCTTGGCGCGATTCTGCTGGATAACGCGGCGCACGCGGAGGCAGCCGAGCGGCTGGAGACGGATGACTTTTCGCTGGACTCGCATCAGCGCATTTACCAGCGCATGACCGAGTTGCTGACCTCGCAGCGCTCGGTAGACATTGTGACGCTCGCAGAGGAACTGGCACGCAATAAGGAGATTGAATCCGTGGGCGGCGTGGCGTATCTGGCCTCCCTGACCGAGGGTTTGCCGCTGCGTCCGGTGATCGAGGAGTACATCCGGATCGTCAAGGACAAGAGCCTGCTGCGGCGGCTGATGGCGATCTGCTCGGCGGCGATTGCGCGGGCGGCGGACCAGAGCGAGCCGGCGCTGGACGTGCTGGGCGCGGCTGAAAGCCAGTTGCTGGAGGTGAGCGAGAAGGGGATTGTTCGCGGGCTGCAGCAGCTGGACCAGATTGTCGCGAATTCGTTTGGCTCGATTGACAACCTCTACAAGCAGAGCCGCGAGGTGACGGGGCTGGCCACGGACTTTATCGAGCTGGACCGGCTGACCAGCGGCCTGCAGAAGGGCGAGCTGATTATTCTGGCGGCACGACCGTCGATGGGCAAGACGGCGTTTGCCATCAACATGGCGCAGAACGCGGCGGTGAATCACAACGCGGTGGTGGCGGTCTTCAGCCTGGAAATGAGCAAGGAGTCGCTGCTGCGCCGCATGTTGGCGTCGCAGGCGTGGGTGGACCAGCGCAAGCTTCAGACGGGCTTTCTGGGCCGGGAAGATCACGAGAGGCTGCAGAATGCGCTGGGGCAACTGGTGGAGACGCGGCTTTTCATCGACGACACGGCGGGGATTTCACTGGCGGAGATGCGGGCCAAGGCGCGACGCCTGAAACAGAACGCTGGGGTGCTGGACCTGATTGTGGTGGACTATCTGCAACTGATGTCTGCGACGCTGCCTTCAGCGGGCGGCAAGCGGTATGAGAACCGCACGCAGGAGGTCTCGGCCATTTCGCGAGGGTTGAAGGCGCTGGCCAAGGAACTGGACGTACCGGTGATGGCGCTGTCGCAGCTTTCGCGTGCAAGCGAGCGGCGCGGCGACGACAAGCGGCCCATGCTGAGCGACCTGCGCGAATCGGGATCAATTGAACAGGACGCCGATGTGGTGGCGTTCATCCATCGCGAGGCGTATTACAACCGCACGGAGGAGATGTCTGAGGCGGACAGGGCGAAGTCGGAGATTATTATCGCCAAGCAGCGCAACGGTCCGACGGACACCGTGATTCTGAACTTTATTTCCAAGTACACGCGCTTTGCCAATCCGGCAGAGTCAGACCAGGGCTCGTAGCTGTGACGGAAGTGGCTTCAGGAATCGTTGAGGATGAGCGCGACGCGTCCGGCAATGTAGTCGTTGGGAGTGCTCTCGCCCTCGATCTCGATCAGATCGATGGGGAAGGTCACGTTATGGGGGCGCAGGACGAGGCGTGAAGAGAGGAAGTCCACGTAGCGGAGGGTGAGGTGCGCACCTTTGCGAAGGGCATAGAGGGTGGGCCGGTCAGACCGATACTGTGTGAGCGAGTTGTAATGCCGGTCAATGACCACGAGCGCATCGGGCAGGACGAGCGGCTCCATGGGTTGAGCGTCGAGCGCGGGAATCCGCACGGCAACCAAGCGCTCCCAATGGCGACGCGAGGCGGCCGCGCGGGTGCGCCATGACTTCAGCGTATTGTCGGGCAGGTGGAAGACGGACTGTACGGCCGCGGGGCGCATATAGGGCTCAAAGAGGGCCATGGCGTGCGACACGATGGGGACCTGGCTCATTCCTTCACCGCCCGGTGAAGGGTGCGCCGGAGGCTGCGCGGGCAGCAGATCAGAGACCGTAATATGCTGCGAGGCCAGGATCCTGTCCATCGCCTCCAGAGAGAGCTGGCGACGGCAATGGAGAAAATTGGACAAGTGGGATTGTCCGAAGCCGGTCTGACGGGCGAGCAAAGAGAGGCTGAGCGAACCTCTCTGGATTCTGCGAAGCATCTCCAGGCGGAGCCGCTCGTGCATCTGGGTAAAGTTCATTTGTGGAAAATCCGCCGCCAGTCAGGGAGACGAAGAGCTCCTGTGTTCTTTGAGCAAAGGACTATCTATAAAAGTGCCTTCTTTTCTGAAGGTCTGTCAGTGCTCAAGAGAGACTGGGGATTAGATGAACCGGCATTCATTGACGCAACGGGTGTGTGCTTCTAGATTGGCCTTACTTTAACTCGCATGAGTTTGCGGGAATTTTCGAGGAGAAGCGTTCCGCGATGTAACCGCGAGGGGCGACATTTGTGTCCCCCGCGGTCTGTCGTGAACGTCTGCATCTGGGCCTCCATTCAGAGCGGAATTTCCTTATCCCATCCGAAGACGCTCAATAGAGGTGTCCAGGGCAGACTTGCGCGAAAATTCCACGATCTGCGCGCTATGAGCATGACATACAACATGAGGATGCAGGCCGCAATCCCCCATCGGGACTACAGAATCCCGAACCGCTCCGCCTGGTCCTCGCCACCCCGTCCGCAAACAAGCAAGAAAAACGGCTGACGGGAACGGAATTACCGGAGAATTCGTCATGGAAATGTGCGTGCAATTGAAGGTTTGCGAGAGTTGCGGTTGTCTTTGGTATCGTGCACAAGCACAGGAAAACGTGTACTGCGGCAGGTGTGAAAAGGCACTGCGGCAGTTTCCCGCGCCTGAGAGTCGAAAGCGGCCGGGGCGTCCGATGGGCAAGGCGTTTGTTGCAGCCTGGGCCACAGCGGAAGCAGTTGGAGGTGCACATTGAGCGCCGCACTCCAATTGCCGGTCGTCTGGGGCGCAACAGGCTCTCCACGTGCGTGGTCCGACGGGGTCCATGCACAACCGAAACAGACGCCTGAGCCGCCTGCGAAAGCGGAGCCGAGCGGCGGGCTGACGACCAGCCTGGCGTTCTACAGGAAACACACAGAGAGCATGTTGCGGCGTTATTTGTATGCCTCCATGCAGGTGGGCCGGGCGCCTTCCATCCTGGGAGATCCGGTTGGTCGAGGGTGGGTCTCAAGCAGGCCTGTCAGGACCTTTGAAGATGCCGTGATCTTTGTGCTGGATGTGGAGCGATGTCTGGACAGGCTGGGTGCGCTGGACAGGCAGCTACTGAGCAAAGTCATTCTGCAGGAATATACCCAGGTTGAGACGGCTGCCCTGATGGGGATGAGTGTTCGAGCAGTCTCCTATAAGGTGCCGCAGGCGCTGGACCGGTTGACAGAGAGGTTGCTTGAAAGCGGGCTCCTGATTTTTCCGCAGTCATAGGTTCCCGGGCCAGATCACAAAAGGGGAGTGCGGGGCCGCACTCCCTTTTTGTTGCAGACGCAACAACGCGGGGCCGAGTTGACGGCGGCCTTCCTCACTGATGCGGTCGGCGGACCAGGCGGGCGTCCAGACGAGGTCGACGCGGATGCGGCTGATATCGGAGATGCCCGCGAGGCGGTTGCGAACCTGCTCGACGATGAGGCCGCCGGCGGGGGACACGGCAGTGACGAGAGTCATGGTGACGTTGACCCACTGGCGTGGCCAGGCAGGTGTCGAGTCGTGGTCGGGGCCGGTGGCGATGGCGTAGATGAGGCCGAGATCGACGACATTGAGTTTCAACTCAGGGTCGAAGCAGTCGCGCAGGGCAGTCAGGATTTCCGGTTCGGAGAGCATCTGCGGCGGGGAACTAATTTTTGCGCTCGACGAGGTAGCGGGCGACAGACTTGAGGCCATCGGCGCGGCTGCCATATGGGGCAAGCGCGGCGAAGGCTTCTTCGATGAGACTGGCGGCATCACGCCGACTCTGCTCGATGCCGAAGACAGCGGGCCAAGTGACCTTTTCGGTGGCTAGATCCTTACCGGGAGTCTTGCCCAGGTGGGCCGAGTCCTGCGTCCTATCGAGCACGTCGTCGGCAATCTGGAAAGCGAGGCCGGCTTTGCGGCCGAAGGTGTCGAGCCGTCCAACGTCGTCGTCGTTCGCGCCGGCGTAGATGCCGCCTGCGACGACGCTGACGCGAATGAGTGCGCCGGTCTTGGCGCGATGGATGGCGTCGACGAGTTCGGGCGTGGGCTTGCGGTGCTCGCTTTCGATGTCGAGGACCTGGCCGCCGATCATGCCTTCGACGGTGCCTACGGCGTTGGCGATGAGGCCGATGATTTTGACGGTGGCAGCGGGCGGGGCGTCAAGCGAGGCCAGCACCTCGAAGGCACGGGTCTGGAGGGCGTCGCCGGCGAGGATGGCGATGGCTTCGCCAAAAGCCACGTGACAGGTGGGCTTGCCGCGGCGCAGGTCATCATTGTCGAGGGCGGGCAGGTCGTCGTGGATAAGCGAATAGGTGTGCAGCATTTCCAGCGCGGCGCCGAGCTGCTCAATGCCGCTGGGAATCGAACCGGCGATGGTGACGGCGGCCTGCATGGCGAGCACGGGGCGCAGTCGCTTGCCGCCGGCAAAGGTGGAGTGGCGCATGGCGCCATGAATCGAGGCAGGCACGGTGTCCGTGCCGGGAAGCAGTGACTCCAGCGCGCGGTCGGTGAGTTCCGCGCCTTCCTGGATCAGCGATTTTACATCGGTCTGCATCGTCTTTTTTATGATACCTGAGGCGCGGTTCGGCGTCGCTCCGCGAGCCAGAGGGAAACGAGCAGCACGAAGGAGAGCGCGGTGAGCCATCGGCCGGCAACGACGTCCGAGGTCGTGGTCCAATCCACGGCGACATTTACGGGCCCCTGGGGAACGGGCACAGCGATGAGCCCATCGTCGCGCTGCGGAAGGTCGCGCTGGAGTGCGCCATTGACGCGCACCTGCCATGCCGGATAGCGGCGCAGACGGAGGATGAGGTAACCGGCGTGGGGCGTGGCGGCATGAATGCGCAGATGCTCGCTGGCTTCGCGCGTGGGGCGCTCGGCGTCGTACGTTGCCTGGCAGGTGCCCTGGTCTGCAGACCACTCGGGCGGTACGCCGCCGGAGCCCTGCCCAAGAACGGTGGTCGGCGACGGACTGAGGCAGGCCATGGGCAGGCTGAGAGGCGCGATGGAGTTGTCTACGCCGGGTGGGGCATATTCATCCATGCCCTGGAAGCCGTCGCCGACGTAATAGGTGGTGACGACGCCGCGAACGGAATCATCTTCATCGCAGTCCTGATAAAAACCCAGGCCCAATGTGGCGGTCGCGGTGACCAGGGTGGCCGCGCAGCCGCAGGCGATGAGCAAGGCTAGACGCCAGCGCCGCCTGAGCTGCCATGCAACCCCGGCAAAAACGATGGACATGGGTGCTTCAAGGACCACGAGCCAGCGCCAGGGGAACTGCAGGTAGCGCAGCTTGGGCAGCAGATTCCAGACGGGCAGGGAGATGGGCAACTGGAGAAAGAAAATGGCCAGTGGAATGAGCGCGAACAGAATCCACCACCGGCGACGCGTGGCGGGCGTGGAGCGCCAGATGAGCACGGCAGCGCAGGCGAGTGCGATGACGAACATGGAGAGGGAGATGGCGGAGACCTTGAGCAGCTCGGCGTCGTGGTACTGCATATCCGGGCCGGAGTGGCGGGAGAAGAGCCAGTTGTTTTCAATCAGGTAGCCGGGGTCGTCGGTAACCTGGTGGATGGCGACCCAGGGCTGCTCGATGTCAGCCGGAACAATGTAAACCGAAGCGAGGCCGAGCCCGAGGATGATGCCCGCGGAGCCGCGGAGGATGGGCGCCCACGAGCGGCGCAGGAGGGCCGCCGCAAGGGCGAGGCCGGCGAGGGTGTAACAGACAATCACGCCGAGCGGCGCGTCAGAGAACCAGGCGCCTGCAACAACGAGAGCCAGCAACGTGGCAGAGCCGTCGAATGCGCGCCGCCAGCCGCAGGCTGCGAGATCGCACTCGCGCAGAAGGAGCAGGAGCAGCAAAGGCATCCAGATGCTGCCGGTCAGCTCGCCGAATGCGGAACGCTCGTAAGCTGTGAAGAGGGTGTAGCCGGAGAAGATGGCCACGCAGCCGGCAAATGTTGCCGGCGCGCTTGAGAGGATCTGGCGCGCGAGGGCGCGCGTGGCCAGACCCGCGGCGAAGAGCATGAAGAAGGTGAGCGCGGCGGGAACGCCCTTCCAGGGCAGCAGGGCACGAAGCAGGGCGCCGGCCATCCAGGTGAGCGGCGGATAGAAGACAAAGCGCGGCTCGCCTGCGCCGTAGTTGGCGCTGGGCGCCCAGTGCGGATAGAGGATGCCCTGACGCCAACTGTGCAGCGCGTCGAGCCAGCTGACGAGATGGAAGTCAAAGTCGTGGCCGCAGGAGGCGCCCCGGATCATGAGCGCCATGGAGGCGATGAGGGCTGCGACAAGAATGATGGCGGGTCCGGCGAGCGTGCGCACGCGTGCCGGCGACAGGGGAGTCATGGCAGCAGACGCAGCGTGTGCCGCGTCTGGGCGGCGACGGCCGCCGGCGTGAAGGGCAGCGCGAAGGTGACGCCGTTGTAGTAGTCCTGCCACTGGTCGCGGAAGTAGGGGCTGTAAGGGTTGCCGCTTTCGCCGAGCACGATGTCCTCAGTGGAGCCGTCGATGTTGCTCCAGTCCATGGTGAAGCGCTGCGATGGGCCAAAGTCGCGGCCCACCTGCTTGACGGTGGTGGTGTCTCCGCTGAGCGGCTGAGGCCCGACGCCTGCGATGCGGCTGAGGATGGGCAGGAAGGGCGCGAGTGGATGCTGGATATCGACGACGTGCCAGCTACCGTAGGTCCAGCGGCTCACGTCGGCGGGCGCCTTGCCCGTCTCCATGCCTTTGCGGACGGCCGCGGCGAGCAGGTTGTCCCAGCTCTTGTAGGCAGGCGGGAGCCACTCCGGAAAGGCGTGCATGATGATTTCTTCCTCGGCGAAGTTGGACTCCGACCAGCGGTAGAGCGCGGCATCCTTGCCGAGTCTGGGCTCCAGCAGCATGGGCCGGAGCGCCATCCGCGTTTGCGTGACGATTGAGGCTGCAGCGGAGTCTGTGGTGAGGCGCCCATCCCAACTGCGCATCAGATCAGCCGCGGCGCGCAGGCGATCGTCTACGTTGTCGGCGTGATCAATGGCATAGGCGAAGCGGTGGGCAAGTTCCTGATCGACCTCGCTGTAAATATCGGTCTGCGTGGCGAGCATGTCGGCGGGCTTGAGCTGGTCGCGGCCCTGGAGGGCCTTGTAGATGCGCTCGATGCGGTAGGGGTCAACCCACTCGAGTGAGAGCGGGTAGGGCGACTTGTCAGTGGTGACGCGGGCGTTGGCTGTGGCCAGGAAGCCTGCGGGCGGATCGAAGGCGTTGGGCAGACCGTCAAACGGAATGTAACCCTGCCACTCGTGGCGCGAGTCGGCGATGGGGACGGCCTGCAGGCCTCCGGGGCGGAGCGGTACGCGGCCCACGGCGTGGTACGCGATGTGGCCCTGGTCGTCGGAGTAGACGACGTTCTGGGTAGGCCAGCACCATTGCGCCAGGGCAGCGGAGAAATCGGCCCAGTTTGCGGCGGTGTTGAGGGCGTAGATGGGCAATGCATTCTGGCTCGAGTCGTAGAGGGGCCATCGGAGAGCGATGGGGCGCGTTTCGTTCTTGAGAATGGGATTGAGCAGGGGGCCGTGCGCGGTGACCTGCACAAAGACGGTGACGTCGCGGTCCCCGCGAATGCGGATGGTCTCGGGGTCGATGCCGAGGGGCTGCCAGCTTCCATCAGGCGCAAGGTAATGGCCTTTGCCGTCGAGTTTTTCGATGTAGAGGTCCTGCACATCGGCGTAGAGCGCTGTGAATCCCCAGGCCACGTGCTCGTTGTGTCCGGCGATGACGTAGGGCAAACCGGCAAGCGTGACTCCCGCGGCATGGTAGCCGGGTGCACTGAGGTCGGCCATATACCAGATATTGGGCACGGTGAGCGGGAGGTGCATGTCGTTTGAGAGCAGCGGCTTTCCGCTGGCTGTGTGCCGGCCGGCGATGACCCAGTTGTTGGAGCCCGCTCCGCACCCTGCGCAGTTGGGCAGGCCGAGTTGCGCGCGCAGGTCGGCAAGGTCCTGATCGGGAAGAACGCTGGCCTGGCTCCGGTCGTCGTCCTCATCGTCGTCCGTGGAGGGCGGCGGCTCGGGGTGGGGCTTGCTCAGGTCGATCAGTTCGCCGGTGGGCGGGCGGTCGCGCCAGGAGCCGACAGGATAGAGGTCGGACTCGAGCTTGGAATTGTGCAGCCGGGATGCGATCTGCTCGCGGGTCAGCTTCACATCCCAGTGTGTATCGAGCATCGCCACCATCATGACGCCGACGGAGATGGAGTCGGCGCCGGTCCACGGAGCGGGACGGTAGTGGAGCAGGCGGAACTCGGGCGGCAAGGTGTCCTGATGTTGCGCGATATAGAGGTTGACGCCGCGGGCATAGGCGTCTAGGCGAGCGCGCTCGTCGACGGGCAGGTTCGCCTCGATGCGGCGGGCGGTGTTGCGGTATTCCAGGACACGCTGGGCGATGTCGTGCTTGAGGAGCGAAGGGCCAAGCACTTCGGCCAGCTCTCCGTTGGCGTTGCGGCGAAAGATGTCCATCTGCCAGAGGCGATCCTGCGCGGTGATGTAGCCCTGGGCGAAAAATAGATCCGCCTGCGTGGCGGCCTGGATATGAGGGACGCCGTGGGTGTCACGCCGAACCGTAACCGGCGCGGAGAGACCGCTGAGATGCAGGTCACCATCGAGGGTGGGCAGGGCAGCGTGCGCCACCGCACGCAGCCAAAGCACGCCCGCGGCCAGTGCCACCAGGAGCAGTGTGCATGCGCACGCGAATGACCACGCCAGGATGCGGAGCCAGCGACGCCTGAGCGCGCGGGGCCGTGTTACCGGGGTGGGTTTTGCGGTATCGGGGTGTGCCATCGGTCAGAGACAGGATACCGCCAGATGCGGCGGCGGTGAGAATCTGCGGGCGGCGCAACGGGCGCCAGAGTCTATTGCGCGGGTTCCGCGGAGACGGGAGCGGCCAGGACGGAAGGGCGGGACCGGGCGTAGAGGAGCAGGAGCGCCACAAGCAGGGCGGCGACGACGCCGAGCACAAGCAGGCTGCCTTCGGGGCCGTCTGCGCCGCCGCTCCAGAGCGGATTGCCTGAAGGGGCGGTGGTGAGCAGGTGGCCCTGGGCCGAAAAGCCGCTGTCGGCGGTGCCGTAGAAATAAGTTTCTGACCAGTCCCATGCCGCGTGGCAGCCAATGGCCCACCAGGCAGACCCGGTGACGCGGACACTTACGCAGAACACGAATCCGATCGCTGCGGCGGCGAAGATGCCGATCCAGTTCTCGCCGTTGTTGCCGGTATGCACGAAGCCGAAAAGCGTGGAAGAGACCCAGGCAGCCTGCCAGAAGCCTGCGCTCGGCGCCCTTTTCAGGTGAAGGAAGAGGCAGGGCGCGAGCCCGATCAGCGCGACCGCATACACGCCCCAGACTCCGTTGCCTTTGGACCGCAGCAGCAGCTCAGCGCATACGGCGCCGAGGATGCCGAGCGCCCACCAGAAGTTGATGCCACGGGTGAGGGTGAACTGAAGATAGCAGCGGAATGTTCCCTCCTCGACGCAGCCCACAAGGAGAAACGCGGCAGCCCAAAGGGCTCCGAAGCGCAAGATGGCCGGGCCGGAGAGCGCGACTGGCCCGAAATGCAGCCATCCGCCGGCGGCAAGGCTGCCCACAAGCGCGGACAATGCCAGAAAGCCCGCGACCAGGCCGGAGAAGAAATGCAGTGCGCCCCGGGCATCCACGAGGTTGTAGTCGAGAATACGGCGGCGTTCCAGCACGGCGACAATCGCGGCTGCGCCGAGCATTCCGAGAAATGGAGCCAGCTCACTGAGGAATGCCGCGACAGCCGTGAGGCCTGCCTTTCGATCGTGATGGCTCACTTTGGCCAGAATGGACCCGGTGAGGAAGGTGAAGAGGATCAGAAGGATTGAGAACAGCAGGATGGACCAGCCGGCGCGAAGGCCCCGTGCGCCCAGGAAAACCCGGTGCAGCTTGCCTACCGGCTTTGAGCCCGGTGCTGATGAAGGGGAATCAGGCCATGGCAGCGTGTCGCCGGAGATTATGTCTGGCGTCCGGGCCGGCTCCGGGGCAGGGGAGTGATCGTCAGGCTCCATGCAAGCTCCTCAGTTCGATGCAGACTTTCCTGTGCAATGAATTGTACTTAACCCCGGCGCTGACGGCACAGACAGAAAATCGAGAAGAGCCTGAAAGGCCGGGGTGCCCGCGATGGTGTGAGAGGGATGGAAGATCCGCCTGCTCAGCAGCTTGACACAAGGGGCGCGGCCCTTGATGCTTAACTTTCCGGATTTTTCGAAGTTTTCGGTCCAAATTGCCGGTCCAGGGAGCGGTGCGTTTTGCGGGTTCGCGTCTTCTATCACGACAAATGCTTTGACGGAGCTTGCTCAGCCTCGCTGTTCACGCGCTTCCATCGCGAGTGCGTCTCGGCAGATGCCGCCTATGAGTATCACGGGTTGGTGCATCGCGCGGGCGCGCTGTTTGACGAGAGCGAGTTCACGGGTGACGAGAACGTCATCGTGGACTTCAAATACTCCGCTTCGCCCAGGATCACATGGTGGTTCGATCACCATCTTTCGGCCTTCCTGACGCCTCAGGATCAGGAGAACTTCAAGGCCTGCCAGCGCGACCCAGCCTGTGCGGCGCGCAAGTTCTTTGACCCGACGTACACGTCCTGCACCAGCTTTCTAGCGCATATTGCTTCGACGCGCTTCGCCTTCAACACAGCGCCGGTGGCCGATCTGATTCACTGGGCCAACATAGTGGATGGCGCTTTGTATGAGAGCCCGGAGGCTGCGGTGGAGATGGCTGCACCGGCGATGAAGCTGACCCTGATTATCGAGTCGACGCAGGACCCGGAGTTTATTCCGCGCCTGATTCCATTGCTGACCGAGATGCCGCTGGCCGAGGTGCTGGCGCAGCCCTTTGTGGCCGGCCTGTTGCCTCCGCTGCTGGAGCGGCACAGGGAGGCGATCGAGTTGATTCGCGCGCGCAGCGAAGAGCGCGACGGGACAATCTTCTTCGACATCACGGATCATCTGCTGGAAGGCTTCAACAAGTTCATCCCGTATTATCTGCACCCGCAGGCGACGTATTCGATCGGGTTGTCGAAGTCGAGTTTCCGCACCAAGGTCGCAGTGGGGTCGAATCCGTGGACGAAGGCGGACCCGACGAAGATGGTGAATCTGGCGCAGGTGTGCGAGCGCTACGGCGGCGGCGGCCATGCGCGGGTGGGAGCCATCAGTTTTTCTCCCGACAAGGCGGACCAGGCACGGGCGGCTGCAGCGGAGATTGTGGCCGAACTGCGTGCGAAGAATCCGCTGGCTTGAGGGCCGCGGACAAGCTCAGCGCGCCAGCATTTCTGCAGCCTTGAGAAACCAGGACGGCAGGGGCTTTTGACGGCCGGCGACCTCGGCGAGCGGAGTGGTGATGATCTCCCCTTTGGATGTGCCGACGAGCACACCTGTGTTTCCGGCGATGATCTGTTCCGCGGCGGACGACCCCAGCCACGTGCCGAGCAGACGGTCAGCGCATGTGGGCGCTGCGCCTCGCTGGACATAGCCGAGCACTGTGGAACGGAACTCGAAGCCGATCAGCAGTCCATGCTCCTTGAAGTATTGACAAAGGCCCTCGGCGTTGTAGCGTGCGCCTTCTGCGACCACGACGATGGCGTGGGGCTTGCCGCGCTCATATCCGTCCTGGATACGCTGGGCGATCTGCTCGGGGGCTACATCCACTTCAGGCAGAACAATGGCTTCTGCGCCGCCTGCGATGCCCGCCATCAGGGCCAGGTAACCGCATTTGCGGCCCATCACCTCGACAAGCAGGGCGCGGCGATGCGAGGATGCCGTCACCTTGAGGTTGTCAATGGCGTTAAGAGCGACGTTCAGCGCCGTATCGACACCGATGGTGATGTCAGAGCCATAGAGATCGTTGTCGATGGTGGAGGCCACGCCGACCACGGGGAAGCCCATTTGGTTGAGGGCATGGGCGCCGGATTGCGAGCCGTTGCCACCGATGACGATGAGGCCCTCGATGCCGGCGCCGTGCAGCCTGCGGACCGCCAGTTCGCGGCCTTCCTCGGTCTGGAACTCCGGGCATCGTGCAGAGCCCAGCACGGTTCCCCCGCGCTGGATGATACTCCCCATATCGCGCGCGCCGAGGCGTTTGAAATTGCCTTCAATCAGTCCCGAATACCCCTGATATACGCCCCACAAATTGAGTCCATGCGAGAGCCCTGTTCTCACGACGGCGCGAATTGCCGCGTTCATGCCGGGAGCATCCCCGCCGCTCGTCAAAACTGCCAGATTTCTCATGAACCTCCCTTTTTAGCCAATCTCTCCGAGAATCTCAGCGGCATCGTCCCGTGGGCAGTGATTTGGATCACAAGGCGCACGAAAGGCATCGTGCGAGTTGGCAGACGAGCCGCGGATGCAGAATGCTGGTCACTTTATGCTTTGATGCGCTGGCTTGGCCACTCTGCGCGGCGGCGGTTGAGAAAGGCTTGAACGCCTTCTTTGAAGTCCTCGGTCGAGCGTTGCTGGGCGTTGGCGGCGATAGCGTCGGCGAGTTCCTCGTCGAGCCTGCGGGCGGCGTGCTTGGCCAGCAACTTCTTCACGGACTGCATGGCCTGCGGGCTGTTGAGCAGCAGCGACTGGGCCAGGGCGCGGGCGGTCTTCATCAGTTCATCAGCGGTGACGATCTGGGTGACGAGGCCCAGCTGGAGGGCCTCCTGCGCTTTGATCAGGCGGCCAGTGAGCAGGAGGTCGCGGGTGCGTTTTTCTCCTATCTGGCGCAGGAGGAATGAGGCGACAATCGCCGGCACAAAGCCGACGCGCACCTCGGTGTAACCGAACTTGGACTCAGGCGTGGCCAGGGTGAAGTCGGCAATCGTGGCCAGGCCCATGCCGCCGGCGATGGCCGGGCCGTTGACAGCTGCGATGACGGGCTTCGGAAATTCGTAAAGGGTGCGCAGGACGCGGGCCATGTTCTCCGAGTCACGGCGGCTTTCCTCCGGCGTGCTCGCCGTCATGGTTTCCAGATGGTCCATGTCCAGGCCAGAGCAGAAGGCCGGTCCTGCCCCGGTCAGGATCACCACGCCGCACTCGCAACTTTCCGCCTCATGCAGGGCCACGGTCAGCTCCTCAATCAGTTCGGGACTGAGGGCATTGCGCTTGTCGGGACGGTTGAGAGTCAGAGTTCTTACGTTATTGGCGGACTCGGCCAGGATGTGGTTGAAGCGGGTCATAGAAGTCATTTTGCGAGCGAGCAGCGAATTGTACCAGCGTTACTCATGGTAGCGCAGAAGATTGGGGGAAGCGCGTAACGATTCGTGCCGGGCGCAGGGCCATTATCTAAAATTGAACGGCCTGGGGCTTTGTGCAGCGAGTCTGCAGATGAGCTATGACATACTGTTGGCACAATAGTCATGTGCCGGGAGCAGGAGTCTCGCTAAACGAATGGAGTCCAAGCAAAACGCTTCGCCTGACTTCTGCATGGAAGCGCCGCAGCCCAGCAGCGCAGGCCGCCGCATGGGAGTGCTAGCCCTTTTTATCGTAAGTAGCGCTGTCGCCGCGATTATAGGCAGTTTCATTCTGCACAATAATGGCGCGGCGATGGACTATAAGATGATCTATGCAGGCGTGCGTTGCTTTCTTGCGCATCGCGATCCGTATCAGGGCAGCGTAATGGAATCGGCCTGGGTCAAGATTGACGGTCCGCTGCCAATCGACCCTCTGACCGGGCATGCGCGCCATTTGTGTCAATTCATCTATCCTCCGACGATTGCTACCTTGGTCCCGTTCGCGGAGTTACCTTGGAATCTCTCGCATCTGGCTTGGATCGCGACAACGATTCTGCTTCTCTCGCTGGGCGGATATTGCATATGGATCGAGAGTGCGGTTCACGCTTCGGACCTGAGCTTCCTGTTGATCGTCGTGTCACTCGGCACTGGGCCGGTGTTTTTTGTAAGCGCGAACCCGGCGGGGGTGGCCATCGGGCTCTGTCTGATCGCGGCTTGGTGCTTCATCAGGGAGCAATTCACCTGGGTGGGTGTATTTTGCATGGCAGCCAGTCTTGCGATTAAACCGCACGATGGCTTTCTGGTGTGGACGTGCTTTCTGCTTGTCGGTGGGGTTCTTCGCCGCAGAGCGCTTCAGGCGTTTGCATTGACCCTGGTGCTATGCCTGCCTGTGATCGGCTGGGTGTGGCACAGCGCCCCAGGATGGCCTGTTGAACTGCGTGCCAATCTGGCAGCGATCACAGCGCCGGGTGAACTGGACGATCCCCGACCGCAGGCGTCCAGCGACCGAACTGCCGGCATGATGATTAATTTGCAGGCGGGCATCAGCCTGCTCGATGACGATGAGCGCATTTACAACGCGGTCACGGTTGCAATTTGCGGCTCGATGATGCTGTTTTGGGCCAGGGAGATTCTGCTGGACCGTCACGCCGCGGGGCACATCTGGTACGCGCTCGCGGCGGCCGCGCCAATGACGATGTTGCTTATCTACCATCGCTCTTACGATGCCAAGCTGTTATTGATCGGCCTGCCGGCATGCGCGCGATTGTGGAATGGGCGAGGTGCTCGAGGTTGGACTGCACTGCTGCTGGGAGTCTTTTCAATCGGTTTGATGAATGAGGTGTCCCTGTCAATGCTGGCGTCGATGACAAGTGCTCTCCCTGTTCACCAGTCTGGCTTGAACCGGAATACCCTGCTTGCGGTTCTCGCGCATCCGGCTCCATTTACCTTGCTGGCGATGAGCCTCTTTTACCTATGGGTGTATAGAGAAATCCGACGCGCCGAGGCAGACACGTCGATCACGGTGATTGAGCCGTTGAGCATCGCGACTGCCGGTTAGGAGTGCTGTGCAGCGATGGTAGGACTCCTCTCTTGCCCTCTGTGGGTGATGAAGAAGCCGCAGTTGGCATTGCATTGCCGGGAGACGGGGTAGCACCGGGCAGTCAGACGCCCAGCTCAGTGGCCCTTCTCTTCATGGCTTCCAGGCAAAAGGCGATGTGCGCATCGAGATCGACAGCCAGCTCCGCCGCGCCCAGGATGACGTCTTCACGATTTACTCCGCGGGCGAAGGCCTTGTCCTTCATTTTTTTGCGCACACCGGCGACTTCAACGTCGGCGATGGCTTTAGAGGGTTTGACGAGGGCGCATGCCGTGAGAAAGCCGGCGAGTTCATCGCAGGCGAAGAGCGATTTAGCAAGATGCGTGACCCGCGGCACGCCGGAGTATTGCGCGTGGCCAAGGATGGCGGTACGAAGCTCGACCGGCCAGCCGAGGCGCTCCAACTCGCGTACGCCGACGTACGGATGCTCCTCGGGAGTCGGGTGACGCTCGTAGTCGAAGTCGTGGAGCAGGGCGGTGGTGGTGTAAAGGTTGACGAAGGCAGAGCGTTCATCGCCTGCGAGGTCGAGCCGCCCGGCTTCTGCTTCGCCCATGGCAGTGACGCAGGCCTCGACGGCGAGAGCATGCTTGCGCAGGCTCTCGCTCCGGGTCCACTCGCAGAGTAGTTTCCAGGCTTGTTCGCGCCCGTATTTTTCCTCTCCGTTTGCGCTTTGGGTCATGCGAAAGAACCTCCCTGTTGCTTCATTTGGTTCGTGAATTTTAGGGTTTTCCGGGGTATGATGGGGAAGACTTCGGGTTGACCCTAAGTTCGTACTTGACAATTATGGTTCATTCCCATCAAAGTAGCACATATCGTGGTGCAAAAAAGCACCCCGGAGGCCCTGCTCTGGCACTCCGTACTCAGAATATGGCCACTACCCTGGTAAGCGTGGAAATGCGCGAGGTAGTCCGCTGCGATTTTTGCAGCCTGGTGCAATACCGAACACGGGACTCCCTGTGCAGGAAGTGCCGTAGGCCCTTGGACATCGAGGAGCCAGCCCCCCTAACCCCACAATTGGTGAAGTCACCTTGCGTCGTCTCGTCCGATGAGGCGGGGCTGCAGGTGGCCGCGCAGGTGCGGGAAATTCGCCGTGCCCGCCACATGAGCCAGCGTCAGCTTGCGAGCCGCATGCAGGTGCCGCGGACCTACATCTCCAAAATCGAGAACGGCAAGGCCATTCCGACGCTGGGCTCGCTGGAGCGGCTGGCCGGCGCGCTGGAGGTGGGCGTGAATCAGCTGGTGCGGGACTCACGCAGCCGCCGTGACGAAGAGGTGGCAGAGATACTCGCGGATCCATTTCTGGCGGAGATTGCGGCTTTGCTGCCGCATCTGGACTCCCTGCACCGGACGCTGGTGTATGGAGCGGTGCGGGACGCGGGGACGGGTCGCCGGCGCACAGCTTAATCGAGGATTTCGCCATGTGCGGCGAGGCGCTTGTTTTGGCCCTGCGCGCCTGTACGCTACTCGCCTGCCCAATGAGCAGAGGAGCCTTTGCGCGTAATGGGCGCATGTGCTAGGTTCGATGGTGCCGGAAGTAGTGCGTCTGCGGCAGGTGATTGCGCGTCACGACGCGGACAAGCGCCGTAGAAATCAGGGACTCATAGGCCGTGCTTGAGTCCCGCTTGTCTCCCGTGCAGCAGTTGGGCGACCTAGAAGACGTCGAAAGGCCAACCTTTGTATCCATTGGGCACGCCGCGTATTCATGAGCTCTCTCCGGAGGAGCTTTCTGTCTACGCGATGCTCAAGCAGGAATGCCTTCCCGAGCATGTGGCCATCATCATGGACGGCAACGGCCGTTGGGCAGGCAAGCGGTCACTGAAGCGCTTCCTTGGCCATCAGCAGGGCGCAAAAAGCGTGCAACTGGTCACGGAGACGGCATCCCGTATCGGCCTGCCCTGGCTCACGCTCTATGCGTTTTCGCTGGAAAACAATCTGCGCCGTCCGCGCGCGGAAGTCAATTTCCTGATGCGCCTGCTGAAGAGCTACCTGGAAACCAATGTGCAGCGCATGATGGACAACAATGTTCGCATTCGCTACATCGGCCGGACCCACGAGCTGCCTGCAGAGGTGCAGGACAAGATGCGCTGGGCGGAGGAGACGACGGCCCGCAACACTGGCACCACGCTGACCCTGGCTCTGAACTATGGCGGTCGCTCTGAGATGGTGGATGCCTTTCGCGGCCTGGCTGCCGAGATGCAGCGGAAACATTTGGCTCCGGACCGCATTACCGAAGAGGACATTCACCGGCACCTTTACACGGCGCATATGCCGGACCCGGACCTGCTGATTCGCACCTCAGGCGAGATGCGCATTTCAAACTATCTCCTGTGGCAGATTGCCTACGCCGAGATTTACGTGACCGAACGTCTTTGGCCGGACTTTCGGGGTATCCATCTGCTGGAGGCCATTGCAGATTTCCAGCGGCGGGAGCGCCGCTTCGGCGGTATTGGCGAGGGCAGCGGCGAAGTGGAAGAAGATCCGGAACGGATCAAGCTCGCGGCGGGGTGAAGAGCAGGTCTTCGCGGGCCTGGGATGTTCCAGTTTATCGGCTTGCCCTAAGTCTATGACCTGGAACGATGGTTACGGCAGCTTCCTGTGTCCTCAGGGTTCCGACCCCGACACTAACCTGCCTGGCAGTGTATTCTCATCCCTGGATGAAACGTGTACTTACCGCTCTGATTCTGGCGCCGGCGGTGCTGGCGCTTGTCTTTTTGGGCCCCAAGTGGCTGATTGTATTGGCCGCCGCAGCTGTGTCCCTGCTGGCGGGCTGGGAGTTTCTGGGTCTGGCCGAACGGTGCGGGGCACGGCCGCCCCGGGTGGCGGTGATGGTGGCGCTGGGCCTGCTCTTTGCGGGCAATTTTGAGTGGCCGGACCAGACGCAAGTCCTCCTTGGAGGATTGGGTCTCGGGCTCCTCGCTTACTGCACCTTTCGCTCGCCGGTCGAGCGGGTTCTGCTGGATGCCGCCACGGCGGTGTTTGCCCTGTTTTACACGGGACTGACGCTATTGGCACTGCCCGCTCTGCGGGAGCAGGCGAATGGGTCTTCGCTGGTGATTTTTCTGCTCTGCGTTGTGTGGGCGGGGGATATTCTGGCGCTTTATGCGGGGCGGATGTGGGGCCGCCACAAACTGGCACCCGCGCTGAGCCCCAACAAGACCTGGGAGGGCGCGGCGGGTTCAATGCTGGGCAGCGTGGCTGTCGCGGGCCTGCTGCTGGAACTGGGCAACCTGTTGGCCCAGTGGAACTTTGCCCGGCTCTCTTTTGCGGATGATGCATGGTGGTACTGGCTTCTGCTGGCAGCGGTGGTCAACCTAGCCGCGCAGGTGGGCGATCTGGCGGAATCTGCGCTGAAGCGCTCTGCGGGCGTGAAGGATTCTGGAAGCCTGTTGCCGGGCCATGGGGGCATGCTGGACCGGATCGACGCGTTGCTGCTGGCGGCTCCGGTGCTGTGGTACGCTCAGGTTATTCACTAGTCCATGTTCCGGCAGCCGCACGGCGCGACTTCCGGCTCCCAACTACATGCAGCACAGGACTTTGCGCCAGCCTTGAAACGCCTCGCCATCCTCGGTTCCACCGGCTCGATCGGCCAGAGCACTCTTTCCATTGTGGAGCAGTTTCCTGAGCGTTACTCCGTGGCCTCACTGGCTGCGGGGCGCAATGTGGATGAGGCCTATGCGCAGGCAGTTCGCTGGCGTCCGAAGATGGTGTCGATGGCCAGCGAAGAGTTGGCCGGGCAATTGGCGGGGCGGCTGCGCCAGGCCGGGGTGACGGGCGTGGACGTGGTTCACGGTACGGCCGGGACGGTGGCCTGCTCGACACTGGCAGAGGCGGACTTTGTGGTGTCGGCCATTGTGGGCGTAGCCGGGCTGGAGGCGACGCACGCGGCGATTGTGGCCGGAAAGCCGGTGGGTCTGGCCAACAAAGAGTGCATGGTGGCGGCGGGCGAGATTCTGACGGCTGCCGCACGCGAGCGGAATGTGCCCGTTCTGCCCATTGACAGCGAGCACAATGCAGTTCACCAGTGCATGCGGGTGGGCGCACACGCTGAAGTGAAGACCATCTGGCTGACGGCTTCCGGCGGGCCGTTCCGGCAATATCCGCTGGAGAAGTTCGCGTCGATTACGCCGGAGCAGGCGCTGAAGCACCCGACGTGGGTGATGGGGCGGCGGATCACGATCGACTCGGCGACTATGCTGAACAAGGGACTGGAGATCATTGAGGCTTGCCGCCTGTTTGACGTGCCGCCTGCGCAGGTGCGCGTCACGGTGCATCCTCAGTCCACTGTGCACTCGCTGGTGGAGTATGTGGACGGGTCAATCCTGGCGCAGATTTCAGTGACGGATATGCGGCTGCCGATTCTGTATGCGCTGGCGTATCCGGAACGGCCAGCCTCCACGCTGACTTTCGATCTGGCTGCATTGCGTCATCTGGACTTTGAGCAGCCGGATTTTGCGCGTTTCCCGTGCCTTCGCCTGGCGTACGAGGCTGCGGAAAAGGGTGGCGCGCACTGCATCGCTCTCAACGCCGCGGATGAGGTTGCCGTGGAGGCATTCCTCCAAGGTGGAATCCCGTTCATGGGAATCCCGCGTACAATTGAAGCAGTGCTTGCATCCACCCCCGAGGCGCACCCATCTACCATTGCAGAGGTGCTCGCGGCGGACCGGAAGGCGCGTGAGGCGGCTCGGGCGTTGTTGGCCTGAGTTGCAGCGATGCCGGTTGGTCGTCGGGTGCGGGTCTGAGGGTTACACGTCACTTTATGCATGATTTTCTGGTTTCCTCCGTCGCCTTCATCGTCCTGATCGGGATCATGGTGGCGGTTCATGAGTTTGGCCACTTTGCGGTGGCAAAGCTTTGCGGCGTTCGCGTCGAAGCGTTCTCTGTCGGTTTCGGGCCGCGGCTGTTCGGCATCAAGCGCGGCGACACGGACTACAAGGTCTGCCTGCTGCCCATTGGCGGCTATGTGAAGATGACGGGAGAGAATCCAGGCGATGTCGCGCTGTCGGCAGACGCCGAGGGAGCCACTGGCGCGGTGGCGGACGATCCGGGATCCTTCATGGCCCATCCGCGCTGGCAGCGCATGCTGATTGGCCTGGCGGGGCCTGCGGCCAATTTTGTCCTGGCCTTTGTGGCCATGGCCTTCTACTTCGGCTGGATCAATGAGGTTCCCGCGCACGATGTGAAGACCTCCACGGTGGAGTGGGTGGTGCCCGATTCGGCGGCCGCTCAGGCGGGTATTGTGCCGGGGGACACCCTTGCGCGCTTTGATACGGTCTCGAACCCGACTTGGGATCAGGTCTTTGGGGCGATGTCCATTAACAGCAGCCAGACGGTCCCGGTGACAGTAGTCCGGGATGGCCGCGAGGTTGCGCTTTCCATGCATCTTCCGGCTGAAGTCAGCGGTGACGACTTGGCCGGGATGCTGCCGCAATACATGACCGGCCCCATCGGTATCCAGGCGATTTCGCCCGACACGCCCGCAGCCAGGGCCGGTCTCAAGGGCGGCGACGCCATTGTTTCCGTCGATGGCCACCCTTTCCACACGGTCACTTCGTTGCTGGCTTATATGCAGGAGGGGCAGGGCAAGCCGCTTTCGCTGATGGTGCTGCGCAACGGCGCGACCATTGGCCCGATCGTGGCCACGCCCGCCAAGCTTGATGCGGGCTGGAAGCTGGGCT
The DNA here is from genome assembly GCA_021836865.1 of Acidobacteriota bacterium. Classification (GTDB taxonomy): domain Bacteria; phylum Acidobacteriota; class Terriglobia; order Terriglobales; family Acidobacteriaceae; genus Telmatobacter. The sequence goes on from JAKBHH010000030.1 coordinate 28,258, forward strand.
TCCTCGCTGTGCCGCCGCGGATTCGCAACGCACCCATGCCGCTGGCGGAGGCGATCGGCAAGTCCGGCCAGTTCTGCGCGGATGGCTCGATGCTGATTGTGCAGATGCTGGAGCGCATTGTGATGCACAAGGTTCCGGCCAACCAGCTTACCGGGCCGGTGGGTATTGCCCGCGTGGCCGGCGACGTGGCCGAGACCAAGGGCTGGTACTCGAAGTTCTATCTGGCCGGCGAAATCAGCTTGAACCTCGGCATCGTGAACCTGATGCCGTTTCCGATTCTGGACGGCGGGCTGATTCTGCTGCTGTTGATTGAAAGCGGCCTGCGCCACGACATCAGCATGAACGTCAAGGAGCGGCTATACCAGGCAGCCTTTGTGGTGCTGGTGACGTTTTTGGTCTTCATCATCTTCAACGATGTGACGAAACTGCCGGTTTTTTCCAGGGTCAAACCCTGAGATCGCGGCGATAAGGAAGACCTTCGGATGCCGGTGAATACGCATCAGGTGCGCGTGCGCTATGCCGAGACCGACCAGATGGGCATTGTTTACTATGCGAACTATCTGGTGTGGTTTGAGCTGGGCCGCGTGGAGCTGCTGCGCTCCCTTGGCCTGGCCTACAGCCAGCTTGAGAAAGAGCACGAGTGCATTCTGCCCGTGGTGGAAGCGACCTGCCGGTACAAGTCACCCGCGCGCTACGATGATGAAATTCTGATTGAGACGCGGCCTTCGCTGCTGCGCGGGTCTGTGATCAAGTTTGCCTACCGGATTTTGCGCAAGGCGGTCGATGGCGAGGAGAACGCGCTGCTGGCTGAAGGTGAGACCGTGCACGTGGTGTGCGATGACCAGTTGCGCAAGAAACCTCTTCCCGAGCACTATGCCGAGGCGCTGCGCGCGACGATGGAGTTGTAGCGAATCGGGTTCCTACGGGAGCACGACGGCAAGAGCGATGCCGTCATAGCCTTTGTCGCCGACGGTTTGCAGCACCGTGGCACTGAGGCAGGGATGGGCAGCCATCTGCTCCGCCATGCGGCGGATGCCGATGACATCCTGGTCTTTCGATTTTTCCTGCACAATTGAGCCGTTCCGGACGACATTGTCGACGGCGATGACCGTGCCTGGACGGGAGAGCCGTACCGCCCACTCCAGATATTCGGGGTTGCTGCGCTTGTCGGCGTCAATAAAAACGAGGTCGAAGGGTGTTGTATCGGGTCCTGCAAGTGTGGGCAGGAGATCGAGAGCGCGGCCGATGCGCAGATCCACGCGATCGAACAGGCCGGCGCGGAGCAGGTTGGCGCGGGCAACCTCCGCGTGCGCAGGGTTGTATTCCAGGGTGACGATGCAACCATCGGGCGGAAGCGCGCGGGCCATCCAGATGGTGCTGTAGCCGCCGAGCGTGCCGATTTCCAGGATGCGCCGGGCATGCGTCATCTGGACGAGAATCTGCAGGAATTTCCCTTGCAAAGGGGAGACGTCAATGGCCGGCAGGCCTGCCGCGCTGTTGGCTTCGAGCGTGGCGTGAAGAACTGTATCTTCCGGCGCGAGCAGGGTGGCGAAGTAGTTATCGACCGCGGTCCATTTCTTGGACCCGGAGCCGCGCGGAGCCATCTACTTCTCTCGTGCGACCACGAAGTCCGGCACCCACAGCAGGGCTCGCTTGAAATCGGAGTCGGGGAAGTGGGCCAGTGCCAGGCGGGACTGCTCGGCATAGCGGTCTGCCAGCGCCATGGCGTAGGCGACGGAGCCGTTGCGCACCAGAATCTCCTGAATCTCGCCTCGGCTTACATGCTCAAAGCTACGGTCGTCGAGCACGCGCTGAATGGACTGGCGGTCTCGCGCCGTGCCGTGGTCCATGGAGTGGATGACGGCGAGCGTGGCCTTGCCCTCGCGCAGGTCGCTGGCGACGGGCTTGCCCAATACCTGTTCTGTAGCGGTCATGTCGAGCACGTCGTCCACAATCTGGAAGGCAAGACCGACGGCGCGTCCATAGGCGGCCAGGTTCGCTTCCTCGGTTTCAGAGGCACCGGCGAGCACGGCGCCCAGGCGCATGGACACCGAGAAGAGGCAGGCGGTCTTGCGGAAGATGAGGTCGTAATACTCCGCCTCGGAAACGGCCTTGCCCAGCTTTTGAATCTGCAGTAGCTCGCCCTCGACCATCTGCTGGGTGAGGCCGATGAGCAGGTCCAGTACGCGGAGGTTCTTCTCTTCCAGAGCGACCTTGAAGCCCTGCATGTAGAGCCAGTCGCCGGCCAGAACGCACTTCTCGTTGCCCCAGGTGGTGTTGGGTGAGGGGCGGCCTCGGCGCGTTTCGGCGCCGTCGATGATGTCATCATGGACGAGCGTGGCGGTGTGGAGCATCTCCACCACGGCGCCGAGGCGAATTGCGCCGGCGCCGGAGTAACCGAGCAAATGCGAGGCCAGCAGCAGCAGGGAGGGACGAATGCGTTTGCCGCCCCCCTCGCGCAGGTATTCGGCGATTTCTGTAATGGTGCTGACGCTGGAGGCGGCGTCGCGGCCCAACTCCTGCTCGACCGCCACGAGGTCTTCTCGCAGCAGATCGAAAACTTCTCTCGCCGTCGCTATCGCCAAGGTACTCAAGGTGTGTCTGTTCTCACTTTTTCCGGGTCGTTCTCGTCAGCCATTTTCGGATGACGCCTGTTGGATGCTCCGGCAGCGTGCCGGCATCCCTCTAGTTGGTACGGTAGTTCGTGAACTGCAAATCCACGCCTAAATCTTTGGCCCGAAGCAAAGCGATAATTGCCTGGAGTTCGTCGCGGTCCTTGCTGGATACTCTCACAGTATCGCCTTGAATGCTGGCTTGCGCCTTCTTTTTTGAATCTTTGACGATACGGACAATCTCCTTCGCCTTTTCCGTCGGGATGCCCTGCTGGAGGGTGATCTTCTGGCGGACGCTTTGCCCGGTGGCCGGCTCCATCTTGCCATAGGTCAGGTTTTTGAGGGAAACGCCGCGCTTGACCAGCTTCTGGCCCAGAATCTCCTTAACCGCCTCCAGTTTGTACTCGTTGGCCGAGGCCAGGTTAATCTCCTTGTCGCCTTCAGCCAGAGTGACCTCGGAATGGGAGTCCTTCAGGTCAAAGCGCTGGCGGATCTCTTTGAGCGCCTGGTCAATGGCGTTGCGGACTTCCTGGATTTCCACCTTGCTTACGATGTCGAATGAATTGTCCTGGGCCATGGCTTCCTGTCCTTGATCTGCCGGTCCTAGCGGCCGGTGCAACTCTATCAGTTTCCCACGTCAGGCGGGAGGTGAAACAGCCGGGAGAAGTTTTTCGTGGTGGCTGCGGCGATCTCTTCCGGGGTGGTGCCCAGCAGGTCTGCCAGCGTCTGGGCGGTCCGGGTGACAAATGCGGGCTCATTGCGCTTGCCGCGATCAGGCGCGGGGGCCAGCCAGGGTGCGTCGGTTTCAACGAGGACGCCGTCCAGAGGCATCTTTGCAGCCACGTCCCGCAGGGGCTGAGCTTTGGGATAGGTCAGGTTGCCGGCGAAGGAAACAAGAAAACCCATGTCGAGTGAGCGGCGGGCCTGCTCCCAACCGCCGCCAAAGCAGTGCATGATGCCCCCGAGGCCGGTGTGTCGCCAGTAAGTGTCGAGGGTGAGGAAGAGGTGGTCCCAGGCATCTGTCGCGCCGTCCCTGGGGCGGCAGTGGATGAGGACAGGCCGCTTGCGGGCGGCGGCAACCTCAAGCTGACGAACCAGCCCGGTCCGCTGCACATCGTGGGGCGCGCCCTCATGGTAATAATCGAGTCCGATCTCGCCGCAGGCGATGACTTCGGGCTCGGCCAGCAGGGTATCAAGACGGGTGAGGACGGCGTCGTTGATTTCGGGCGTGTTGTGCGGGTAAACCCCCGCGCTGGCGTAGAGGCGCGGCAGACCTGCTCCCTGTCTTCGAAGCTCGTTGAACTGGCGGCAGAGGTCGAAGGCCTGATGCATCTGCGCTGGGCCTTCGCCGATGCCGATAGCGAGCACTGCGCCCACGCCGACATTGTGCGCGCGGCGGAGCATGGCTTCCCGGTCGTCGGCGTAGCGCGGGCTGTCGAGATGGGCGTGGGAATCGATGAGCAAATGCAAATCTCCGGTATGCACGTGGCAAGGGGTTCTGCCGTGTGCAGACGAACGAGCAGCGCGGCTACTTGAGCCGCGCACCGAGGGGCACGTCCTCGAGGAAGCCGGCCAGAACGGGTGCGCCGTCGGGTGGTAGCGAGGCGGCGAGCAACATGCCGTTCGACTCCAGGCCGCGCATCTTCCGGGGGGCGAGGTTGGCGACGATGACGATTTTGCGGCCGATGAGCTTCTCGGGTTCATAGTACTGCGCGATGCCGGCGAGGATCTGCCGCCTTTCGTAGCCGAGGTCAACTTCAAGGCGGAGCAGCTTGTCGGCTTTCGGAATGCGTTCGGCGACGAGGACCTGAGCGACGCGCAGCTCGACCTTGGCGAAGTCGTCGATGGTGATCACCTGCGGTGAGGCGGGCTGTGCCTCCGGCGCGGCGGCGGGAGATGCAGTTGCAGGCTGAGAGGCGACTGATGCTCCGACTGCGGCGGGCGCTGAGGCGGATGTGGATGCGGACTCTGGTGCGGGAGTGGGCTCGGTCTCTTCCATTGGCTTCCTCTCTGCCTTCTTCTTTGGTTCCTGTGCGGGTGCGGGTTCAGCGGAGCGCGGTACTTTGGGCTCTGTTGGCTCGGCAACCGCTACGCTGCCGGCGGCTTCAATCACAGATTGGCTATTCTGTTCTTCCATCGCAACCATGCGTTCGATGGCGTCCTTTTCCGCGCGGGGAAAGAGCGGCGCGGGAGCCTCAAAGATTGTGCCGGGCTTGAGTCCGCCCCATTCGAGATGGGCGAGGAAGGATTGTCTTGCTGCGTCGGCGATCTCGCCCTGGCCAAGTTGACGCCAGACTTTCGCGGCGGCGTCGGGCAGGACGGGATAGACGAGCGCGGTGATGATGCGGATGGCCTCGGCTGCCGTGGCAAGCACGCGGGCCTGATGCTCCGCATGTTCTATTTCGGACCGGTTCTCAGGCCGTTTCCAAGGTGCGTTGGCGGTGAGGTAGCCGTCGGTTTCGGCAACGAGGCTCCAGAGCGTTTTCAGCGCATCGGAGAAGTTGAGGTTGTCGAACTGAGGGACGAACTCCGCAAGGGTTCGCTGTGCGCTTTCGTGCAGTGCGGTTTCCATGCGTGTTTCTGCGCCCGCCTCGGGCACCACGCCGCCGAAGTACTTGTGCACCATGTTGACGACGCGGCTGACCAGGTTGCCGTAGCCGTTGGCGAGGTCGCCGTTGTAGCGCTGGACCAGGGCATCGAAGCTGAAGTTGCCATCCTGGCCGAAGGGGATTTCGCGCAGCAGGAAGTAGCGCAGCGCGTCAGAGCCGAGAACGGTGTGGACCGTTTCCGCGCGGACGATGTTGCCGCGCGACTTCGACATCTTGCCCTGATCGAAGAGCAGCCAGCCGTTGGCGTGAACGGAGCGCGGTGGGTCAATGCCGGCGGCGATGAGGAAGGCAGGCCAGTAGACGCAGTGGAAGCGGCTGATCTCTTTGCCGATCAGGTGCATGTCCGCGGGCCAGAATTTGGCGAAGCGCGCCTGGTCCGCCGCATCGCCGGAGCCGTAGCCGAGGGCCGTGATGTAGTTGGCGAGGGCGTCGAGCCAGACGTAGATGACGTGTTTCTCATCCCCCGGCACAGGGATGCCCCAGGAGAAGCTGGTGCGACTGACCGACAGGTCCTTGAGCCCGCCGCGCACAAACGAGATGACCTCGCGGCGCGTGGATTCGGGGCCCATGAAGCTGGGGTTGGCCTCGTAAAACTTGAGCAGCTTTCGTTCAAAGGCCGAGAGCTTGAAGAAGTAGTTTTCCTCGCTCACGGTTTCCGTGATGCGCCCGCAGTCGGGGCACGGCGTGCCGGGAGGGCCGTCGACGTAAAGCTCGTCGAAGACGCAGTATTGGCCGGTGTAGGAGCCCTTGTAGATGAAGCCGCGCTCGCGGAGGGTGGCGAAGAGGTGCTGCACGCCACGCTTGTGGCGCTCTTCCGTGGTGCGGATAAAGTCGTCGTAGGTGAGGCCGAGTTGATCCCAGAGCGAGCGAAACTGGCCGGAGATGGCGGCGGCAAACTCCTGCGGCGTGCGGCCGGCGAGTTTGGCGGAGCGCTCGATCTTCTGCCCGTGCTCATCGGTGCCGGTGAGGAACCAGGTCTCAATGCCCAGCGCGCGCTTGCGCCGCGCAATGGCGTCACAGACGATGGTCGAGTATGCATGCCCAAGGTGCGGCCGCGCGTTCACGTAGTAGATAGGCGTGGTCAGGTAGAAGCGGGCTGGGCTGGATGGGTTCGTCATGGATGGGGTGCGGCCTTCCATTCCCGTCCAAGATGCAAGCACCAGGTCAGGAGGCAATCTTCTCTTCATTTTACGGTATCGCATGGAACCGAATCGAAGAAAGTGAGCCCTGCCGCAGGTGGTAGAATCGCCCTTGAAAATCAAGTATTTCTGAGGCATTGCTGACGTGTATCTGGAATTGAAGAAGCGGCTGGAAGTGCGTCTCCGCGACGTGCTCAAGGCGAGGTATGATCTTTCGCTGGAGAGCATTCCTGTCGAGACTCCGCCGGAGCTCGAGTTTGGCGAGCTGGCCACGCCGGTGGCCTTTGAACTGGCGCGCAAGCTGCGCAAGGCGCCTAAGGTGATTGCGCAGGAGATTGCGGCGGCGCTTGGCCCGCTCGACGGTTTTGTGTCCTTTGAGGTGGCAGGAGCGGGGTATATCAACGCGCGGCTGGACCGGAACGGTGGGGTTCGCATGGTTGCCGGCTGGGAGAGCCCGGCGACGGCTGCCGGCGGAGTGCATTCGCTGGTCGAGCACACCAGCATCAATCCCAACAAGGCGGCACATATCGGGCATCTGCGCAATGCGATTCTCGGCGACACGTTTGTGCGCCTGCTGCGCGCAGCCGGGCAAAAGGTGGATGTGCAGAACTACATCGACAACACCGGCGTGCAGGTGGCGGATGTGGTGGTGGGGTTTTTGCATGTGGAGGGCAAGTCTGCAGCCGATGTACGCGCGCTGCTCGATGATCTGAGACGCAAGGGCGAGCGCATCGATTACTACTGCTGGGATCTGTATGCGAAGACTTCACAGTGGTATACGAACGGGACGGACGCGGAGAACGAAGCCCGAAAGAAGCTCCGATATGCGACCCTGCACGAGCTTGAACAGGGCAATCATGAAACGGCCGAGATCGCCGAGCTGATTTCGACCGCCGTCTTGCGGCGGCATCTGCAGACCATGCTGCGGCTGGGCATCGAGTATGACTTTCTGCCGCGCGAGAGCGAGATTCTGCACCTGGATTTCTGGGCCCTGGCGTTTGAGCAGTTGAAGAAAACGGGCGTGCTCTACTTTGAGAACGAAGGCAAGAACAAGGGCTGCTGGGTGATGACGCGGCCCGGCGCGGAAGCAGCCGACGGCGAGACGGACGAAGACGCGAAGGTAATTGTGCGGTCCAACGGCACGGTGACCTATGTTGGCAAGGATATTGCCTATCACTTGTGGAAGTTTGGGTTGCTGGGCAAGGACTTCGGCTATAAACCGTTCTTCACGTATCCGAGCCACGAGTGCTGGATTTCAAGTGAAAAAGGCGAGGAGCCGCATCCGCACTTTGGCGGGGCGCAGGCGATCTACAACGTCATCGACTCCAGGCAGAGCGACCCGCAGGCCAACGTGATTCAGGCTCTGCGGGGGATGGGCCATGCGGAGCAGGCCGACCGCTACACGCACTTCAGCTATGAGATGGTGGCGCTGACGCCGCGCTGCGCTGTCGAGCTGGGTTACGACGTGTCTGAAGAAGACCGCGGCCGGACCTACATTGAAGTGAGCGGGCGCAAGGGCTTTGGGGTGAAGGCGGACGACCTGATCGACAAGCTGATTGGCGCGACGCGTGCGGAAGTGGATGCGCGGCAGACGGGCCGCGACGAGGCGGAGCGCCAGAGGATCGCAGAGCAGATTGCGATTGGCGCGCTGCGCTACTTCATGCTGAAGTTTACGCGCAATTCAGTGATCGCGTTTGACTTCAAGGACGCGCTGAGTTTCGAGGGCGAGACGGGGCCGTACATCCAGTACGCCGTGGTGCGCGCGCGAAACATCTTTCGCAAAGCAGGACTCACGCCGGATGGCGTTCTGCGCGATTTTTCCGGAACGGATGCGGGCGGCTATCTTGCAGCCGAGGGCGGCGAAGACATCTGGGCATTGTGGTTGCGGGCCGGTCGGCGCAGGCTGGTTCTGGAGCAGTGCATCGCGACCTCCGAGCCCGCCTATCTGGCCAAACACGCCTTTCAACTTGCGCAGGAGTTCAACAACTTCTACCACAAGCACCATATTCTCACCGAGGAAGACTCGGCGCGGAAGATCCTGCTGCTGGCCACCGCGGCTGTCGCGCTGCGAGAGCTTGTGGCGGTGCTCGCATGGCTGGGCATCGAAAGCCCGGAGGCCATGTAGCCGGCGGCTGGAGCTGGCATTGTGGTGGCTGTGGCCGGAAACATGATGCTGATGCCGGGCTTGCCGCAAGCGCCAAGGGCTCTCTCCATTGACGTGGACGATGAGGGAAACATCACCGGTGTCTGACGGGCAGAGAGGGATGACATCCAGTCGTGTCGTCATCCCTCCAGCTTGACCCTAGAGCATTTCTCCTGATGATGTATAGTTTAGGTGGCGATTCTCCGCGCACATGCTATGGCGCGACCTTATTCGGATGATTTGCGGCGGAAGCTGTTGGAGGCCTTCGACCAAGGCAAGGGGAGCC
>JAKBHH010000126.1 GCA_021836865.1 Acidobacteriota bacterium
AGCCGCGTTGGCCCCTTCGGCCTGCTGCAGCCCCTCGTAGACGGAGCCAAGTCCTTTCTGAAGGAAGACATTATTCCCACCGCTGTATACCGGCCCCTCTATCTGCTGGCTCCCATCATCGCCCTGGGATGCGCGCTTATCTCCATTGCCGTGGTTCCCTTTGGTGACCCGCGTATCGAGCGCAATGGTTTTCGTCTCTTCCAGATATCGGACGTAAACATTGGCCTCCTGGTCATCCTTGGGATCACTTCAATCGGCGTTTACGGCGTAGCGCTTGCGGGTTGGTCGTCGAATAACAAGTACTCCCTCCTCGGCTCGCTTCGATCTTCCGCGCAGCTCATCAGTTATGAGCTGGCGTTGGGCCTTTCCCTGGTCGGCGTAGTGATGCGTGCCGGGTCTCTCAATCTGCGGATCATTGTGGAGAGCCAGGCGAGCCACGGGCTATTCACCTGGAACATCTTTGGCGGGCTGCAGTTTATCGCCTTCTTTATCTACCTGATGGCCGCTTATGCCGAGACGAACCGCTCGCCTTTCGATCTGCCCGAGGCAGAGAGCGAACTCACGGCTGGGTACCACACAGAATATAGCTCGATGAAGTTCGCCATGTTCTTCATGGCCGAGTATGCCAACATGATCACCGTAGGCTGCGTAGCCACGCTCCTCTTTCTTGGCGGCTGGACCAGTCCCTTCGGCAACCTGATCCCGTTGCCGGACAACATTGTCATCCAGGCGCTGCTCCCGATCTTCTGGTTCGTGCTCAAGGTGTTCTCTTTCCTTTTCCTCTACGTCTGGGTACGCGGCACGTTGCCGCGCTTCCGCTATGACCAGCTGATGAACTACGGATGGCGTTACCTGCTACCCCTCGCCATCCTCAACATTGTGGGCACAAGCCTCTGGCTTGCGTATAAGTGACCGAACGATGCACCTGATTCTGTTCTTCATCTTTGCCGCACTTTGTCTGGCCGGAGCTGTTAACCTCCTGCTCCAGACGCATCCCATCAACAGCGCACTTTCGCTGATCGTGGTGATGACCTCGCTGGCTGTTCTCTATCTGCTACTCGGCGCCGAGTTCCTGGCCGCGGCCCAGGTGATTGTCTATGCGGGGGCGGTGATGGTCCTGTTTACCTTTGTGATTATGCTGCTCAACGCGGGACGCGAAGAACGAACACTCGGCAGCCGGGCAGCGCGTGTCGTCGGGTTCCCAGCCGTGGCAGCCTTTCTTGCGTTGCTTGCCACTGTGCTGCTGAAAGCCCATGGTCTGGGACGAGCTGCCATGCAGGAGGGTGTCACGTCTACCGACGATCTGAGCGCCGTGCTCTTCACAAAACTGCTGCTGCCGTTCGAAGTCACCTCTGTCCTGATTCTTATTGCCATTCTGGGCGCCGTGGCACTTACCCGTCACGGCGATGGGGAAAGGTCGGCAAGCAAGTGAATCCAGCTTCCGCAGGTATGGCGCAACCCGGCATTCCGCTTGCCTGGTATCTCATGCTGAGTGCAATCCTGTTTTCGCTCGGCGTCATTGGCTTTCTCATCAAGCGCAATCTCATCACAGTCTTTATGTCGATTGAGCTGATGCTGAATGCTGTCAACCTATCCTTTGTGACCTTTGCTCATCAGTGGCACGCGGTCAAGGGCCAGATTTTTGTGTTTTTTGTGATGATGGTGGCCGCGGCTGAAGCAGCCGTCGGTCTGGCCATCATTATTGCCGTTTTCCGCGCCCGCGCTACGCTGGCCGTCGACCGTATCGACCTGATGAAACTATGAACGATTCACTCCATCTCTGGCTGATTCCTTTGTTCCCTTTTGCAGGTTTTCTGCTAAACGGAGTCCTTGGCTCCCGACTGCCGAAATGGCTGGTGACAACGATTGCACTGCTGACGCCGCTGTGGTCCTTCGCCATCGTTCTGAGCGCAGCTCGCGGCCTGCTAGGCTTTGGCGCAACACTGCCTTCCCTGCCCTTCGTCGAAACCTGCCCCGTAGGCTGGATCGACGCCGGCGCGCTGCACATCGGCTTCAGCTTTGTCCTCGATCAGCTATCGCTCGTCATGCTGCTAGTGGTCACCGGCGTAGGCCTTCTCATCCACGTTTACTCAGTCGGCTACATGGCTCACGAAGATGGCTACTGGCGCTTCTTCAGCTATATGAACCTGTTCATGTTCTTCATGACGGTTCTTGTGCTTGCCGGCAATGCCCTGGTGATGTTCATCGGCTGGGAGGGCGTGGGCCTCGCGTCTTACCTGCTGATCGGCTTCTACTTTCAGAAGAACTCCGCGGCAGACGCTGGCAAGAAGGCCTTCATCGTTAACCGAATTGGAGACTTCGGCTTCCTTATCGGCATCTTCCTTCTGCTGGCCAACTTCGGCACGCTCACATTCAGTGAGATCGCCGGAAAGCTGGCCGCAGCGCCTGCCTGGCAGGGCGGGGTGCTCACCGCCATCGCCCTCTGCCTGCTCGTCGGCGCCACCGGAAAAAGCGCGCAACTTCCGCTCTATGTCTGGCTACCCGACGCGATGGAAGGCCCCACACCCGTCTCCGCACTCATTCACGCGGCGACCATGGTTACAGCCGGCGTTTACATGATCGCCCGCACTCATGCAATTTTTGATCGCTCACCCTTCGCACTCGGTATCGTTGCCATCGTCGGCGCGGCCACGGCCCTGTTTGCCGCCACCATTGGCCTGGTGCAGAACGACATCAAACGAGTCCTCGCCTACTCGACCATCTCGCAGCTTGGCTATATGTTCCTTGGCTGCGGAGTCGCCGCGTACTCAGCCGCGATCTTTCACCTCATGACGCACGCTTTCTTCAAGGCTCTGCTCTTCCTCGCTGCCGGCTCGGTCATTCACGCGCTCGGCGGCGAACAGGACCTGCGCAAGATGGGTGGCCTGCGCAAAAAGATACCCGTCACCTTCTGGACCATGACCGCTGCGGTCTTTGCCATCGCCGGCTTCTTCCCCTTTGCCGGATTCTTCTCCAAGGACGCGATCCTTTACGCAGCCTTTCTTCACGGGCCCGGCGGCAAGCTCTTCTGGTTCGTCGGCGTAGTCACGGCGCTGCTCACATCCTTTTACATGTTCCGTCTCTGGTACCTCACCTTTCTCGGAGAGTCGCGGAGTCACGACGTCCATCCGCATGAGAGCCCCTGGTCCATGCTCGCCCCGCTGTCGATTCTCGCACTCCTTTCAATCGGCGGCGGCTGGATCGGTATGGGCCGCTTCGGCACCTTCCTTGCTCCGGTCGTCGGCATGAGCGCATCTGAAGGTGGCAGCACCCAGTTGGAGATACTTCTCAGCATCGTGGCCGTTGCCGTTGCTCTGCTTGGCTGGCTGATTGCCGACCGGCTCTATCGTCAGCGCCCGGAGAGTGCGGATAATCTTGCCGCCGCCATGCCGGCCGGATACAAGCTGCTAATCAACAAATACTTTGTCGACGAGATCTACGGATACACCGTCGTCAAGCCGCTGCTGGCCATCTCGCAGTATGTCCTTGAATGGGTTGTCGACGTAGCGATCCTCGGAGGCGCCACATGGCTCCTCGCGGGAACCGCGCAATTCGCCGGAGCGATTCTTCAGCGCTGGCAATCCGGAAACCTGCGTTCCTATGCCGCCTGGCTGGCTCTGGGCGCTGCAGTTGTACTGCTATTTTTCCTTCTTCCAGCAACGCTCGGCATGCACGTCAGCGGGATGGGGCGATAAACCATGACATACCTGAACGAATCCATCCTGACTATCATCCTTCTGGCTCCACTGGCTGGCGCGGCTCTCATCGTGATCCTACCGGACCGCGGCAAGCTGCCAGCCTGGATCGGTTTGCTCACTACCCTTGTCACCTTGGGCCTCACGCTCCATCTTCCCGCGCACTTTGTTCTGAGCCAGCACGGATTTCAGTTTGAGACCAGCCGTCTCTGGATTGAAAATCCCGCAATCTACTATCACGTGGGAGTTGATGGCCTCAGCCTTTGGCTGGTCGTGCTAGCAGGATTGCTCGCGCCCATCGGCATCGTCGCCAGTTGGAACGCCATCCAGCAGCGCCGCAAGATTTTTTATGCGCTCTTTCTGGTGCAGCAAACAGCGATGCTCGGCGTCTTCCTGTCGCTGGACCTGATGCTTTACTACGGCTTTTGGGAGCTATCCCTGGTCCCGATGGCAATCCTGATCGCGATGTACGGTCGCAAAGACGGATCCAAGGCTGCCCTCAAGTTTTTCCTCTTCACGTTCATTCCCTCCGCGCCCTTGCTGGTTGCTATACTCTGGCTCTACGCCAACACAGGCACCTTCAACTTCGCCGACCTCCAGATTCTGATCGCCAGCGGTGGCCTGCCCGCCGGACCGCTCTGCTGGGTTGCGTTCGCATTCCTCTTCGCCTTTGCGGTCAAGGTGCCCGTCTTTCCGCTGCACGGCTGGCTGGCCGATACCTTCAGCGAGGCGCCCGTCGCTCTGGCCATGGTCGTCGCCGGCAAACTTGGACTTTACTCCATGTTGCGCTTTCACGTCGGTCTCTTTCCGGTGCAGGCTCGTGCGCTCGCTCCCTGGCTGGTCGCGCTTGCTGTCATCGGACTGCTTTACGGAGCTTGCCTTGCTCTTGTGCAGCGGGATTTCTGGCGCCTCCTTGCGTTTGCCGCTCTTAGCCATCTCAGCCTCATCACCCTGGGCATCTACGGCCTCACCTTCACCGGCTGGGACGGTGCAATCTATCAGATACTCAACCACGGCGTCGTCGATGGCGCGCTCTTCCTGCTCCTCGGCATCCTCGAGGCGCGCTACGGAACAAGTCAGATTGCCTCTTACGGAGGGCTCGCTGCAAAGGTCCCACAGACAGCAACCCTTTTCGTCATTACCTCGCTGGCTATGATCGGCCTGCCAATGCTCAATGGATTCGTGGGCGAATTCCTGATTCTTTCCAGCACCTTCACGGGCGTCAACCGCGGCTGGGCCGTCGCCGCAACCGTCGGCGTCATCCTGGGTGCGGCCTATATGCTCTGGCTGGTTCAGCGGCTCTTTTACGGACCGCAAAGTCCATTGGCCGCAGGTAAGCCCGCTTCCGATCTGCGCCCAGGCGAATTGTTGATCCTTTGGCCGCTTGTTGCGCTCATGCTGGGGATGGGCGTTGCGCCATCTATCTGGCTGGCGACCATCGAGAATCGTACCGGTCCACCTACTTTGAAAGGTTCGATCACGTTGCCTCAACCCAGTCTGAGCCTCGCTGCACCCGGGGAGGGCCAGCAATGAACCCCGGTGATATGCTACGCATTCTTCCTGAAGTCGTCCTCACGCTGACGGGCGTTCTCATCATGCTCGCGGATGCATCGCTGCCCCCGAATGCACCGCGACGCGCGTTGGGGTGGGTAGCCGCTCTCGGTACGACCCTTGCCCTCTGGGCCAGCCTCTGGCAACTCTCGCTGCCGGCAGGAACGGCTTTCTACTCCACTGTAGAAACCAGCCCGTTCACGGTTTTCTTCCATGTACTCATATGCGGCATCGTGCTGGTGGTGTTGCTGCTCTCTTTGGACTCCCTGCCTGCCGAGAGCCACCATCAGGGTGAGTATTACGCACTTGTAGTTCTAGGCGCAGTTGGCATGTGCCTGCTGACCTCCGGCATTGAACTCCTGGTCATCTTTATTGCGCTTGAGATCTCTTCGATTGCGACATACGTCCTGGCTTGCTATCGCAAGGAATCCGGCCGCAGTCCAGAGGCTGCCATCAAGTACTTCCTTCTGGGGTCGTTTGCCACCGGGTTTCTGCTCTACGGCATTGCGCTGGCATTCGGAGCGACTGGGACAACTCAGATCTACGAGCTTTCACGCCTGCTTCCCACGGCCCAGAATCACACCATGGTGCTTGCGGCAATGGCGTTGATGGTTGTCGGAATCCTCTTCAAGGTTTCAGCCGCTCCCTTTCACGTCTGGACGCCGGATGTCTATGAGGGTGCGCCTTCCCCCGTTGTAGCACTCATGTCTACCGCTCCGAAGGCTGCGACGTTTGCTCTCCTGCTTCGCGTGGTTTACGAAATCTTTCCCACGCTGCGCTCTTCCTGGGCGCCTCTGCTCTGGTGCGTCGCGGTGCTTTCCATGACTGTGGGCAACGTGGCAGCCCTTCGTCAACAGAACGTGAAGCGCATGTTGGCTTATTCGTCCATCGCCCACGCGGGCTATCTGCTCGCGGCCTTTGCCGGCTTGGGTCCAGGTGGAATTGCCGCCGCCAGCTTCTACACCGCAGCCTATGCCGCCATGAATGTCGGCATTTTTGCCGTTGTGACAATGGTCGGCGGGTATGATGATCAGCGATCCATGATTGCCGATTACCGTGGCTTGATCTACCGCGCCCCGTTGCTCGGCGGCCTGCTGATCTTTTTCCTTACATCCCTTGTTGGAATTCCATTTACAGCAGGATTCTTTGGCAAGTTCTATGCGTTTTCGGCCGCAGTCGGCGGGAATGCAATTTGGCTTGCGCTGATTGGCCTGCTCAACTCCGGGCTGGCCGCTGCTTACTACCTGCGCCTGGCCTTTGTTACCGTCCAGCCCGCCCCAGACACGGAGAGCTTCGCCAAAGTTGCAACCCCAACGGTGGGTGTGGCTGTAGCTGCCGCCTTGCTGTTTACAGTGGGAGCCACTCTCGTCCTCGGAATCATCCCAACACAAGCTCTGCAGGCTGCAGAAACAGGAGCTCACACCCTTCAGGTGCCTGCTATCGATGAGAATCCTGCATACATCACCGTAGGGACACAACAGCCTCGTTAGGTTCGACGGTCCTCGTGGCGACGGGGACGGTATTGAATAGATTTCTGTAGAAGGCAACCGTCATCCCTAGTACTTCCTTCTCTGGAAAATATTCCAGTACCCATGCACGCGCCTCACGGCCCATCCGCATGCGCCGTTCCCTGTCTCGCAGCAGGTCAAGGCTCGCCGCGCAGATCGCCGCAGGGCTGCCTTTGGGGATGAGCAATCCAGTAACTCCAGCAACCACTGCGTTTCTCGCACCCGTTGCAAAGGTCGTGATGACGGGGATTCCACTTGCTGCTGCCTCAAGGACCGCGTTGGGGAAACCTTCGCGCCGACTCGGCAAAATCAGAAAATCCATAGCACGGTAATATGGTGCCGGATCTTCAACAAACCCCGTGCAGACGATCCGAGGATGCTCCTCGATCATTCTTCGCTGACGATCATCCAAACTATCTTCCGCATCATCAAACCAGCCCACCAGGAGCATGAAAGCCTCCGGAGACTGCTTAAGCAGACGGTTGAACCCTTCGAGGAGCTCTGGAATTCCCTTATCCCGCGTCAGTCGCCCTACAAAACCGATAACCGGCACGCGATCCGGAATGCCAAGCCGCCAGCGGAGATCGGTCGGCCCCGGAGAGAACCGCTCTATATCCACACCATTGCTGCTTCCGCTCCCCAGCATTTGAAGCTTCTCTTCAGGAGCCAACCGGAGCTCAAGAGATTTCTTGCGCAGGCTCCTGCTGTTGCAGAGCACAATGTGCGCGCAGTTCGCAGCAACGCGTTCAGCAGCCAACAGGACCAGACGTTTGAAGCCCGTAGCCGTTTCAAGGCGAAGACCTCTCAACATGTAAACCCTACGCTGCACGCCGGCACATCTAGCTGCGAGCATTCCAAGAAGCCCGGCCTTGGGGGTACTGAACTCCGTCAAATCCGGGCGCAACCTTCGAAGCAGCAGGTAAAGGCGCACAAGCGAAATGAAGTCATGCCATGGAGCAATTCCGCGCCTCATCGGAAGCGCTTCGATTGCGACGTCTTCCAAGCGTGCCGTCTGATCCAGCAGAGGGCCCGGACTGCTTACCAAAGTAACTTGAAACCCGGCAGTTCGCAGGGCTCTCAGCCTGCCCGTAAGAACCAGGCAGGTCTGCGGGTTTGTGATTCCAATCACGATGTGGGGTAGGTGCGGCGTACCATCTTCAGAGGACTGGTCTCTATCTGCACGATCGAATGTAGACATTAAAGGGTCTGCGCTCCTTGTAACCGATCAATTCCAGGAATAAAACAGGCGCAGATATCTTGTTTGAATCCGGAAAAAATAGATACAAATCACGCAAGAACAGCAAATACAGTCGTCTAACGGACCCTGCTTTTCGGGGTCTCTCTGGAAATGGCCTTACAACAGCTCTCAGAAGATTTATTGAATACAGCTGACAGCATACAGCAGTCGCGACTTGTCTTGACTGTGAGAGGCGTCACATGACTCCTCGTCTGACAACCTATACTGGCATTGCATGCACTCAAACCCATGACGCTCCGGCCCAGGCTTCTTCTGCTCATCCCTCATCTTGGCGGAGGCGGCGCGGAACGGGTGATCGCGCTGCTGGCAGCCAACCTCAGCCCTGAGAAGTACGATCTTCATCTCGGGGTAGTCGCACATGCGCAGCGAAAGCAGACCCTAGATCTACCTCCTCACGTCAAAGTGCACCTTGCAGAAAATCGGCGCGTTCGATATGCCGCACCCAATCTCCTCCATCTCACCTGGCGAGTCCGACCTCAGGTGATCGTTTCGGGCATGGCCCACCTGAACCTGCTTGTCCTGCTCCTGCAGCCGCTTATGCCGCGCCGAACGCGGATTATCGTACGGCAAAATGCGACATTCTCGCGTGCGCTGGCGACCGGCAGCGTGCCTCTCTGGACGAGACTCCTTTACCGCACTCAGTATCCGCGCGCAGAGCGCATTCTCTGCCAGTCCCCGGAAATGGCTGACGATCTCTCGCAATCGATTCCTGTCAAGCCAGATAATCTTGTCGTATTGCCCAATCCGATCGATGATGCCAAGATCGAGCAGAAGATAAGCCACGGTACTTCCCGGTGGCATGGTCCAGGTCCGCATATTCTGTCGGTTGGCAGACTTTCGCACGAGAAAGGCATCGACGCACTCCTGCGCGCAATCTCGGAACTCCGGGAAGCATTTCCGACTATGGATGTGACGATTCTTGGTGATGGGCCTCAGGACAGTGCACTCCAATCGTTCAGCCGCGCTCTTGGCCTCGACGATGTTGTCACGTTCGCCGGCCACGTATCCGATCCAGTTGCCTATTATCGAGGAGCAAGTCTGCTGGTTGTATCTTCCCGCCATGAAGCAATGCCAAACGCAATGCTGGAAGCAGCCGCCGGCGGTCTGCCCGTGGTGGCTACGCCGGCCTCGCCTGCCATCGTGCGCCTTTTGCAGAATGATCCGGGTGCATGGCTGGCTGCGGATGCTTCCGCGCAAGCTCTGGCCGCGGCTCTTCATAATGCCCTCGGCAAATTGCAACCCGGCGAGCGATTCATTCACTCATGGATCGAACCATTTCGTCTGAAACATGCGATCAGCGCATATGAGTCGCTCCTTGATTCTGTAGTCCGGTAGCGCGATCCATGAGCCATCTTGCCATTCTCATACCGGGTATTGACCGCATCGGAGGTGCGGAGCGCCAGGCACTTCTCCTTGCCAAGGAGTTGGCCCGGCGGGATTGGCGCGTAACCGTGATTGCACTGTCCGGGTCAGGTGGAGAGGCGGGCGCCGACCTGCTGCAGAACGGAATTGATTTCTTAAGCCTCAGAATGCGTAAGGGAATCCTCGATCCGCGGGGCTGGTTCCGGCTTCGCCGCTGGCTCAGAGCCAGCAAGCCCGACGTTCTGCACGCTCACCTGCCTCATGCAACATGGCTTGCACGTTGGTCTCGCGTTCTGACACCAGTCCGTGTGCAATTGGATACGCTTCACTCTTCCTCGACTGGCCCTTCCATCCGGCAAATTGCGTATAGACTGAGCCGGCGTATCCCGGACTGCGTCACTGCAGTGAGCAAGGCGGTGGCGCAGTCGCATGCCAGGGCAAAACTGGTCATCGAGGATGAATTGGTCATCCTCCCGAACGCAATTGACACGAAGCGCTGGAAGCCAGATGCGACCTTCAGGGTTGAGATGCGAAAGCGCCTTGGCATCACCCAGGAGTTCTTATGGCTGGCCTTGGGGCGCCTGGAACGGGTGAAAGACTACCCCACGCTGCTCAAAGCGTTTGCATTATCAGCGGGATCGGCTCATCTTGCGATCGTCGGCGCAGGGACCCTGGATGGCCCGCTGCGCCGGCTATGTGACCAACTGGGGCTCAACGCACGCGTCCACTTCCTCGGCTTCGTGCCGGATCCTCTCCGTTGGATGCAGGCATCCGATGGTTTTGTGCTCACCTCACTTTGGGAAGGCCTGCCAATGGGCTTGATGGAGGCAGCGGCCTGCGCGCTGCCCGTCCTCGCAACGGATGTGCCGGGAAGCGGGGAGGTTGTAGCGCATGGACAAACAGGCTTGCTGACCGCCCCGGGCGATGTGGAAGCTCTGGCATCCGCAATCAATCATCTGATAGATATGCCCGCCATCAAGCGCAGAAGTTTGGGGGATCGTGCGCGGGAAAAGATCGTCGAGCGGTATCGTCTTCAGGTCGTCATCGAACAGTGGCAGGCTCTGTATTTGCGCTTACTCGATCAGAACCCCACATCACTGCACTA
>JAKBHH010000192.1 GCA_021836865.1 Acidobacteriota bacterium
ATCGACTCCGCATGAAAGCGCATCAGAGCTTCGTCCTCAGCCTCAATCATCACACGTGCCAGCGCCTCAGTGCCGGAGTAGCGAATCACCACCCTGCCGGAGTCCTTCAGTTGCTCTTCCGCAGCCTGAATCCGTCCCGCAATCAACGGAATCGTATTCAGGGGCTTCTTCTCTCGCACCTTCACATTCACAATCACCTGCGGAAATACCTTGAGATCCAACGTCAGTTCGTCCAGGCTCTTGCCGCTACGAACCACCAGATCCAGCGTGACCAGAGCCGTCAGCAGCCCATCGCCCGTGGTCGCCAGATGCGGGAAGAGGATGTGGCCCGACTGCTCTCCGCCTAACGCTGCGTTGTGCTCTTGCATCTGCTCGAGCACATAACGGTCGCCCACGGGAGCGCGCAGCATGTGGATTCCTGACCGTTTCAGCGCGGCTTCAAGGCCCATGTTCGACATCGTAGTGGCCACCACCAGGTTGCCGGTCAGCAGTCCGCGGGCCTTCAAATCGCGCGCGGCCACCAGCAGAATCGCATCGCCGTTGATTACGTTGCCGTGCGCGCCTGTCAACATGCAGCGATCCGCATCACCATCGAATGTCAGGCCAATGTCGGCTCCGCGCGCCACCACCTCGGCTGCCACATGCTCGGGATGCAGCGCCCCGCAGCCGTCATTGATGTTGCGACCATTGGGCGCCGTGTGCAACAACGTCACACTCCCGCCCAATTTGCCAAACAACTCGGCGGCCACCGATACAGCAGCGCCATTCGCGCAGTCCGCAACGACCTTCAGCCCATCCAGAGTCAACCCCGGCACGCACTGCAATAGAAACTCAATGTAGCTCGCTCTGAATGCGGCATTGTCAGCCACCGGCTTGAGAACGGTGGGATCCGGCGCCGTCACCTGGCCCGAGTGATGCAGAATTTCCTCTTCCATGGCCAGTTCCGCTGCGTCCGGCAGCTTGAATCCGTCGCTCCCGAAGAGCTTGATGCCGTTATCGCGCCAGGGATTGTGTGAAGCAGAGATGACGACGCCCGCATGAAAGCCGTTCTTGTGCGTCAGGAATGCCACCGCCGGCGTCGGCGCCACACCCGCGCTCTCAACACCCGCGCCCGCCTCACGCAGGCCTGCGGCAAACATGGCTGCCAGCCACGGGCCCGACTCGCGCGTGTCACGCCCCAGAATCACACGCGGCTGGTGCGCAATGCGCCGCAGCGCGTGTCCCAGCGCAACACCCGCCGCATACACCGTTGTTGCATCCAGCGGCGGCTCTCCTGCAATCCCGCGAATCCCGTCCGTTCCAAAGAGTTTTCGAATTGAAGTTGTACCCATAGCCTCACTTCATGCGTGATTTTCGTTTCCTGCCGCCCGGCGCTTCCGTTGTCTTCACTGCCTCCACACGGCTCGCAAGCGTGCCGTCCTGCAGACGCGTGGTCAGCTCATCACCCGCAGCCACCTGTGTCACAGACCGCACCAGCTGCCCTTCAGCATTCTGCACCAGCGCATAGCCGCGGCTCAAAACCGCAAGCGGCGAGAGCGTGTGCAGTTGCGCATCCAGTGCCGCCAGTTGCAGCGCCAGCGACCGCAGATTGCGTTCTTCAAGGCGATCCAGCCTGTCGCGGCACGCCATCAGCCGGCTCCGGGCAAAGCTCAGACGCTGCCGCGGATCATGCCGCAGCAGCGCCGCCTCGGTTGCCGACGTCTGTCTCTCCAGTTGCCTCAGCCGGCCGCTTGTCGACGCATCCGCCCGGTCCGTCAGATCATCCAGCCGCTGCGCGCAACGGTGCAGCAGCCCCGTCACCCTCCACTGGGCGCGATCCACCGCCAGCGCATCCAGACGCCCCCTGGCGCGAAGCAGGCGGTAGCGCACCGCCCGCTCCATGCGCGCCGCCTGTTCCAGCAGCCGCTCGCTCACGCCGTAGAGCGCCCCGGTCACAAGTTCGGCCGCGGCAGAAGGCGTGGGAGCTCGCAGGTCCGCAACAAAATCGGCAATCGTAAAGTCCGTCTCATGCCCGATTGCCGCAACAACCGGCAACCGGGACGCGGCAATCGCTCGCGCCACGCGCTCCGTATTGAATGCAGCAAGATCTTCCATCGAACCGCCGCCGCGCGCCAGCACAACCAGATCAATGCCCCCCAGCGCATTCAGGTCGGCGAGCGCCGTCGCGATCTCTTCCGGCGCGCTCTCCCCCTGCACGGCGACCGGATAGAGGAGCACCTGCAGTTGTGCATGACGCCGCTCTACAACCTGCAGAAAATCGCGAATCACCGCGCCTGAAGGGGAGGTCACAATGGCCACGGTGCGCGGATAGGCCGGCAAGACACGCTTCCGCTCCGTGTCAAACAGCCCTTCCGCTTTCAGCTTCTCGCGCAGTTGTTCAAAGGCCAGTTGCAGCGCGCCGGCGCCTATCGGCTCGATCGTTTCGCCCACCAGTTGCAGCTGGCCGCGCTGCGCATACACGCTCACCCGCCCACGCACCAGCAGTTGGACGCCTTCCTCCGGCCGAAACCGCAACAGCATCGCCTGACGGCGAAAAAGCACCACCGGCAACTGCGCCTCGGCGTCTTTCAGCGTGAAATACAAGTGCCCCGAAGGAGCAGCCCGCAAGTTGGAGACTTCGCCCTCCACCCACGCATCCGCCCATTCCGTCTCCA
>JAKBHH010000127.1 GCA_021836865.1 Acidobacteriota bacterium
ACGCGCTCATCTTGCCGCAGAAGCTGTCGCGGCGCGTGGCAATCGTCATGGCATCTGAGCGGTCCGGCGTCGCCTGCACCAGCACCGGCACCTTGAGCCCGGAGAGTCGAATGGCATCCACAATGCCACGCTCCTCGCCAAAGTTCGGCAGAGTTACGATAATGCCGTCAATCTCTTCTGCATGTCGCTTGAAGAGCTCGGCACAGCGCTGCGACTCTGCATACGTTTCCACCGCGCCATACTTTGATTCCTCGGGGCTTAACACCACCGCGCGGGCGCCCGCCGCTTCCAGCACGGAGATAATTTCTTCACGGCCACTCTTGGCCAAATGGTCTGGGAAAAAACCGCGATTGCCCACCACCACGCCAAACGTCATCTTTCGTTGCGCTGCCATCTTTTTTGCTCCTTCAAGCTTTGCCACTGCCATGGCGACTGCACCCTGGGCCCGCCGGAGATTCCGTCATTCCTCCCGGTCGCCGGCCACAAGAATCGATTTCGACTACACTCCGCGCCATGACGGCTCGGCACGTGCATTAAAAAACGCTGGGGACCTGCATATCGGGCCGCCTCGCACCTTACTTCGTGCTCCGGCCCGGCCTGAATTTCACCAAGTAGAAAAGCCCAATTACCGCCAGAAGTCCGCCCCACCACACCGGAGTATGCAAATCCGTCATCTGGACCTGCGGCGGGTAGTTGCCCGAGACCGTCTCGTAGATGCCGTATCCCAGAATCAGCACTCCGTAAACCGTCAGCAGCACACCAATGAAAAACCAGATTGGAATGCGAGAACCATGCATACCGTTTCAGTTCCTTTCTTTATTGCGCACAAATGCCAACTACACGTGCCTTGCCCGCCGTCCGCTACCAGAACAGAATGTTCAAAACTGCAAAGATCACCACCACCAGTACAGCCCAAATGTATTCGTTCTTGTAGAACGGCACGGGCTCTTCCGTTGGTAGCTTTGTCGCGCCATAAACCAGGCCTTCCAGTTCCGCAACGGGTCTGGCCTTGGTAAACAAGCTGACCACGTAGATGATGATGATGCTGGTTAAAAACGCCCAAAGCGCGCGATACAAGTTTTCGGCCATCGGCTTGGCATCCGAAGAAAGAGCCACCGTGGCCAGCTCCGACGGATTCAGCTTGACCCACACAAACAAGCTCACTGACGTCACGATCCCGCCCAGGAGTCCCAGAAAGCCCGCCGGTGCAGTCGCACGCTTCCAGAACATGCCCATTAAAATGGCCCCCAGCAGCGGAGCAATAAAGAAGCTGAACAGCGCCTGCACATAGTCCATGATGCCGTGCGCATGCATCACCAGATAGGCCGCGCCAATCGAAACGGCCACGCCCACCATGATGGACAGACGCCCCACCATCACGTAATGGCTGTCCGAACCGGTCTTCTTGATCAGCGGCTTGTAAATGTCATAGGTCCACACTGTAGAGAATGCGCTCACGTTCCCCGCCATACCGCTCATGAATCCGGCGATCAGCGCGGTGATGCCCAGCCCCAGCAGCCCCGGACCACAGTAGCGCACCAGCATCAGCGGCAGCGCTTCGTTATAGCTGTGAAGTTCCGAGCCAGGAGCATCGCTCAATACCCTCTGCTGATAGGCAGGCGAAAGCCTCGTCTTCGACATCTCTGCCGAACAAGCCGCCGCATCCTCCACACCGCTCGATGTTGCATTTACGCTGCAGGCCTTCACCACATCCTCGCCTACCAGTACGCGACGGCTGCCGTCGGAATTCTGCAACAGGACAAGCCCCAACAACCCCGGCAGAATCACAATGAACGGGACAGCCATCTTGAAGAATGAGCCGATGATTGGCGCCATCCGTGCTGCACGCAGGTTATGCGCTGCAAGCACGCGCTGCACGACCAGAAAGTCCGTGGTCCAATAGCCGAAGCTGATGACAAAGCCCAGGCCAAACACGATCCCAGTCCAGTGCACGCCCATCGGATTTGCCGAAAAATGACCAGTGTCTCGCCACAGATGGAAGTAGGTGTCCGTATGCATGTTTGCAATGATCTTGGTCTTCAAACCCGACCATCCGCCGGCCTGCATCATGCCCAGAATCGGCACCAGCAGCGCACCTCCCCAGATCAGCACAAACTGCAGAACTTCGTTGAAGATTGCCGACCGAAGCCCGCCCAGGCCCACATACAGGGCCACCGCAACCGACGAAACAAGAATGCTGAACGTGATGTCCCAGCCCAGCACCACCTTCATAACCACGGCCATCGCGAACATGTTTACGCCGCTCATCAAAATCATCTCGGTGGCAAAGGAGATCGCCGCCAGTATCCGCGCATGTTCACCGAAACGTAGCTTGAGATAACCAGGCACCGAGTGCGTCTTCGAGACGTAGTAAAACGGCATCATCACCAGGCCCAGGAACAGCATCGCCGGGATCGCGCCCACCCAGTACCAGTGCGTCGCCAAGATCCCATATTGATAGGCGGAACCGGCCCATCCCATCAATTCCAGCGAGCCCATATTGGCGGAAACAAAACTCAAGCCCGCAATCCACGCTGTCATCTCGCGGCCAGCCATGAAAAACTCTTCGCTCGTGTTCGACTGGCCCTTGAGGTAAAAGCCAATCCACACCACCATCGCGAAATAGATGGCGATGACTGCGATATCAAGCGGCTTCAGTCGCGCCAGCGGCGCGGCACTCAGCGCCAGTTGGGCTGGCATCATTCCAAACACGCCAGCAATCGAAAGCGGGGCAAATTCGAGCATTGTCTCACCTGGGAATATCAATTACGCTCACTCGTTCCAGCAAACGCACGCACTAAGTAAATGGGTTTACTGCATAGCTTGTCAAGCATCAATACAGTGCCTTCGCGAAAATGCGTCTCGCTGCTCGCCGCCACAAAAGCACCCCGGGCAAGGCGACAGATATTGCCCGTTCTTGCGGGAAAGCGTTTACCCGGCAAAGTGTAGCACATTCCTCGCATCCATGACACTCCCGCCCTGGTCCGCATGCAAGTCCATCTTTCCCCCTTGCCGTTAGGGACCATTTCATGCATCCCCATCCAGTCCACGCCCAACATTTCTTTATGAATCCTTATGCATTTCCCCCTTGTATTCGCCTTGGCCCGGCGATACCTTGGGTCATGGGACGCATTCTTCTTCCTGAAACTCAGGAGAATCCTCACTCCTTCCTACCTTTCAGTTCTGGCAGCATCACTCCGCGCCCATATCATCCCATCCCAAGGAGCACCCATGCAGCAGTCTGTTGATGCCGTTGCCCCCACCGGTCTCTCACGCCGATCCTTCTTCCGCTTCGCTGCCGGCGCCTCCGCGCTCGCCTCCGCTCCCTTTCTCACCGAGGCACATCTCGCTCTGGCCGCCATCCCCAAGTTCGCTGACCCCAATATCGGCATCCACATCGACGCCAACGAGAACCCTATGGGCCCCTGCGACGCCGCGCGTCAAGCCATGGACACCATCATCCCCCGCGGCGGGCGCTATCTCTTCCCCCTCGAAGATGTCCCCGCCGAAATCTTCGCCAAACAGCAAGGCCTCGATCCCGCGTCCGTGATTCCCTTCGCCGGCTCCAGTGAGCCGCTCCACTACACCATCCTCGCCTTCACCAGCAAAGACAAACCCCTCGTCACCGCCGACCCCGGCTATGAAGCGCCCATCTGGGCCGCGCAGGTCTCCGGCGCGCCCATCCTCAAGGTGCCTCTCGCCGATCCCCAGGGTTCTGGCGCTCACGACATCAAGGCCATGCTCGCCGCCTCGCCTACTCCCGGTGTCCTCTACATCTGCAACCCCAACAATCCCACCGGCACCGTCACGCCCCACGAGCAGATCGAGTACGCCGTCCAGAACGCACCCAAAGACACCGTCATCCTCATCGACGAGGCCTACATCCACTTCTGCGACGAGCCCAGTTCCCTTCACTTCGTCAAGGAGGGGAAAAACGTCATCGTCCTCCGCACCTTCTCCAAGATTTACGGCATGGCCGGCATCCGCATGGGCTTCGCCATCGGCCGTCCTGACCTGCTCGAAAAGATCGCCTCCTTCGGCGGCCAGAACTCCCTGCCCATCACCGCCGTCGCCGCGGCCAAGGCCAGCCTCCTCGACGCGGATCTTGTCCCCTCGCGCAAGAAGATCATCGGCGACACCCGCGCGGAAACCATCGCATGGCTCAAGTCGAAGGGCTACTCCACCACGCCTTCGGTCAGCAACTGCTTCATGCTCGATGTGGGCCGCCCTGGCAAAGAGGTTCAGGCTGCCCTGGCCGCAAAGGAAATGTTCGTCGGCCGCATCTGGCCCGCCTGGCCCAACTCCATCCGTATCACCGTCGGCCTGCCCGACGAGATGCTTGCCTTCCGCAAGTCATTCTCTGAGGTCATGAGCGGCTCCACC
Source organism: Acidobacteriota bacterium (assembly GCA_021836865.1). GTDB lineage: Bacteria > Acidobacteriota > Terriglobia > Terriglobales > Acidobacteriaceae > Telmatobacter. The sequence continues at coordinate 4,384 of JAKBHH010000127.1, forward strand.
GCTGGCCTCACGCCCGCCCCGCTCCCCGGCCGGCTCGCCGCGCACCCGCACACCCATCTCTCCTGAGAACCTTCTCGCTTAATCCGCCGCACACGTGAAAACCCCACCGACTGGTGGGGTTTTCACGTGCGCTTAGAGTGCGCCTCGCTCCTATGTGCTTCCGCGCCCAACAACCACGTCCGCTCAGATTCCGGCGAACCACGCGTAGCCGAATTCCGGTGACACCGAACCCAATCCCTTGCCAAACCTCTTCATGGAATCCGTCACCGTGATGTGGTGCAGGAACTTCAGATTCTTATATCCCAGTTGCATCGGCACGCGCATCCGCAGCGGCCCGCCAAACGCCACCGGTAACTCGCCATCATTCATCCCCATCGTTAGATAGGTCTGCGGATGCAGTGCCTCACCCATGTCGAGGCTGTCCCACTGATCCGGCTCCATGCTGAAGTACGCCACATATCGCGCCTGCGGCAGCACGCCCACCTCGCGCAGCACGCCGCTCAGCGGCGTCCCAATCCACTCCGCAACGTACGACCAGCCCTCTTCGCACGCCACCTCCGTGATCTGGTTCCGCACCGGCAGGCTCTGCAAATCCGCCAGCGAAAATGCCGTTGGCCGCTCCACCATTCCATCCACCGTCAGCCGCCAGTTTTTGAAGCCCAGCGCCTGCGACTGCTTGAACGCATCGCTCGGCGGAGCAATCGGCACGGCAAATGGATCCTTTGAAATCATGCTCCGCGGAAACTCCCGCGCCGGCCGATGCGCCGTCAGCAGGCTCTGCGCTGCATAGGTCAGCGTCTCGCCCGGTCCAAACAGGCCACCCGCATCCGGCGGCACCAGTCCATACGCCTTCGCCAGCCGGTCCGCCACCGCCAGCCCCGCCACGCCCGCCGTCGCCGCCAGTCCGCCTGTAATCAATTTCCTTCGCGAAAGTCCGCTCATGCGTCCTCCTTCGCCGCCCCTGCGCGGCCGGTCACCATCGCTCGTGTCCGCTTCCAAAAGCCCGCCAGCGCAATCATCGCCACGTGCACAACAAAGAACCCGACCAGCAGCAGCGTAATCACAAAGTGCAGCGTCCGCGCGCTCTGTCGTCCCCCCAGCAGGCTCGCCGCCGCAGGGACCGCCGAGGTAAACGAGGGCGACATCGCCAGCCCCGTCCATATCACCATCGGGAACAGCACAAAAATCACAACCAGATAGGTGGCCCGTTGCAGCGCGTTATAGCTGTGCGCTTCATCGTTTGCCGCGCGTCCGCCGCGCAGAGACTTTGTGATTACCGGCCACAACGCGCCTGCCGAGCGTTCGCCGCGCTGCGGCGTCAGGTGGTTTTTGAAGTGCCCGCGCCAGATGCCCCACAGCACATACACCAGCCCTGTCAGAGCCACCACCCACGCCGCTTCAAAGTGCAGGTACCGGCCCCAGCCGTTTCCATCCGGCATCGCCGTGCCAAAGCCGTTATTCACCCACGGGCGCGACGTCGGAAGCGGCAGCGAAAACAGCGGATGCGTGTTTGGATTTCCACTCTCGCCCCAATAGAACCGCGGATGAGAAATTAAGATCTCCGCGCCCGTAATCAGGAGCGCCAGAAAGGCAAGCACCGTCAGCCAGTGCGTAATGCGCACCACCGCCGCGTGCCGCGGAGTTGTCGAGATGGCCCGAGGGGAAGCCGTAGCCATTGCCGAAGCATAGCACGGACTCTGCGCATTTTCACCGGATTTCGAGCGCGCTTTCCGCGCATCGAGCCTGCTGCGGGATCAGTTAGTCTTCTTATCCGCGCCTTCTTTGGCCCCGTGGAACGCGCCCTCCGTCGTGCTCTTGGTCTTGTCCCATGCCTTCTTCGTGTCTTTGGCCGTTGCGTGCGCCGCTTTTTGGGTGTCCTTGTCAGTCGCGTGGGCCATCTTCTTGGTGTCTTTCGCAGTGGCGTGCGCGGCCTTGTCTGACGCCTTTTCGGTCGCGTGCGTGGCCTTCAAGGTGTCCTTCTTCACAGCGTGGCCCGTGTCCTTCGCAGCCACCTTCGTATCGTGCCCGGCTGCCTTCATGTCGTGCTTCACGCCATTGTCCTGGCCTTGGGCTGGGGGTTGACTCCATCCGAGAGTCGCCGCAAAAACCAATGCGACTCCCAGCGCCTTCACTGTTGTCTGGAGCAGATGTGTCTTCATGCTACGGGAGTATAGGGCCTGCCTCCGCAGCCAGACAAGACCAAACGTCGGGAAGCAAGGCGATCACATATCTCGCCCGAGACACGAAGAAACCGGCCGCGCTCGTCCGCGGCCGGTTTCTCCAAGCTGCACGCCCCCCCCGGCTTAGAAGATGATCTTCATTGCCAGCTGCGTGTTAAACGGCTCGCCTGCTCCAATGCCCGGCGCACCATACGCGTTTCCGATCGTCGTCGTAATCGCGCATGAGCTTGAGTCCGTGCAATAACCGCCACCCGGCGACGCCAGGTTCAGCCGATTAAATACGTTGAACATCTCAACACGGAACTGCGTGTTGATCCGCTCGGAGATCTTCGTGTTCTTGAAGACCGACAAATCCACATCTGAGAAGCCCGGTCCGTGCAAAGAATTTCTCTGGCTATTGCCATACTGCCCGTTCAACGACGGAGTGAAGGCATTCGGGTTCAGCCAGTTCACAAAGTAGCCGCTCGTGCTGCTCCCTTGCACGCTATGGGACACCCCCACGTACGGACTCACCCCGGGATTCACATTCGCGCGCTCCGCAAATTCGCCGTTGCCGCTGCCACCCACGTTGCTGGAGTACACCGTGAACGGCTGACCACCGTGGAAGTTCATCAGGCCGTTGAACTGCCAGCCCTGCGTAAGCACCTTAGGTCCGTGGAACGATGGCGCCATGTAAGACACATAGCTTGTAAAAGTGTTCCGCACGTCAAAGTCGCTGTTTCCATACTCGCACTTGAAGCAGAGGCTGTTTTGCGGATTGAACAGATAGATCTCGCTGATCTCGTCCAGCGCGTGTCCCCAGGTGTAAGCCAACTGCGAGGTCAGCCCGTGCCAACTCGACATTCTGAGTGAAGCCTGCAGCGAGTTATAGTTGGAGGTTCCAATCCCCTGGATCTGGTTGATGACTCCGTAGTTCGGATACTGCGAATAGAAAGGCCGCGTCGAGTTCGCTCCGCTGCTTCCCAGCCCTGCCTGGTTGATGTCCAGCAATGCGCGCAGCCTGCGTCCCTCGCTGCCTACATAGCCCAGTTCCGCAATCATGCCGCCGCCCAGGCTCTTTTCCACGTTGAAGTTGTAGTTGTACATGTAGCCTGGCCGCAGATTCTGGCTTACGGAGAAAAGATTCGCTGTTGAGCAGCCTGTCTGCACCACACTCGGGTTCGCAATGCATGGGTTCGTTGCATTGGCCGCATTCGGGAAGATCAGTGCACCCTGCGCCGCGCCGGAAGGAACCACTCCCACCGTCGCGCCCGTATCCACCACCGGGCTCGCGCCAGACGGGTTGTCCTGGACGCCAAACGCCCCGCCGTTACTGCTGAAACGCGAGTTCAGATAGTTCACAATGTTTGGGCTGTCAAACCCCAAGCCGAATCCGCCGCGCACAACAATCTTGCTTGCGCCTGCAGGCTGCCAGTTGAAGCCAACTCGTGGCCCATATCCGCCGTGATACTGCGGATAAAGGGTTCCAATATCCACGCCGGCCGTGGCAATTCCATTCGGCGCGCCCGGCAGAAAGGTCGTCAGATCGTTCGTGCCGTCATGCATGGGGCCCACGTACTCATAGCGCAATCCATAGTTGATGTTCAAACTCGGCGTGATCTGGAAGGCATCCTGTGCGAACAGGGCCCAGCTGTTAACAAATACCTGCCGCTTCGGGTTGCCCTGCACAATGTTTGTGCCGCCCGTATCGAAGCAGCCTGCCAGGAAGTCTGCTAGCTGGAAGAAGTGCGGGTCCGAAGTCAGATTTGAAGCCAGCGGCACCGCACCCGGCGCCGTTGTCGTCAGCCCATCGCAAGCCGTGCCCGCGTTGCCCGTCCACGGCCCCTGTGTACCATCAAACAGGAAAGTGCCGCGCTGTCCGGCCTGGTAGAAGTCATCCACCTGCGCTTGACGAAACTCGCCGCCGAACCGGAACTCGTGCTTGCCCACGGTCCAGGACAAAGCTTCATCCAGGTGCCCGGTAATATCATTGCGCCCCGAGTTAGGTATTCCGCCTACGGTGTCAAAGCCATTCGACGAAGCTCCAAGTCCACTGCTCGAGCTAGGCGACGCAATCTCGATGCGCGGCGCGCCCGACAGCGCCACACTCGTCGCTCCTGTGTTCAAGCCCAGTGCGATCGGAGCAAAGGATTTCGACTGATCGGAGAATGCCTGATTGAAGTAATTCACTCCCGCAAATACCTGGTTCGTCATTCGCGACGAGAGCACCGTGTTGTAGGTCAACGAATAGTTCTGCACATGGATCGGAGCAACCTCGTAGTACGGCGAAAGATATGAGACCGTAGGCGCAATCTGATTCCCCTGGCCCACGTACCACTTGAAAGAGATCTTGTTGTTCGCATTGAGATTGTAGTCAAGCTTCACCAGCCCGTTGTGGCTGAAACCATGCTCGTTCGCAGGGTTGGTGTAGTTGAAGGCTGTCGCCGGCCCAGTCAGCGCCACTGAGGGCCACAGTCCCGGCGTGCTTCCATTGCCGTTCAGCAGATTCAACGCCGTTTGGCTCACCGGCACGCCATAGGCCGAGAGCACGCTCGTCGCGGCAGTCTGGTACGCAGTCGAAGGTTCCGTCGACGGAGCATTCACGCCGATGGTAAAGCGCTGTCCTTCATACGTCGTGAAGAAGAAGAGCTTGTCTTTCAGAATTGGCCCGCCCGCGGAGTAGCCGAATTGTTGATTCCGCAGCTCCGGCTTCGTCGACGAAAGCTGAGACTGCGCAGCCAGCGCCTCATTGCGGTTGTAGTAGTAGAGCGTGCCGTGTAGTTGATTCGTGCCTGACTTGATCGACAGGTTCACCGTCGCGCCCGGATTGCGCCCCGTGTCCGCGCCCGACTGAGTTACAACGGACATCTGATCGATCGCATCCAGCGGCAGCGTGATGCCGGCGATGCCCGACACTCCGCCCTGGTTGACCGCGGGAATGTTCCACCACACGTCGTTGTTGTCCGCACCCTCAATCTGCCAGTTCACCATGTCCGGCCGCGAACCGTTAACAGAACCGTATCCGCCGCCCGAGTAGCCTGCATAGCCCGGCGTCACCGCGATCAGTTGCGTGAAATCGCGCCCGTTCATCGGCGTATTCTGCACCGTCTCACTGGGAATATCGGTCGTTTCCACGGTCGTCGTTGTATCCAGCGCAAGCGAGTCAGCGGAGACTTCCACCGTCTCACCTGTCGATGCGATGCTCAGCTTCACAGGCAGCGTATAAATGGTTCCCGCGGAGACAGGAATCTTCTGCACCCTGGTGGCTTTGAAGCCTTCCGCCGTGACGTTGATGATGTAATCGCCTACCGGCAAATCAGAGAAGATGAACTCGCCCGCACTCGACGTCGCCGCCTTGGCAGTCGCAGAAGTGCCCATATTGACAAGTTCGACTACGGCGCCCGGCACCACCGCTCCCGATTGATCGGTCACTGTGCCGTTGATTCCGCCGCGGAAAGTCTGGCCAAAGCTTGCCAATGGCATCACTAAAGCAGCTACGAACACCAACAACAATCCAGTAAAGACACTTCTAGCCTGACGATGTAGCATGCGCCTTATCCTCCAGAGAATGTGGGTAGTTTCCCGATTTCGCGCCTTCAACAAGAAAGTAGGAATGCCGCATCAACGCAGGCGCGCATGAATCCACAACTGAGTGAGATTACCCCCGGCAGAGCCGGGGGCTTCGTTTTGTGAGCCGCTCGAAGCGGCTTGAGCGGGGTCGCTAACGCGGCCCCGGTTGAGTTGGGCCACCTTATCGGTGGCAGGTCATCGCCACAT
>JAKBHH010000031.1 GCA_021836865.1 Acidobacteriota bacterium
GGACGACATCGACGCGATGATCGATGAAGGCGTGGATGGCCTGGTCGAGCCCGAGCTCCTTCGGCTGTCCGTTGAGCACAGCCAGGAAGATCATGGAGAAGCTCTCCTGCATCTGGGTGTGCTTGTAGAGCTGGTTCAGCACAATCTCAGGCTGCGCGCCGCGCTTCAGCTCAATGACGATGCGCATGCCGTCGCGGTCGCTCTCGTCGCGCACGTCCCCGATGTCGTCTACGATCTTCTCGTTCACCAGTTCGGCAATGCGCTCGATCAGCTTGGATTTATTCACCTGATAGGGAATCTCGGTGACGATGATTGCCAGCTTTTCCTTGGTCAGGTTTTCCGTGGCCACCTTGGCGCGCATCATAAAGCGGCCGCGGCCGGTCTTGTAGGCCTGGGCGATGCCGCTCTTGCCGTAGAGAAATCCGCCCGTCGGAAAATCCGGTCCCTGCACGTGCTTGAGCACTTCAAGCAGGCCCGCCTTGGGATTCTTGACCAGCTCGATAGTAGCGTTGACGACCTCGGTAAGGTTGTGCGGCGGAATGTTAGTGGCCATCCCCACAGCGATGCCGCTGGACCCGTTGACGATCAGGTTCGGAATGCGTGTGGGCAGCACCGTAGGCTCAAACGTGGACTCATCGTAGTTCGGCGTAAAGTCCACCGTCTCCATCTCGATGTCGGCCAGCAGCTCACCCGCAATGCGCGCCATGCGGCACTCGGTGTAACGCATAGCGGCGGGCGGATCGCCGTCGACTGACCCGAAGTTGCCCTGGCCATCCACCAGCGGATAGCGCAGCGAGAAAGGCTGGGCCATGCGCACGAGGGTGTCGTAGATGGCCGAGTCGCCGTGGGGATGGTAGACACCCATGGCCTGGCCCACAACCTTGGCGCACTTGGTGTACTTCTTGTTGTACTCCAGCCCCATCTCGCTCAGGGTGTAAAGCACGCGGCGATGGACCGGCTTCAAGCCGTCGCGAGCATCGGGCAGCGCGCGCCCGATGATCACAGACATCGAGTAGTCGAGATACGAGCGGCGCATCTCCTCTTCGATGTTGATAGGAATGAGATTTGTGCCGCCGGGCGGCGTACCGCCATCGAGAGGGAGCTGTGGATTCTTGTCGTCTGCCATAGGGTTTTCTTCGCCCGCGGAAATGCGGCAAAAGAGGTTCCGGAAAAAGCGAGGCCGGGCTCCGCGGGATACCCCTTTATTTTACGCGCTCGAAGCACGTTTCAGCAAGGCGGAAATCTGGATATAAGTCTTTGTTTTTCTTTATTTTATCGACACACCGAGGTGCATCTCTCCGGGCCGTCTCAAGCCGACCGCCGCCCAGGTTCCACTCAGAGCAATCCAGGCAGGCTCAGGAGGCAGAAAATCGCCTGCATTGCGACCAGGGCCGAAGCGGCAGTCAGCGCGATTCGCCGTCGCGGACTCTCATAGGCATCGGCGAATGCGCCCCCCACAAAGGTCAGCAGAAAAGGCACGGCCCAGAGCCAGGGGCTGCCGGGCGCGCCCGTCATCACCAGCGCAAACAGGACCACAGCGCACAGCAGCGGCGCGGTGTTGCCAAAATAGCGCGTCTGGCGGAGTCCCAGGTAGAGGAGGACGGCGGCCCCGGAAGCCACCGCGATGCCGGCATTGCCGAGCGTGAAAAAGAAGCGCTGCGCGGGATCAATCGAAAACCACAGAAAGCCGGCGCCGGAGCGGAAGACGTAGCTGAACGCGTCAGGCGAGAACCCATAGCAGGCAAAGAGCACCACCAGCGCGCCCGCCGTAGCCGCAAGCACCACGGGCAGCACCTGGCTGCGCCGGCCCTCGGCCACCCAGAGCATCAGAACCACGCCGAGCAGTGCCGCTACCGGCAGAGCGGCAATATGCGATGCGGCGGCCAGACCGAGCGCAACCGTCAGCAGAACGATGCGCGGCTTCCAGCGACGGCGCGGCCCCTGCATGGCGTGGGCTACGCCGATGCAGGTGTAGACGGCGGCGTAGACTCCGAGAGCCGCCAGGATCTCCGGATTGGGCACAATGCAGGCCCGCAGGATCGTCGGCGAAAAGCAATAGAGTCCGAGTGCGGTGTATCCCCCGAGGTTGCCGTAAAGGCGGCGCGAGACCCACCACAGTCCTCCGCCCAGCATGCAGCCGGCCGCGAGAAACGGCAGGCGCAGCAGCAGCAGGATGTGGGTAAGCTGGTGGCGCAGCTCCCACGTGCTGAGCTCGCCGCTAGATTGCACGATGCGCTCCTCTGGCTTGCGAAAATGGTCAAGGCCCCGCTCTACGCCAAGGTTCAGCGTGAGCGGAAGGCCGGCCGCACGATAGGCCAGGATGCCATCGTGGATGTTGCCGCAACTGGTGTAGTAGCCCGCCAAGGGCGAGGGCTTCTCCCAGGTCTCGCGCCCGCAGCGCGCATACTCGTAATCGCGATCGGAGAGCGTCTGCCGGCTGGTGAGCCACATTCCCTGCGCCAGAAAAAGCCCGAGCAGCACCGCGGCAACTCGCTGCGGAGCGTTAAATCGAAAGCGGCGAAGGATTCCGAGCCGGCGGGTCATTGTCGAAAGGGCAACAGCTCAAGTCTAAATGGTCTGTTTGGTTGCACCGCGGCGGCCAGGCGTGCGGCATGAGCCTCCGTGTGCCCCGTCGCGGAAGGATGAATCGGGAAGCATCTTTGCCCCAGCCGCCGCCAGCCGTTACACTGCCCTCATCATGGCGATTGCGCGGGACGATACTCCGGAACGGCTTGTCAGCGCCTCGCGCGCCGACGAGGAACAGAGCTTTGAGCTGAAGCTGCGCCCCCGCTGGCTGGGCGAGTTCATCGGCCAATCCAAAGCCAAGGAGCAACTAGCCATCGCGCTGGAGGCAGCCAAGTCCCGCGGGGAAGCGTTAGACCATGTGCTGCTCTTTGGCCCGCCCGGCCTGGGCAAGACCACGCTTGCGACCATCATTGCCAATGAGCTCGACGTGGGCTTCCAGCAGACGTCGGGTCCGGCCCTGCAAATTCAGGGCGACCTGACCGCGATCCTGACCAATCTGCGCGAGCGGCAGGTGCTGTTTCTCGATGAGATCCACCGCATGCAGCCGGTGCTCGAGGAAAAGCTCTACACCGCCCTCGAAGACTACAAGCTCGACATCATCATCGGGCAGGGTCCGGCAGCGCGCACGCACGTGATGGAGATCCGTCCCTTCACCTTCATCGGAGCTACGACGCGGCCCGGCCTGCTCAGCTCGCCGCTTCGCTCCCGCTTCGGCATCCTGCTGCGCCTGGAGTTCTACAACGAAGAGCAGCTCCGCTTCATTGTCACTCGCTCCGCCGAGGTGATGGGCGTCCCCATCGATCAGGACGGCGCGGCGGAAATCGCCCTCCGTTCCCGTGGCACCCCGCGCATCGCCAACCGCCTGTTGCGCCGCGTGCGCGACTACGCCCAGGTGCGCGGCTCAGGCATCATTGATCGGCCCACGGCCAACGCCGCCCTCACCATGCTCGAGGTGGATGCACATGGCTTTGACGAAATAGACCGCAAGCTGCTGCTGGCCATTATCCAGAAGTACGATGGAGGTCCCGTCGGCCTCAGCACGCTGGCCGCCACACTGGCTGAGGAAGAAGACGCTCTCGAAGAAGTCTACGAGCCGTTTTTAATTCAGATTGGTTTTCTTGACCGCACTCCGCGCGGCCGTATGGCCACGCGCCTGGCCTACGAACACTTTGGCCTTCCCATGCCGGGAAGGCAGGCGCCGCTGTTTTAGGGATTGAGCGGAATCGACGGACTGAGCAGGTTGGCCCGCTGCGCACGATAGCAGGATGGCCTGCGAGCGAATACTGGAGGTGAGGAGCAATGGCACTGACGGAATCGACCATGCTGGAGCTGGGAACGAAAGCGCCGGACTTTGCGCTGCCTGACGTTGTGACTGGGAACTCGGTGCGGCGCGATGACTTTCGCGGAAAAAAGGCGCTGCTGGTGATGTTCATCTGCACGCACTGCCCGTATGTGAAGCACATCGAACAGGGCCTGGCAAAGCTGGGGCACGACTACAAGGACAAACCGGTCGGCATGGTCGCCATCAGCAGCAACGACGCGGTGAGCTATCCGGACGACAGCCCGGAGGGCCTGAAGAAGCAGGCGCAGACACTGGGCTTCGCGTTCCCGTATCTCTACGACGAGACGCAGGCCGTGGCACGCGCCTATAAGGCCGCCTGCACGCCTGATTTGTTTCTCTTCGATGAAGCGATGCGCCTGATCTATCGCGGGCAGTTCGATCGCAGCCGCCCCGGCAACGGAATTCCCGTCACGGGTGAAGACCTGCGCGCGGCCCTGGATGCGGCGATCTCAGGCAGACCCCAGACCACCGTACAGCAGCCTTCGATTGGCTGCAACATCAAATGGAAACCTGCGCGCTAGCGCTCCGCCAAAGGTTCGATCCGTGACTGAATTCCCGCACGCGATGCTTCGCGAAATCTTCGAGCAGCCCGACGCCATTCGTCGCACTCTGGGGCTCTATCTCCAAGAGAACTTATTGGACGACCGGGCTTTTTCTTCCCTTGCCAGCTGGCTCAACCCCAGGGGTGAAGTGTTGATTGCGGCCAGCGGATCGAGCCGCCATGCGGGCCTGGCCGCTGAAATCATCCTCGAAGACCTGTGCGGCCTTGCCGTTGATGTCGAGTACGCAAGCGAGTACGGATGCAGGCCCGCAGCCAACCCGCGCCGGCCTTCCGTCATTGTCATTTCGCAATCCGGCGAGACAAGCGATACGCTGGCTGCGCTGCGTTGCGCGCGCGCCGGCGGCCAGCAGACCCTTGCCATCGCCAATGTCGGCGGCAGCACCATGCTCCGCGAGGCCGCAGTCGCCATGCCGCTCGCCGCCGGCCCGGAGCTGGCCATCCCCGCCACCAAAAGCTTTACCTGCCAGCTCGCCGCGCTCTACCTGCTGGCCTTGTATGAGGCGCAGCAGCTCGGCACACTGGATGCAGTCGAAATTGCCCGCCGGGTGCGGGCGCTCCGTGCGCTGCCCGGTCTCATCGAACAGCAACTGGATGGCTGGCGCACGCAGACGGCCGCTCTGGCTGCGAAGTATCGCGATGCGGCAAGCTTCCTTTACCTGGGCCGCGGCGTCCACTACGCCATTGCCCGCGAAGGTGCGCTGAAGATGAAGGAGTCATCTTACGTGCAGGCCGAAGGCTACCCGGCGGGCGAGTTGAAGCACGGGCCCAACGCCATGGTGAGCGAGCATGTGCCGCTGGTGGTGCTGGCCACCGCGGACCGCGCCAATGCCGACTCCATGCAGCGGTATGAGAAGACGCTGCAACTGCTCCGCGAGATGAAGACCCAGGGTGCGCGCCGGATTTGCCTCGCCGACACGGGCGATCGCGAGGTGGAAGCGCTGGCTGACGATTGCATTTTCGTCGAGCCGGTGTGCGAGCATCTGCTGAGTGTTCCCGAGGTGATTCCGCTGCAACTGTTCAGCTATGCGATGGCGCTGGAGCGCGGCGTGAATGTGGACCGCCCGCGGCATCTTTCAAAGGCTGTGATTGAAGCGTAGGGTTTGCGGAGGACGATCAGCCTGCATCTCCCGCTGCGAAGTGCTCCTCAATCTCTTCCAGCGTCTTGCCTTTGGTCTCCGGCAGGAAGAACGTAGCCGTCACAAAGTAGATGACGGTGAATGCCGCAAACAAAAAGAAAATCGACGAGTAGCCATACTTGCTGACAAACGGCAGAAAGATGGCGGCGAGCGTGGTGGAAACAAGCTGGTTGATCACCAGCGCGATACTCATCCCGTTGGAGCGGATGCGCGTCGGCATCAGCTCTGAGAGAGCAAGCCAGACGCACACGCCCGGACCCATCGCATAAAAGCCCATGAACAGATAGAGGCCGAGCGCCACCAGCCAGCCGTTCGATGCATCCGGCACCGGCGCAATGAGCGCCTTTTGAATTCTGAGCGGCGCGGTCTGCGCAGCGGTGAAGTCACCGAAGGGATTCTTGAAGAGAGCCTCTACCCGATTGGCGGGCAGGCAGCTCGCGCGCGTCATGCTCAGCGGCGCGGCAGAAAGCTCGTCGGAGCGCACAAAGCTTGTGGCCGCCGTGAAGTCGCCATAGGAGTAGATGATGGCGAGCGAGGCGCGGCGGCGGTCGATTCCGCTCGCTGCACCGCTCGCCGGCAGCAGCCTCTCTGCCTCGGCAGGATTGAAGCTCAGCACCAGCTCCTGGCTCGGGCCAACCATGCTCTGCACCGCTTTGCCGCAGTCCACGCTCTCCCGTTCCGTGGTAAAAAACAACGCGCCCACGCCCACGAGCGACACAATGATGCCGCCGGTGCCGAGGATGAGCAGAAACCTGCGGCCCTTGCGATCCACCAGCACCATGCCGACGATCGTCATCAGGAAGTTCACCACTGTGAAGACAACGTAGCCCCAGTGCGCGGCGAGATCCGAAAGACCGCTCTGCAGCAGAATGCCCGTGTTGTAGCCGATGATGGAATTGACGCCGGTGGCGGTGTTGCAGAAGAGGATGACGCAGGCCAGCAGAAACGGCAGAAGGTATTTCCGCCGCAGGAGCGAGTCACGCACCTGCATGCCGTCCGGGCGCGGAGCGCTGTTCTGGCCAGCCTGCTCCATTTCGCGCATCTCAGTGCGCGCCTGCGCGGGCGTGCGAGAACGCAGAAGCACAGACTCCGCCTCGGCGAGCCTGCCTTTGCGATAGAGCCAGCGCGGCGACTCCGTGACCCGCAGACTGCCAAGCACGAAGATCACGCCCGGCGGCAGCGAGACCCAGAAGATGCTGCGCCATGCCTGATCTTTGAACGCAAAAAGCGCGGCGGCGCTCGCCGACTGCGTCACTGCATCCACGCGATAGCTGAAGTAGATGCCCACCAGCGCAGCCGCAACAATGCCAAGAGTGAGCAGCCACTGGAAGACTCCGGTGCCTTTGCCCCGATGACTGGCGGCGAGACACTCTGCCAGGTAAAGAGGCACAACAACGCCGATCAGTCCGCCGCTGATGCCCTGCAGCAGCCTTCCGAGGAAAAGAGGCGTGTACCCGTGCGACAGCGCGATGACCGGAATGCTGACGATGAAGGCTGCTCCGCTGGCGATCATCAGCGGCCTGCGCCCTATCCAGTCCGCAAGCACGCCGGCGAAGAGCGTGGAGAAGACACTACCCAGCAGCACGGCGGCCACAACAACGGAGAGCTGCGCGGCGGTCAGGTGCGAGGTGGCTTCAAGATAGGGAAGCGCGCCGCCGATGATGCCCACGTCGATGCCGTAGAGCAGGCCCCCAAGGCCGGCTACGAAAAGCAGGAAGCGGTTGTAGCGGCGGCGCGCGCGATCGTCCGCGGATGATTCGGGACTGTAGAGAGCGGCGGAGTCCATGGGCTTGCGTGTCTCCCGTTCATGCGGATGCGGCCCGGCGGTCGCGATCAGAAAATGCAAAGAAGAACAGCACTAGAATAGCCGCGGAGAGTGCCGAGGAGATGAGCCAGATGGGGCGCCAGGCGTGCGTGGCGGATCCGTCCGGCGCAATTGTGGCAAAGTGATCCACTACCCGCCCCGAAAGCCACGAGCCAAGCAACATGCCGGCGCCATAGGTAATCAGCGTGATCATTCCCTGTGCGGCCGCGCGCGCAGCCAGCGGAGCTTTGCGATCCACATAGATCTGGCCGGTCACAAAGAAAAAGTCGTAGCAGATGCCATGCAGCAGAATCCCGCCGTAAAGCATCCACAGCGCCGCGCCGCCGTTTCCGTAGGCAAAGAGCGCATAACGCAGCGCCCAGGCGGCCATGCCCGCGATGAGCATGTATTTGACGCCGAGACGGCGAAAGAACCAGGGGATCAGCAGCATGCAGATCAGCTCGGACATCTGCCCGCCGGTCATCTTTCCCGCAGCATCGTGAATGCCGATTTCGTTGAGGAAGAGGTTGGTGAAGGCATAGTAGAACTGCAGCGGAATGCAGATGAGAAAGGATGCCAGCGCAAAGATGGCGAAGGCGGGCTCACGCAACAGGCCAATGGCCTCGACGGGCAACAGCCTGGCGAGGTGGAACTCGCCGGCCTCTTTGATGGGCGGCGTGTGCGGCAGCGTAAAGGCGTACAACGCAAGCGTCAGGGATGCGGCAGCGGCCAGTCGCAGGGGCATGGCGGTGGCTTCCAGCCCCAGGCCGCCAACCAGCAGGCCGGCGACGATCCAGCCGGCAGTGCCAAGAACGCGGATTGGACCGAACTCCGCTCCCGTATCCTGCATCTGGCGAAAGGCGAGCGAGTTGGTCAATGCCAGCGTAGGCATATAGAGACAGGCATAGGCCAGCACCAGCCAATAGATCGGCATAAACGAACTGCACCCCGCGGCAAGATAGAGCAGCGCCGCGCCGGCCGCGTGCAACAGGGCCAGCAGATGCTGCGTCGCGAAGAAGCGGTCCGCAAGCCACCCGGCGAGGAAGGGCGAAACGATGGCTCCCACCGCGGTGGTGCCTGCGACGAGGCCGATCTGCGTGCCGGTAAAATGCTGCGTGCGCCCCAGCCAGGTGCCGACCGTGACGTACCATGCGCCCCAGATGAAGTACTCCAGAAACATCATTGCGGCCAGCCGCACCTTGACCCCATTCATGCTGTCCGCATCCTCCTGCGTACTCTGTTGAATCCTACAGTGTGGTGTGAGCCCGATGTTGCAGACGCGGGCTTTCTGCGTCGTAGGAAAGGATACGGCATCGCTTCGGCGGCGGGCCGCACTTCTCCAGTAGACTGGGAGGGCAATGGGTGCGATACGACGATGGATGAGTGGCGCTGTGGCGGCCGCGCTGCCGGCGCTGCTGACCGGCTTGTCCGGCTGCGGAACGCCCGCCGCCCCGCAGCCTCCCTCGCTCAATCTGCCAGATCGCGTCGCAGACCTGAGCGCAGTGCGCACCGGCAACAATGTGCTGTTGACCTGGACCATGCCCAAACGCAACACCGACAAGCTGCCGCTGACCGGCGACGTGGCTGTGAATGTGTGCCGTGAAGAGGCGGCAGGCGCATGCGAAGCGGCCGGGCCAGATCAGATGCTGGCGCCCGGCGCAATGCATACGTTCAGCGACACGCTGCCGCCCAGGCTGGCCGCAGGTTCGCCGCGAGTGCTGCGCTACTTTGTGGAACTGAAGAATAAAAAGGGCCGCTCGGCGGGATTGTCGAATGCCGCAACAGTGCTTGCGGGTCAGGCGCCCGCACCCGTAGCTGGACTGACCGCGGAGGTGCGCAAGGACGGCGTGGTGCTGCGCTGGACGCCGGACGGCGAGACCGTGCCGGTAAGGCTTCAACGCACGCTGCTGACTCCGCCCCCGGCGACAGCGAAGCAGGGTCCGCTGGCTGGGCCGCCGGAGCCGCTTGAGCAGAATCTGCTGGTCGACACTGAGACGCAGACTGGCCGCGCCATCGACAAGAGCATTCTCTTCGGCGAGACCTACTCCTATCGCGCCCAGCGGGTGGCGCGCATAGAGCAGAACGGGCAGACGGTGGAGTTGGCCGGCGATTTCTCCGCACCGGTGCGCGTGGCGGCGCTGGATGTCTTTCCGCCCGCCGTGCCCACCGGACTGGCCGCGGTTGCGACCTTGGGCGAGGCAGGCACGCCGCCCGCGATTGACCTGAGCTGGCAGCCTGATAGCGATGCCGATCTGGCCGGCTACATCGTCTATCGCCGAGAGGGCGTTGCCGCGTGGCAGCGCGTCTCATCCGTGCAGCCGGTGGTGGGTCCGGCCTTCCACGACGCACAGGTCCAGGCTGGCCATACATATGATTACGCGGTCAGCGCCATCGACCAGGGCGGGCATGAGAGTACGCGCTCCGCTGAAGCAGAGGAGACCGTACCGAGCCAATAACGATCTTGCATCAAGGGAGCGATTGAGATGAAGTATTGCCGCTTTTTGTCGGAAGGGCAGATCTGCTATGGAAGCGTGGAAGACCGCGACGGCACGCTATGGATTGCCGGTCTGGCTCCCGCGCCGGAAGAGGATTTGGGCTTTCACCTGGCGCAACTGCGGGGCGATGCGCGCAGCGTTTATTTCAAGTCCAGGCCGATGAGCGAGGTGGACCTGCTGCCGCCGGTGACGCCGTCAAAGATCATCTGCGTAGGGCGCAACTATCGCGACCATGCCCAGGAGTTGGGCAACGAGGTTCCTGCCGAGCCGCTGCTCTTCTTTAAGCCGATTTCGGCGCTGCTTGCGCCGGGCAGCCTGGTGCGCATGCCTCGTGTCTCCGCGCGCGTGGACTTTGAGGGCGAGCTGGCGCTGGTGATGGGCCGCAGCGCCAGCAAAGTACAGCCCGACGAAGACTGGCGCAGCTATGTGCGCGGCTACACAATTGCCAACGATGTGACCGCGCGCGACCTGCAGAAGAAAGACGGCCAGTGGACGCGCGCCAAGGGCTTTGACACCTTTTGCCCGGCGGGGCCGTTTGTGAGCGACGAGGTGGACCCCGAGGCGGGACTGACGGTCGAGACCCGCGTCAATGGCGAGTTGCGCCAGCATGGGTCCACCGCTGACTTCATTTTTTTCATTCCGCAACTGCTCCGCTATATCACGGCAGCCATTACGCTTGAACCCGGCGACCTGCTGCTGACCGGCACGCCCGCGGGCGTTGGCCCCCTGGCCGCGGGCGACACCGTGGAGGTGACAATCTCCGGCCTGGGCACGCTGACAAACACCGTTGCACCTGAGGCAGATTGACACGCTTGGGGCGCGGCTGCAACCTGCGCAGCGCCGCGGGAATCTAAAAGGGCAGTACACTAGAGCCGAATGCGCTCTACGGCAAATAGCGCCCTTCCCAGGAGGAATCATGCCCCAGAATCTACTCGAACAGTTGCGCAAGTTCACCGTGGTCGTGGCCGATACCGGCGACATCGAGGCGATGGAGAAGTTTCGCCCGCAGGACGCCACCACCAACCCGTCGCTGATTACCGCTGCCGCGCAGATGCCGCAGTATCAGCCCATTGTGGACGGCGTGCTGAAGGATGCGCGCAACGAACTGGGTGAGGGCGCCACGGACCAGGCCGTCGCGAATCTCGCCTTCCAGAGGCTGGCCATCGCCTTCGGCAAAAAGATTCTGGCCATCGTGCCCGGCCGTGTCTCCACGGAAGTGGACGCGCGCCTCAGCTACGACACTGAAGCCACCATCAAGCAGGCCCGCGCTATCATTGCGCAGTATGACGCTGCGGGCATTGGCCGCGATCACGTGCTCATCAAAATTGCTTCCACGTGGGAAGGCATTCGCGCCGCCGAGGTACTTGAAAAGGACGGCATCCACTGTAACCTGACGCTGCTCTTCGGGATGCATCAGGCCATTGCCGCGGCTGAGGCCGGCGCTACGCTGATCTCGCCGTTCGTAGGTCGTATTCTCGACTGGTACAAGAAGGACACGGGCAAGGATTTCCATGGCGCGGATGATCCGGGCGTGCAGTCGGTGACGAAGATTTACAACTACTTCAAAAAGTTTGGCTACAAGACGGTGGTTATGGGCGCGAGCTTCCGCAACATCGGCGAGATTACGGAGCTGGCCGGATGCGATCTGCTTACCATCTCTCCGCAACTGCTGGCCGAGTTGGAAGCGACACAAGGCGACCTGCCTCGCAAGCTGGACCCCAAGGCCGCGGCCTCGAAGGCGATCGAGAAGATCACTATCGACAAAGCAACGTTTGAACGCATGCACGCCGAGGATCGCATGGCCACCGATAAGCTGAAAGAAGGCATCGAGGGCTTCTCCGCGGCGCTGGTCAAACTGGAGACGCTGCTGGCCAAGCGGCTTGCGGAACTGGAGTCACGCACGCCCGCTACGGTGTAATCGAGCGTTGCCGCGTAACACAAAAGGGGCAGCCCGTTGCGGCTGCCCCTTTGTTTGCAGCGCATTACCTTTGCACTCGGCGGCTCACTCTGCTAACAAACTCGTTCCTCCCACTTGGCAGGCGCAACATTTCAGATAAGCTGAGTGTCAACACTTTGTAAATCGGGCAGTGGCTGGTGCCTCCGGCTGCACTTGAACGCAACACCGGCCAATGCCTCATGGCAGACCGGTTGCGCGCGGTCACGGGAGGTTTGTATGCAGACACAGGCTCATCCGTTGGAACCCTTCTTTCACCAGGCCGTGCGTAATAGTTACGAGGGGAAACTCGGGCTGCACGATCCTGACGTGACCGGCTACGTAGCGCGCCTGTTGTGCGAGTTCTCCGAGGCCGATAAACTCTACAAAATTCATGACGCGATGGGCCGGCCCGTGGAAGATCTGGGTACGTTGATCGAGGCCGCCGATCCGGTGAACGGCACGGCTCCGTCGTTCGACGCCGAGCGGGCTGTGCGCAAATACATCGGCGACTACGCCTTGTTTGTGGGCGGCATGTATCCCGAGGCGATGACGCCGGGCAAGCGGCGGCGCGCCCCGCATCCCAGCCTTGGCGAGTTGATCCAGGCGGGCAAGGAGAGCTATTACATTGTCAGCCAGTTCAATCTCTTCGAGTATGAGCAGGAGGCGCCCTTGTTTGCGCGTCTCTCAGACAGCTTCGAGCGGTGCCTGCTGGGCCTTGGGCTGGTGCGCGACGAGCTCACCAAACGCAATGCGCTGCCGCTGCCGCCTACAGTGCAGTAGGGATTCACTCTGACCAGACTGCAAGTATGTTGCCTGCGCCATCGCTGAAGTGAAAACGGCGTCCGCCGGGAAACTCGAAGGTGGGAACGACGACGCGGCCGCCCGCTGCGATAATCGCCGCTTCAGCGGTCTTCAGCTCCGATGCATAGATCACGATGAGCGGGGAGGTCTTGGCCGGCTCCGGCATGGATGCGACCCTGTAGAATCCGCCGTCGATGCCGGCCGTGCCCGCGCTGAAGGCAATGTAATCGGGGCCGTACTCCTGAAAGCTCCAGCCAAAGACGGCTGAGTAGAACGTCTTCGTTGCCGCAATGTTGGTCGACGCGAGCTCGATGTAGTTGATGGCGTGGTTGCGTGCGGGATTGCTCATGGCCCTTCTCCTCAGCGTTGAACTGCATGGAGTCAAGGGAAAGGCGATGCGAACTGGAGACGCAGGCACACCCTTCCCGGTGTGCTTCTGAACACCTCCATCCGCAATCCCTCAGAAGCCGGAGAATGCAGGTAGAGTCCGCCGGTTAAGGCGCGGCGCGGACTGCCGAGGTACGCGAATACCATATCAGAAAGATCGATGAGAGCGCTGAAAATGGTTCACCTCAGCGCCCCAACTGCAGCGCGAAGCCGCCCACCATGGAGCGTCCCTGCATGTTCACACCGCTGATCTCCTGGTAGCCCGTGTTGCTGAGGTTGCTCAGCCGCAGATAGGGCCGCAGCTTTCCGCTATCGTGCGTCAGCGTCGCATTCCACACCGGATACACCGACTGCTGATACCGTTGCGCAATCTGCACCGTGTTGCTCACCACCCAGTGATGCGCCGCGGCCGCCGTCCAGGTGGCCATCACATTCTGCACCGGATAGTTGAAGATGTACTCCGACTGCAGTCCCTGCAACGCACTCTGCGCACCGTGCAGCGCCGTCCACGAAATTCGCACGGTCTGTTGCCGCGCGGGAATCCACGTCGCAGTCGCTTCCACGCCTTCAAATTGCAGCCCGCTCAGGTTCGCCGCCTGCCACCGCGTAGCGGAGGAGACGCGCACATAGTCGATGGCATCATGCTCGCGCGTGTAGAAGCCCGTTCCGGAGAGCGTCAGCTTCGGCGAAAGGATCCAATCCGCGCCACCATCGCCCGACCACGCCGATTCCGGCGTCAGATTTGGATTCCCAATCGTCGTCGGGTCGGAGTAATAGAGGTCTGTGTACGTCGGAATGCGAAAGCCGTACCCTCCGCTGGCGCGCAGCTTCAGTCCCTGCGCCACGCGCAGACTCCCCGCGAGTTGTGGCGACCACACCGCCGGGATACCTCCGGAAAAGATCTCTCCGCGCAGCCCCGCTGCCAGATTCCACCGCCGTGTTGCCGGCCGCAAATCCAGATCCACATAGCCCGCGCCACGATTGCGCGCATGGTCGCCCAGGTTGTTGCTCACAATGCTGTCGCCGTCGGCCTCCAGGCCCATCAGCAGCTGCGCCGACCCGGCAACACTGCGTGTAGAACGCAGATTCGCCTGCCACGATCCATCGATGTGATTGTTTTCGTACAACGCGGGATTGTCGCGCACAAGAACGAACTCGTCCGTGTGCCGCCGGTAACCATACGCAGCGGTTGTGTGGGCGCCGAGTTCCTGACGTACCGAGGCAAACCAGCCCTTCGTCCGCTCCCACGAAGGAAAGTTGCCATAGAACTGATTCGCGCCGAAGGCCCGGTCACTGCCCGCAAAGAGAAAATCTGTTACGCCCACCCGCGACCCCGCCCACGATTCCAGCGATGCATCCTCATTGCGATAGTCGCGATCCGTCATGAACCCGGTCGAGAAGTTGCGGCTGCCGGTCACACGCCCGCTCCATTTACGGACCACAGCGCCGCCGATGAATGACTGCTCGTTCTCGCCGAAATTGCCCGCGCCCGCACGCACCCGCAGGGAATCATGATCGGGCGCAGCTGTCAGAAAGTCCACCACTCCGGTGAGCGCGTCCACGCCATGCAGAGTGGAACCTGCACCCTCCAGCACCTGAATTGAATCCATGGCGTCGAGCGGCACCGGCAAATCCAGATCATGATGCGCCGTCTGGCTGTCGTTGATGCGAAAGCCGTTCAGCAGCACCAGCGTCTGCGCAAAGCTGCCGCCGCGCAACGCGATGTCCGCCTGCGCACCACCCGCACCGCGTTGTTCCAAAAACAGCGCCGAGTCCTGACGAAGAAAGTCCAGCGGCGAGTCCGCGGCCAGCTTCTGCCCTTCTAACGGAAGCACGACCACGGCTCGTGGCGACTCGGCAAGCGGCACCGGTGTCGCTGACCCGAGCACGACCATCGTCTCCGCCGGCGCCTGCATCCCCGACTTCTGCGGTTGTGCTACATCCTGCGCATCACTCAGGCTTGAAGAGCACGCAATGAACAACAGAAATGCGAGGGAAGATGGGTGTGCGGTTCGCATAGAGGAGACTCGAAGTCATCGTCTCCCGGAGCTTCGCAGGAAGCAAGCATGGTTTGAGTGTGATGTAAATAGTTGATTTGCTAAACTATCTATAGAATGACAATGCGGATTGAAGCCTTCCTGCACGAAAGCCCCATGTTTGCCGTCGGCAGGACTGCGCGAAGCTTTGAAGCGCTCAGTGCTCGTGTGCTTGCAGATGACGGCCTCAGCTTTATGGAGGGGCTTGTGCTGGCCGCTCTTTTCTTTGAGGCGCCTCGCCCGGTTAAGCCCTCTCAGCTCGCCGCAACCTTCAGCACCAGCCGCGGCAATATCAGCCATTGTGTCTCCGGGCTGGAGGCCAAGGGTCTTCTGCAGCGTCGCATTGATCCTGAAGATGCACGAGCCTATCAGCTCATGCTCAGGCCGCAGGGGAAGCGCACCGCTCTCCGCGTGATTGCCGCATTCGATGCATTGCAGAGAAGCTTTGAGAAGCAAGTGGGCAAGCCTGCGCTGCGCGCCATGCTGGCCACGCTCGCGCGGCTCAGGGACATGCACGCAGCAGGCTGATGTTTGTGCCCTAGAGAATGTAGCGGCTCAGATCCTGATCCTTCACGATGGTCGCCACCATCTGCCTCACATACTCCGGCGTGATGCCGAAGGTCTTCTCCGGCCCTGAGGCGGTCATGCGCTCGCTATAGGGCAAAGGAGTGGATGCCTCGCTGCGGATGGCCGCGGAAATTTCTTGGGCCTGCTTCTCGTCGGCCGCATGACGAACCACATCCGGCGCCAGGAAGCTAACGTCCTCAAGCACGCGCTCCATGATGGTGTGCAGACGGCGCGCGCCGATGTTCTCCGTCGTCTCATTCACCTTGAAGGCGAACTCGGCAATCTCGCGAAGCGCCTCGGGCTGAAACTCCAGCCGCACGCCTTCCGTCTCAAGCAGAGCAGAGTACTGCTTGGTGAGCGAGGACTTGGGCTCGGTCAGAATGCGCAGAAAATCCTCGACCGTAAGCGACTTGAGTTCAACGCGAATAGGAAAGCGGCCCTGCAGCTCCGGAATCAGATCGCTGGGCTTGGACACGTGGAATGCGCCCGCGGCGATGAAGAGAATGTGATCCGTGCGCACCATGCCGTAGCGCGTGTTCACGGTCGTGCCTTCCACAATGGGCAGAATGTCGCGCTGCACGCCCTCGCGCGAGACATCGGGTCCGTGGCCACCCTCGCGCCCCGCAATCTTGTCGATTTCGTCGAGGAAGATGATGCCGCTGGACTCCACGCGCTCTGTAGCCGTGCGATTCACTGAGTCCATGTCGATCAGGCGCCCTTCTTCTTCCTGCACCAGGTAGTCGAAGGCATCGGCCACCTTCAACTTGCGCTTCTTGGTGCTGCCCCCAAAAATATTGGGCAGCATATCCTTGAGGCTCATCTCCATATCCTCAAGGTTCTGGTTGCTGATGATGCCGAACTGCGGAGTGCCGCGGTCGCGCACGTCGAGCTCGACCATGCGGTCATCCAGCTTGCCCTCCCGGAACTGCTGACGCAGCTTCTCGCGGGAGCGCTGGTGGCTCTCAGTGCCGGGCAATGAGAGCTGGCTCTCCTGACCCTGCGGCGCGGCGGGCGGCGGAGGCAGCAGCACGTCCAGCAGGCGCTCCTCGGCGTTCATCTCCGCGCGGTCTTCCACCTCTTCCAGCCGCTCCTCGCGCACCATGTCGATCGCGATCTCCACCAGGTCGCGGATCATCGACTCAACATCGCGCCCCACGTAGCCCACCTCGGTAAACTTCGAGGCTTCTACCTTCAGGAACGGCGAGTTGGTCAGCTTGGCCAGGCGGCGCGCAATCTCCGTCTTGCCCACGCCCGTGGGCCCGATCATGATGATGTTCTTGGGCATGATGTCGTCGGCCAGGTCCGGCGGCAGCTTCTGGCGGCGCTGGCGATTCCTGAGCGCAATGGCCACGGCGCGCTTGGCGGCGCGCTGGCCCACCACATGCTTGTCCAGCTCGGCGACAATCTCGCGCGGCGTCATCTCGTCCAGCGAGATATCCTGTTCTTCGGCAGATGCGGGAAGGTAGATGGCCATTTTTTCCTGGTCTGATCCTCTTGAAATTCCTAGAGAGAGTGCAATCCTAACTTTGAGTACTCGACAATGAAGACGGCAGCACGGTCTTATCAAAGTCCCATTTTCCTCGATAAGCATCGAGCAGGCTGACTTCCTTCTCCATCTGTCTTTTTTTCTCGTCCGATGTCTTTGGAACGTAAAAGGCCATCCATATTACACCCGGCTTCTTACCTGAGCCGTCTCTCTTTTTTGTTCGGTAGGCGTAATTTAGGTTGATTTGCGCCGCTTCTTCCGCCTTCTCGACAGGGAGAACAATGCATTGATAACAATTGGGAGCCTTCACGCAAACCAATACGACGACATCCGCACGAAACGACCCGACCACCCTGTTAAACACGGGTTCTTTCGGGTTCGTGATGTGCTCGTGCTTGCAGTATCCATACTGAAACCACCACCCATTTTCGTAATTCGTATCAAACCGAGCGCCCTTTACCTGGATTTGCCAAATCTTGCCGTCCTTGACCGCAAGAACGTCTACATTCGCGGCGAGTCCCTCTAGGTTTAGATCCCTGACAACAAACCCGTGGCACTCCAGTTCGTTCGCAACAATACGTTCGCAAATCCTGCCAACGCTTGTTGACGGAATGTTTCCTATATTCACGGCGGCAATCGAGCAGTTCTGTTCAGGTTTTATCCCTCCCGGCATCCTGATACCTCCTCCTTCGCCACGACACCCAAGCTTGAGATGTGCGGCCCGCCTACTTCAACTCCTCAATCGTGACGCGGTCATTGGTATAGATGCAGATTTCGCCGGCAATCTTCATTGATTTCTCGGCGATCTCGCGCGCGCTCAGAGTCGTATTCTCCAGCAGCGCGCGCGCCGCCGCTGTTGCGTAACTTCCGCCGCTGCCAATCGCCGCGATCGGCTCGTCAGGGTCAATCACGTCGCCCGACCCGGAGATCAGGAACGTCTGCCCGGCGTCGGCCACCACCAGCAGGGCCTCTAGATTGCGCAGCATCTTGTCGGTACGCCAGTCCTTCGCCAGCTCCACGGCGGAGCGGTTCAGGTTGCCCGCATATTGCTCCAGCTTGGTCTCAAAGCGCGCGAAAAGCGAAAAGGCATCCGCGGTGGAACCGGCGAATCCGGCGAGAATCTTGTCCTGATAAAGGCGGCGAATCTTTTTGGCCGAGTGCTTCAGCACGTGGTCGCCCAGCGTCACCTGGCCGTCCGCTGCCATCACCACTGCCCCGTTGCGGCGTACGCAGATGACGGTGGTGGAGCGGATGCGGGGACGCTGTGTCGCGGCAATACTCTTGTCCAAAGTCAAGAAAAACCTCCGGAATTGCGACGTCCGGCAGGCCGGAAATCTTTCGAAATGCAGACCTCAGTATAGGGCAATTAGCCGAGGTGGCCGGTTTTTCAATGAGCAGCCGGCCCTCCCGCGCATCCCGGCGTCGCACCGCCCCTCGCGGCTGCCAGGTTTGACGCCCCCACTCCGGCGCAATAGTTTGGAAGAGTGCGGCGCAGCTTCGGTGTGCGTCGCGCCAAGGAGTGTGGATGCAGACCCGCATGTTTTCCTGGATTTGGAAGGGCTTCCTGATGGCAACGCTGACCGCCGCAATCTGGCCCAGCGCCCATGCGCAGGATTTGAAGAGCTTTGAGCAGAAAACCACCGTCAAGGTGCTGCCCAACGGGCTGACGATTATCCTCTGCGAGCGGCACGATGCGCCCGTCTTCAGCTACTCGACGTTTATTGATGCCGGAGACGTGGACGATCCCTCCGGCGACAGCGGCCTGGCGCACATGTTCGAGCATCTGGCCTTCAAGGGCACCAGCCAGATCGGCACCAACGACTATCCGGACGAAAAAATTGCGCTGGCCAAGGTGGAAGCCGCCAACAATGCCTATGAGGCTGAGTATCTGAAACCGGTGGGACGCGACGAGCAGAAGCTGGCCGAGTTGAAGAAGGCCTTTCTTGCGGCTCAGGCCGAGGCGCACAAGTACGTGATCCCCAACCAGTTCACTGAGGTAGCGGAGCGCAACGGCGCCCACGGCCTCAACGCCGAAACCGGCCTGGACAACACCATGTACTTCTGGTCGATGCCCGAAAACCGGCTGGAACTGTGGGCATGGCTGGAGAGCGCGCGGCTCAGCGACACGGTTCCGCGCGAGTTCTACAAGGAGCGCGACGTGGTGCTCGAAGAGCGCCGGATGCGCACCGACTCAGACCCGATAGGGCGGCTCATCGAGCAGTTTCTCGCCACGGCCTATGTGGCCCACCCCTACGGCCGCAGCAGCATCGGCTGGCCCAGTGAGGTCAGTCAGCTCTCCGCCACAGAGGCCATGGCCTTCCATCGGAAGTACTATGTGGGATCGAACGTAGTTGTGGCAGTGGTCGGCGACATAAAGGCTTCTGAGGCGATGCCGATGCTGGAGAAGTACTTCAGCAAGGTGCCCGGCGGGCCCAAGCCGGAAGACCTGACGACCGTCGAACCGAAGCAGTTCGCGGAGAAGACGGTAACGATCCGGGAGGCGACGCAGCCTTTCTACATCGAGGGCTATCACCGGCCCAGCTATCGCAATCCGGACGATGCGGTGTACGACGCGATCCAGGACATCATGTCCAATGGGCGCGTCTCGCGGCTCTACCGCAGCCTGGTGGAGAAGCAGCAGATTGCCGCCGAGGCGCAGGGCTTCAGTCCATTTCCCGGCGACAAGTATCCCAGCCTGTTTGCCTTCTATGCGGTTCCACTGCCGGGCCACACGCCGGGGGAGATGCGCGAAGCCATCCACAAGGAAATTGACAAGCTGAAGACCAGCGACGTAACCGACGCGGAGCTGGCCATGTACAAAACCCGCGCGCGGGCCGATCTGCTCCGCGGCCTGGCGGATAATCAGGGGCTGGCCAACGCCATGGCGGAATATCAGACCCGCTACGGCGACTGGCGCGAGCTCTTCCTGCAACTGAATCGTGTAGACAAGGTGACCAAGGCCGATATTCGACGCGTGGCCAACCAGGTTTTCATGCCCTCCAACCGCACCAGCGCGGAGATTGACTTTACCACTCCCACAGCGGCCGCAAAGAACAACGGAGGCGCACAATGACGACTCTTTCGCTGAGAATTGTTTGCAGAGTTCTGGTGGCTGGCGCCGCTTTTGCCGCCATGGTTCCTCCCGCTCTGCTGCCCGCGCAGCAAAGCAAACCGTGGGATCAGATTCCGATTCCCGCGCTGCACCCCTTCAACCCGCAGCAGCCCAGGCGCATCGCGCTGAAGAACGGCATCGTCCTTTTCCTGCAGGAGGATCATGAGCTTCCCTTTGTGAGCGGCTCGGTCTTCATTCCCGGTGGTTCGCGCGATGAAGACCCTGCCAAAGTGGGGCTCGTAGACCTCTATGGGCAGGCATGGCGCACCAGCGGCACTGAGAAAATGGGCGGCGATGCGATGGACGATCTGCTCGAGTCCAAGGCCGCGCACATCGAAACCGGCGGCGATGTCGACTCGACCTCCCTGTCATGGGACTCGCTGAAGGGCGACACCGACCAGGTGTATGCGCTGGCAATGGACCTGCTCTTCCATCCCAAGTTCAGCGCGGAGAAGCTTGACCTGGCCAAGCAGCAGGAGGCTACCGGCATTGTCCGCCGCAACGACGACGAGGGCGAGATTGCCGGCCGTGAGGCGGCTAAGCTAGCATATGGCGCCTCCAGCCCTTACGCCCGGCAACCCGAGCTCTCGACCATTGCAACCGTGTCCGTGGACGACCTGAAGGCCTGGCATGACCGCACCATTGGAGGCAAGTTGATCGTGGCCGTCAGCGGCGACTTTGACCCCGTCGCAATGGAAGCCAGACTGCGCGCCACCTTTGACGCGCTGCCCACGGCAAAGCCCCTTCCTCCGCGCCACGACGCATTCCCCGGACCCACGCCCGGCGCCTACTTCATCAATAAGCAGGATGTGAACCAGTCCAACGTGCAGATTGTGGGTCTGGGCACTCTCCGGAGTAATCCTGACGTCCCCGTGCTGGCCGTGATGAACGACATCCTCGGCGGCGGCTTCGGCAGCCGGCTCTTCCAGAAGGTGCGCACTGAGCTGGGCCTGGCCTACGCCGTCGGCGGCGGCTACGGTTATTCGTACGATCATCCAGGGACCTTCCGTGTAGTGGTGATGACCAAGAGCGCCTCCACCGTGGATGCGACCAAGGCAGCGGAGGCCGAGATTGCCGGACTCACCACGCGGCCGTTCACGCAGGAGGAGTTGAAGCGGGCGAAAGATGACATCCTGAACTCATTCCTCTTCCTCTACGACACGCGCGAAAAGGTGCTGGCCGAGCGTGTGCGCCTCGAGTTCTACGGCTACCCTGCCGATTACCTTGAAACCTACAAGGCCGGCCTGGAGAAGGTGACAGTGCCCGACCTGGAGCGCGTGGCGAAGAAGTACATTCACCCCGACAAACTGGCGGTCCTTGTCGTAGGCAATCAGCCGGAGATCAAGCCCGGCCTGGAGGCCCTGGATCTGGGCGCGGTGCATCCGGTGGACATCACCATCCCTATGCCGCAACAAGGCGCCGCAGCGGAGAAGAAGCCGTGAGCAAGGAACAGAGCGGAGGCCGGCCGCAAGGCGCGAAGCTGGCCGTAGTCATCCTGGCGGCGGGCAAAGGCACGCGCCTCAAGTCGCGCCGTCCCAAAGTGCTCCACGAGATTGGCGGCAGGCCTCTGCTGAGCCACGTGATTGCCGCCGCCACGCGCCTGGTCGCACCCGGTGATGTATTCGTCGTGGTCGGCCACCAGGCGGAGCGCGTAAAAGCAGCCGTTGCCGCAACCGGAGTCCAGTTCGTTGAGCAGACTGAACAGCGCGGCACCGGTCACGCCATCCAGTGTGCGCGCGCTGCCATCGCGGGCTACCGAAACATTCTGGTCCTCTCCGGCGATGTGCCGCTCATCCGGCCCGAGACGATCGAGAAGGTCTGGCAATTTCATCAGTCGGAAAATGCTGCGATGACCATCCTCACCGCTGCGCCGGAAGATCCGACGGGCTATGGGCGGATTCTGCGCAAGGGACCCGGCACGCCCGACGTGGAGGCCATCGTCGAGCAGAAGGCGCTCACCCGCGAGCAGCAGTCCCTTCGCGAAATCAACTCCGGCATCTACGCCTTTCAAATCGCGCCCCTGCTTGCGCACCTCGACAAGCTCAACACAAAGAACGCACACGGTGAGTTGTATCTCACTGACGTGGCGGGCCTGCTGCGCAAGGCGGGCCAGCGCGTAGTGGCCGTGCAGGCCGACGAGCCAGCCGAGGTGCTGGGAGCCAACACCATAGCCGAACTGGTGGCGCTGGACGCAACGCTGCGCGTCGCCACGGCGAAAAGGCTGATGGCCGCGGGCGTCACCATCCTGCGGCCCGACACCTGCGTCATCGACGCCGAGGTCGAGATCGAGCCCGACACCGTCATCGAGCCGTTCGTGCAACTTTTGGGCCATACGCGCATTGGAACCGATTGCCGCATCCGCTCGTATTCTGTAATTGAAAGCTGCACTCTGGGCAGAGATGTCCTCGTCCGCCAAAGCTGCGTGCTGGCGGAGAGCACGGTGGCCGATGGAGCCCGAATCGGCCCCTTCGCTCATCTGCGCCCAGGCAGCGAAATCGGCCAGGATGCACACATCGGAAATTTTGTTGAGACCAAGAAGGCGCGCCTCGGCAAAGGCGCCAAAGCGAACCACCTGACCTACCTGGGCGACGCCGAGGTAGGCGCGGGAACTAACATTGGAGCAGGCGTGATTACCTGCAACTACGACGGCGTACACAAGCACACAACGCGCATTGGCGCGGGCGTCTTTGTCGGCAGCGATTCAACTCTGGTGGCCCCGATCACGATCGAGGACGGCTCGTATATTGGAGCAGGCTCCTGCATTACAAAGGATGTGCCCACCGGCGCGTTGGCCGTAGGCCGCGCACGTCAGGTGACCAAGGAGGGCTGGGCCGCAGCGCGCAGGGAGGGCAAGGCGGAAAAAAAGTAGGAAGCGCGGTGATCGTCAGACCGGAGCGCAGCTTCCCGCCACTCGCCGCATACCTCAGACTGAATCGGGAGCCTCGGGAGAAGAGTCACTCCCCGACACCCTGGCGGTATACCACGGAGCGCAAAGTTGGCTTTAACATCTTGATTCGTACTCTGGAATGACTTGCGCACGCCAGCCTGCACATGTAAGTTCGTGATACGCGCCGTGAAGCCGGTCTCAAAGCAGGTACGTTGCGCTTGCGAGTTGCGCATCGGAAATCCGGCAGAAGAGCGCGAGCGGCACAAGTCTTGATTTCTCCCCTGATGCGTCAAACGGCCGGCTCTGCCATCGAATCCAGCAAGGATCAGTCTAAATAGGGCGGGAACCGGGAATCATCGCGAGAAAGGACCTGCAGCACGCAAGACGGCTGGCTGTCAGAATCGGTAAATATATTTGCCTTTTGAAGGAATGCTCGGGGTTTCAGGGGACGTGAATCTTACGGGTCAGAGGTCCAGAAACGGGGACGCGCGCATGGACGGGAAGACAACCCAACTCGCACGCATTCTTGTGGTCGACGACGAAGCGCCCGTCCGCGCGATGATCGGCGCAACCCTTGAACACCACGGATACGAAGTCCAGTTGGCCGACAGCGGATCGCGCGCCCTTGAAGTACTGGCCGCGAACCCGGTTGATCTCGTGCTCACTGACATCGTGATGCAGGACGGCAATGGGATGGCTCTCCTTGAGCGCATTCGCGCCGAGCAGCCGCATCTCCCCGTCGTCATGGTGAGCGCCATTCACGACATCAGCGTAGCCATTGACTCGATGCGCCGCGGCGCCTATGACTATCTGCTCAAGCCCTTTGAGCGCAACCATCTGATCGCCACCGTGCAGCGCGCGCTCGAACATCGCAAAGCCCTCCAGGACGACCGCAACTACCAGCAGAATCTCGAACTGGTGGTGAGAGCGCGCACCGAGATGCTTCGCCAGGCCATGGAGGATCTCGAGCATTCCTACGACGTAACGCTCGAGGCACTCGGCGACGCGCTCGACCTCAAGGATTCAGAGACTGAAGGACACTCCAAGCGCGTCACGGCGTATACCATCGCGCTGGCTCGCGCCATGGGGATCACCCCGGCGGAGATTCGCATCATTGCACGCGGCGCCTTCCTGCACGACATCGGCAAGATGGCCATTCCCGATGAAATTCTGCGCAAGCCCGGCAAGCTCACCCCGGACGAGCAGGAGATCATGCGAGACCACTGCTCGCGC
The DNA here is from genome assembly GCA_021836865.1 of Acidobacteriota bacterium. Classification (GTDB taxonomy): domain Bacteria; phylum Acidobacteriota; class Terriglobia; order Terriglobales; family Acidobacteriaceae; genus Telmatobacter. The sequence goes on from JAKBHH010000031.1 coordinate 24,311, forward strand.
GGCTACAACATCCTGCGCAAGATTCCCTTCCTCAGTGAAGCCTCCGCCATCGTCTACACCCACCAGGAGCACTTCGACGGCAGTGGCTACCCCAGAGGACTGGCAGGCACTGCGATTCCGATCGGATCCCGCATCTTTGCCGTGGCAGACGCGCTTGATGCGATCACCAGCGACCGGCCCTATCGCAAAGCACGCAGCTTTGACGCTGCACGGGCTGAGATCCTGCGCTGCTCGGGCGCCCAGTTCGATCCATCCGTAGTCGAGGTCTTCCTCAAAATTCCCGACGAACTGTGGACCGAGCTGCGTACCGAAATCGACAGCCAAAGCCAGCCCTACTCTACCTTCGATATCGAGAAATCCGGCCCTGCCGCAGGCTGATTCCTGTACCCACGCAGACCATACCGGACGATGGGGTGTCGAGCCTCCATACGGACGGTGCCCTCTGCCGCGCACTCGCGCATGGCGGGGGATCTTTCTTACCTGGTTCGTCGTCGCCTTTTCCGCCAGCAAACGTGTGCGCGCAAGTTGCGTCTTTGGGCCGCCAAGGTCACTCCCGGGCGGAAGATGGGGAGGATTGTTGCAAGCTGCACCATCCATGGTGATATCCACAGATAAATCTGCTTTTTGCACTTGTATCCACAGGTCGAACAGGCGCATCGTCTCTTCAGTTGGTGAACCTGTAGGGAATTGGAAACGACGTTTCCGGCCTGAACAGTAGATGCAGGCTCCAGCAGTTACTTTGATCCTCATCAGCGGCTTCGCTGCCGGTCGAGGGCTGAAGTGAAGCAGGATCGGCATCAACGAAGCAGACTGGAAGACGCAGGATTCGAAGGAAGTCGAAAAATGTATCCCCTGCTTCGCGGAGGATGCAGGACGCGATGGAATACGAAGATTCGTTCCCGGCCTCGCAGGACGATGCAAAGTTCGGTGGAAGTTGAAGATTTGCCACCGGCCCTTTGCGGACGCTGAACTGAAGAGAGAAGTCGAAGATGCCTTTGCGGCTCTGCTGCAAAGAACCACTTGATCGAACTCTGCAGTGACGTGGACGGTCAGGCTGGCAGTGCAGTCCTTGATGGAAACTGAAGATTCATCGTCAAGCTTTGTCGGATGGCGTTCGATTCAAAGAACTACGCGGACACCCGGAAAGCGCCGGATACCCGAAAGGGCCTCCGGCGTTTTCGTTTGCACGCGCAGTTCCTCAGTGCGCGTCGGCTCTGCCGCACCTTAGAAGAGCTTGACCGCGAAGACCAGCAGGACGGTGGCCAGGCCAATGAGGATGATGTTGACGTCGAATTCGACAACCCCATTGCGCGTGCGGATGCGACCCGGCGGAATGCCCCGCGGATCGCGCAGCGTGCCGCGATAAAGTCCGCGCGTGAAGAACGCCACAAGGAAGCCCGCCAGTGACGTAGCGGTGAGGAATGCCGCAAGATAAAACCGCGAGGCTTGACTCGTCCCCGGCCACCAGATCAGTCCAACTTCGACGACCGCGGTCAGCGCAAGCGTGACAACCTGCTGCACCAGATGAAAGCGCGCGTGGCCCGGCCACTGCGGATGCGTGGCGTGTGTGCGATTCAGATCGATGAAGATGGGTGCAAAACCCTGCCCGCCGGCAAGCGCCGTAAGAAGCATGCGGGCTAAAAGAGGCGCAGACACTATGCGCATTTTACGCGAGGCCGGCAGCCGCGCATCGCCGGCAATACAGTGTCTCGCAGCCCCCGATCACGGATCGGGTTAGATGCCTGCCTGCGCAAAAGCCTGCCAGCAGAGCTGCATGCCCATGGCCAGCAGCCAGAGTGAAAGCGCGAGCCGCATGGCGCGGGCGGGAATGCGGGAAGCAACGCTCGTGCCCGCCAGCGCGCCCAGCACGCCGCCTGCGACTAGCCTTTCCAGCAGCGCCACATCGATGCCTCCCTGGCTCAGGTGCAGCCCACCGCCTACCAGCGCAAGGCACAGCCCGAAGGCAAGATCCGTGCCTACGATGCGCGTTGTGTCCAGAGGCGTAAAGCCCATCAGCGCCAGTGTGCCCAGCGCGCCCGCGCCCGAAGACGAAAAGCCAACCTCCGCGCCCACCGGCAGCATGCTAAGGGCGAGCCAGCCAGGACGATGTGCGCGTCCCGCATGGACAGCCGCCGGACGGAAGTGCCGATAGATGTGCCACGCCGAGGGAATCGCAATCATCACGCCGAGAGCCAGGTAGAGCCAGAGCTGGTCAGCGTGGCTGCGAGCCAGGCGCCGAAAGAGCAGTGTGCCAAGAACCACACCCGGAAGTCCCGTGGCCAGCATGATGGCCAGCGTGCGCCACGCCACGTTGCGCCGTACCACTTGCACTGGCACCACCACCAGCTTGACCGCCGCCGAGTAGGCAAGCGCTGTGCCCACCGCCGCCTCTGCAGGCAGATGCAGAAGCAGGATGAGCAGCGGCGCCATCACCGTGCCCGCGCCCACGCCAGTCATGGCGATCATAGCGGCAATTAAAAAGCCAAGAAGGAAATCCATTGCGCTCTCCGCGTCTGCGAGGCCCGCGTCTTACGAAGCCTGAATGTGAATGCCGCACTCGAGCTTGCGGCCGGACCAGCGCCCGGAGCGCGGATCGCTTGCGTCAAAAGGCAGACTGGTGCAGGGCGCGCATCCAATGCTGGTGTAACCCTGCTCATAGAGCGGCAGCAGCGGAATGCCGTGCGCCTCTGCATACAAGCCCACATCGCGGGTGGTCCACTCCGCCAGCGGGCTTAGCTTGGCCAGCGTTTGTCCACCTGGCAGGGTGAAGCTCTCCTCCACCTGCAGGTTGGCGCGCGACTTCGACTGCTGCCTCCGCAGCCCCGTAATCCACACGCGATAAGGAGCAAGCGAGCGAAAGAGCGGCTCCACCTTGCGCAGCGCGCAGCAGCGGTCAGGAGCGCTCTGGTGCAGAATCCCGAACTCGCTTTCCTGCTCCGCCACCGTGCGCTCCGGCAACACGTTGATCAGGTTCAATTGCCACTCGGCCGCAATGCGGTCACGGTACACGAGCGTCTCAGGAAAGTGATAGCCGGTCTCAAGAAAGAGCACGGGAACACGAGGCAGAATCTCGCGCACCATGTGCAGCACGACCACATCTTCGGTCTGAAAACTGCTGGTGACGCAGACATCCGTCGCATGCGCCAGCCGCTCGTCAAGAAAAAGCCTTACTGTACCTGCGCGCTCTTTAATCTCAGATGCCCAGTCCGTCGTCATTGTCATCTTCTCCATTGGGAATCGCGCCGAGGCGCTGAATTTCATTGAGGATCTCGTCTGGTTCATCCAGCGCGAGCTCGTGGGGAGTGGTGCTCGCCGCATGAACCGGCGTCAGGGTGATGGGGACTGCGTCGTCGCTCTCCACCAGCAGAAACGCGCCCATGCGGGCCAGCGCAATCAGTGAGGGCGACAAGGGAACGCGCGTGCGAAGGACGACGGCGCCTGCCTCAAGCAGAGACCGCTCCAGCTGCGCGGCCAACTCTGCGCGATTGCCCAGGGCCAGCACCCCGCGCGTCGCGTGATTGATTTCGGACTCAGCATCGCCTGCGTCCGCGATGCTGCGTATCATGCCCGCACCCGCGGTGGCGTTATCTTCCGGATCAATGAGAATCAGACTGCCGGTGGCACGGCTGTCGCGATAGAGGTCTGCAAGCAGCGGACGGCTCGTTTCGATAACGACCTGCCCGATGTCGTTGAGAGCGAGCTGCTCCGCTGGATGATGCTCAAGCCGCTCGACGTGGATTCGCGAACGAATTTCGACGACCCGTGCGCGCACCGTCTGGCTCGTGTGCTTCAGCAGATAGGTCGATCCGGGACGAAGAGGCTTTGTGTGCATCCAGACTACGGTCGCCTCAAAGTGCCTGGTCCGATGCGGAGAATCGGCGGCCGATACGAGCATCTCGCCGCGGCTGACGTCCGTTTCATCTTCCAGCGTGATCACGACAGACTGCGGCGCGCGCGCTGTTTCCAGGTCACCCTCCCACGTGGTGATGGAGCGAACCCGTGTGCGAAAGCCGGATGGCAAGGCAATGATTTCATCTCCGGGCCGAACCGTCCCCGCGGTAATCTGCCCGGCAAACCCGCGGAAGTCCTGATGCGGACGCAGCACGCGCTGCACCGGAAAGCGCAGGCCGGCATGGGAGCGCTCGATCGCCAGCGGAACAGTCTCCAGCAGTTCCATCAGGCTGGGGCCGCTGTACCAGCTCATGCGCTCACTGCGATGCACAACGTTGTCGCCATCGAGCGCGCTCACGGGAACCGCGATCAGTTCGGGGATCTCCAACTGCCGGGCAAGATCGAGCAGCGAGCGGCGATGGTCGTCGAAGACCGTCTGCGAAAAACCTACAAGGTCCATCTTGTTGACGGCGGCAATTACGACCGGAATTCCCAGCAGCGCGGCGATGCAGGCGTGACGCCGCGTCTGGTCAAGGATGCCCTTGCGCGCGTCCACAAGCACAATGGCAACGTCTGCCGTGGATGCGCCGGTGGCCATGTTGCGCGTGTACTGCTCGTGGCCCGGAGTGTCGGCGATGATGAATTTGCGCTTCGGCGTAGAGAAGAATCGGTACGCCACGTCGATGGTGATTCCCTGCTCTCGCTCCGCGCGAAGACCGTCTGTGAGTTGCGCGAAATCAATAGCGGCGTTGTGCGTCACGGCGCGCACGTGGTCGTCGTAGACATTGCGCGAGTCGTAGAGCAGGCGGCCAATCAGCGTAGACTTGCCGTCATCCACGCTGCCCGCCGTGCTGAAACGCAACAGGTCTTTCGCGCGCTCGGCGGCAAGCTGCTCTTCAATGCGCACATCCGCATCATCCCGCTCAAGAACGGCGGTCATGTTGTCATTCGCTTCCGACATCAGAAGTAGCCCTCGCGTTTCTTCAGTTCCATGGAACCGTCCTGGTCGTGGTCGATAATGCGATTGGCGCGCTCGGAATTTCGCATCTGCACCAGCTCGGCAATAATCTTTGGCACCGTGTCTGCGTCGGAGCGGATGGCTCCCGTGCAGGGGCTGCAACCGAGCGAGCGCAGGCGGCACTTCACCCATTGCTCTTCGCCCGGAAGGCCCTTCACAAAAGGCTGCTCCACGGGGATCAGGCTGTCGGCGCGCACCAGCATGCGGCGCTCCTTCGCCAGATACAGCGGCACAATCGGAATCTTCTCCAGATGGATGTAGTGCCAGATGTCCAGCTCGGTCCAGTTGGAAAGCGGGAAGACGCGGATGCTCTCGCGCGGGCCGATGCGTCCGTTGAACAGGTTCCACAACTCCGGACGCTGATTCTTCGGGTCCCACTGCCCCGCGCTGTCGCGGAATGAGAAGATGCGCTCTTTCGCACGCGACTTTTCTTCATCGCGTCGTGCGCCGCCAAAGGCCGCGTCAAATCCGTGTGCGCGCAACCCGTCCAGCAGCGCCTGCGTCTTCAGCAGCCCGCAGCAACGCTGCGTTCCCAGTTGCACCGGGTTCGCGCCCTGCGCCAGGGCCTCTTCATTGCGCCACACCAGCAGCTTGACTCCCAGCTCGGCCGTGTAGCGATCGCGGAATTCGATCATCTCGCGAAACTTGTAGCCCGTGTCGACATGCAGCAGCGGAAACGGAATCGGCGCGGGATGAAAGGCCTTCTGCGCCAGGCGCAACATCACCGACGAGTCCTTGCCGATGGAGTAGAGCATCACCGGCTTTTGAAACTCCGCCGCCACCTCGCGCATGATGTGAATGCTCTCTGCCTCAAGCAGCTGGATGTGGTTGAGCCGCTGCTCTGCCGCGGCGCGGCTTTGGCCCGGCCCGCCGCTGTGCCCTGAGTTCAGTTCCTGTGCCAGCCCCGTGGGCTCGCTTGCGATCGCTGTCATGCAATCTCTCCGTTTGGATTTTCGAAGGGGAAAAAGAAAAAGCCCGCGTCGGCAGGTGGCCTGCGGCGCGGGCTTATTGGGATAGGTCTGAGTCTAAAGCTGTCTTATCCCACAATCCGGCGCGGCACGCAACAACACGCGCAACAACAGACCGGTGTGAGACAAAGACTCATGACCTCACTATATCGGCACTTGAGTGTGAGGTCAACCGTCTCTTTTAGCCCGCGCGCGCCGCGCAGAGCTCCGGCCAAGACCCGCAGAAGTTTCGCAATCCTCCGCTGCTACAATCGAAATGGCCGCAATGTGCACTCTTTCAGTTGCTTGCAGCATCGTATAGTCAGGCTAGAAACCATGAACCTCCACCTCTTCAACACCCTTTCGGGACAGATGGAAGAGCTCGTCCCGATGGATGGGCAGACACTGCGCATGTACGCCTGCGGCCCCACGGTCTACGACTACGGCCACATCGGCAACTTCCGCACCTTTCTCCAGGTGGATGTGCTGCGGCGCTTTCTCAAGCTGACCGGTATGAAGCTGCGCCACGTCATGAACATCACCGACGTAGACGACAAGATCATCCGCAACGCCGCTGCCGCCGGCATCGCGATCGGCGAGTACACGCCGCGCTATGTCGATGCGTTCTTTGAAGACCTTGACGCCCTGCGCGTGGAGCGGCCTGAAGCAATTGCGCGCGCCACTGAAAACATCGACCGCATGGTGGAGCTGATACAGAAGCTGGCCGCGGTGGGCGCTGCCTATCAGACCGATGACGGGAGCTGGTACTTCCGCCTTTCCGCATTTCCTGCCTACGGCAAGCTGAGCAAGAAGGACTTGAGCGGCATGGAAGACGGCGCGCGCGTGGACGTGGACGAGTACGAGAAGGATTCGGCCCGCGACTTTGCACTGTGGAAGGCTGCCAGGCCCGGCGAAACCGCGTGGGATACCATGATCGGCCGCGGAAGGCCCGGCTGGCACATCGAGTGCTCCGCCATGTCCATGGCCTATCTGGGCGACAGCTTTGACCTGCACGCCGGCGGCGAAGACTTGATGTTCCCGCACCATGAGAACGAGATCGCGCAAAGCGAAACCGTCACGCACAAGCCGCTCGCGCGCCATTGGATGCACGTTCGCTTCCTTCTCGTCGACGGACGCAAGATGGCCAAGAGCGAGGGCAACTTCTACACCCTGCGCGATCTGCTGCTGAAGGGATACAAGGCCTCGGCAATTCGCCTCGCGCTGATCTCGGTTCCCTACCGGCACCAGCTCAACTTCACCTTCGATGGCCTCATTGAGGCCACCAACGCCATCGACCGGCTGCGGACCTTTTACGCGCGGCTCACACAAGGAACCTTCGCAGCCGGAGAAAATCCCGCGATGCAGTCTGCGGCAAAGAAAGCGCAGACCGAATTCATGGCCGCGCTGGCCAATGACCTGAACACCGCCGAAGCCCGCGCGCCGATCTTCGACCTCGTTCGCGCGGCCAATGCGGCCATGGACCAGGGAAAGTTATTCACCGGCGACCGCGACGAGATCCTACCTGTGCTGAAGGACTTCGACGCAGTCTTCGACGTAATCGAGGACCGCGACGCCGAGCCCACCCGCCACGCCATCGCGTGGGCGCAGCAGGCCGGCAGAACCGCCGACGTCGCACCGGAGCTCCTCGCCCGTCAGTCGCTCACGGACGACGCGATTGAAAAGCTGGTCACCGAGCGCACCGTTGCCAAAAAGCAGCGCAACTTCGCCCGCGCCGACCAGATCCGCAACGAGCTGGCGGAAAAGGGCGTCATCCTTGAAGACTCCAAAGACGGCGTGCGCTGGAAGCGCAAGTAAGCGCCGCCGAACCACTGCATCGCAGGAGATCGTTTCCCCATGGAAGCTAACGAAGCACAGGAATTGCAGGAGCACGCCGAGCACGGCGCGCACGAGCAGGCCATGCGCCCGGTTGCCTTTACCATGAGCGTTCTGGCCGTGCTGGTGGCCATCACCACCGTGCTTGGCCATCGCACCCACACCGAGGCGGTGCTGGATCAGAACAAAGCGACGGACCAGTGGAACCTGTATCAGGCCAAAAAGATTCGCGCCAACACCACGCAGCTCGCTGCCGATCTGCTGAGTGTGGTCACCATTACCGATACGGACGCGGAACGCAGGATCGCCAAATCCTACACCGACCATGAGGCCAAGTGGGCCAGCGACCTGAAGGAAGAGCAGGAGAAGGCCGAAGCGCTCGAGACCACGGTCGAGCAGGCCGAGGCCCGCGCAGACCGTTTTGACCTGGCCGAAGCGTTGCTCGAGATCGGCCTCGTCATCACCTCCGTCACGCTGCTTACCCGCAGCCGGGCCTACTGGTATTTCGGGATGGCCTTCTCGCTTGCAGGCATCCTGTCGGCGCTTTCGTCGCTTTTCCTCAAATAGCGGCGCCGCGCCGCCCGTCCGTCACCATCGCGCGCAGTAGCTGCGTGGTAGACTGACGGCGCAATGCGATTCACATACTTCACCGCACTTTTCCTTGCTGCCGGCGCGGCGGTCACCGCTCAAACGTCGGCTCCGGCCGCGCAGGCCCACAGAAGCGACCTCGGCTTCAGCTACAGCATTCCCTCTGACTGGAATGTAGCGGACGAACATCCCACCCTGCCCGCCGTCAAGGAGCAGCAATCGCAGGCCGCGAGCAGTGAAGAGGAAAAGAAAGGCATTCAGTGCGTGCAGTTGGAACTGACCGCCAAGCACGGCACACCCGCCTCCATGATCGTGGTGATGCAACTGCCTTTCTCCTGCTTCGGGCAGAAGATGACCGATCAGGAGCTGCCCGGCTTTGCCCAGGGCGCGTCGGAAGGGCTCAAGCAGAACTTCGATCTGACGGAGCCGGTCTATGGCTCGTATACGTTGGGCACGCACAGCTTATGGATTGAGCGCACCAAGGGCGCAGTCATTGGGCATCCTGAGGCGCGGTACACCGTGGAAATTGCGTGCAGCGTGCTCAGGCTGGGCGCCGTCTGCTGGATGACCATGGCCGCCGATGATGCATCGCTTCAGACCTTCGAGCATGGCAAGGTCAGGCTGGATGGCGAGCCGCCCGTGGCGCTCGTCCCCGCCTCAGCCTTCGACAGAAAGCCGCCCGCCTAGCGCGCCGCCGTTGCCTGCGGCCTTGGCGTCGCTCCTCGCGGCCATGCTATCCTCAGGCCAGCGGGATTCTTATGTACATGCGCGCCACTCTTGCAGCATCGTCCGTGCCGGCCGCCAAACGCTGGTCCGGGCCTCGTGCGCGCATCATCTGCCCGCGCAAGCACCTGCGTGTGCTGCCCATCCGCACCCGACCTAGTCTCTTCGGCGGCGATTAGGACAGGACCGCCGAAGATCCTCGCCCGCTCTTTCTCGCCCCGCCGGGCGAGCGGAACTGGATGACCCCCTCCAGACGGGGTCAGTGGCCGCGCTCCATTCACAAACGGACGGCGCACAGGGCCACACAACCGAACTGCCGAGGAGAATGCATATGAATAAGCAAGAGCGGCATGCTCAATATGGACCCAAATTGATGGGCGCCCTGCCGGGACCAAAGGCCAGGGCCGCCGTCGAGGCCGACACGCGCTATATCTCGCCCAGTTACACCCGCTCTTATCCGCTGGTTGCCCGGCGCGGGCGCGGCATCCGCGTAGAAGACGTTGACGGCAACGAGTTCCTTGATTTCGCAGCCGGCATCGCCGTGACTTCAACCGGACACTGCCACCCTGAGGTTGTCGCTGCCATCCAGAAGCAGGCGGCGGAGTTGATCCACATCTCCGGAACCGACTTCTACGATGAACACCTGACCGACCTGGCTGCCAGGCTCTCTGCCGTCGCGCCGATGCCCGGTCCGCACAAGTTTTTCTATGGCAACTCCGGCGCGGAGGCAATCGAATGCGCGCTCAAGCTGGCCCGTTATCACACCGGCCGCCAGCAGGTAATCTCATTCTTCGGCGCCTTCCACGGCCGCACCATGGGAGCGCTCTCGCTCACCGGCTCCAAGCCGCAGCAAAAGCGCCGCTTCTCGCCGCTGGTCCCAGGCGTCACGCACGTCCGCTATCCCTATGCCTATCGCGGCTGCACGGGCGGGCCGCAGGAGGAGGACGCTTTTGCCCTCGGCTGCGCGCGCTACATCGAGGAGAAGCTCTTCAAGACCATCCTGCCTGCTGAGGAAGTCGCCGCCATTTTTGTCGAGCCCATCCAGGGCGAGGGCGGTTACGTTGTCGCCCCCGACAACTTTCTGCGTGAGCTGCGCGCCATCTGCAACCGCCACGGCATTTTGCTCGTCGTGGATGAGGTTCAATCGGGTGCAGGCAGAACCGGCAAGTGGTGGGCGATCGAGCACTCCGGCGTCCAGCCCGACATCGTCTGCATGGCCAAAGGCATCGCCAGCGGCATGCCCCTCGGCGTCTGCATGAGCCGCGCGGAGATCATGAACTGGGTGCCTGGCTCGCACGCCTCCACCTTTGGCGGAAACCCGGTTTCCATCGCCGCTGCGCTTGCCACCATGGATATCCTGGAGCGCGAGGCCATCGGCAATGCCGCCCGCGTGGGCGCCATGATGCTGGAACGGCTGCAGGGATGGAAGCAGACGCACCCGCTGGTCGGTGATGTGCGCGGGCGCGGCCTTATGATCGGCATCGAGCTGGTAAAAGACAAGACGACCCGCGAGCCCGCCGGCGCACTGCGCAACCGGGTCGAGGAGCTGGCGTTTGAACGCGGCCTGATGGTCCTGGGCTGCGGCGAGACTTCGATTCGCCTGTGCCCGCCGCTGATTGTGAACGAGCATGAAGCCAACGTGGCCCTCGACATCCTTGAAGATGCGCTGACCGCGGCTGAAAGTGAGCATGCGCGGGACGGTGAGCTCGTCGTTGCCGGCGCCTGACACCGCCGTCTGAAGCAGAAGCCGCTATGCCGCGCCGCCCGCACAAGGGACTGCGCGGCATTTGCGCCTTCAGGCAATTCCGCCGACAATGATCTGCAATGGCTTCGCTTGCGCAGATGCGGCTGAAATTCATCGAGCGGGCGCTCGGCTGGATCGACGGAGTGGCCCGGCGGCGCGGTCGCGATACGAACTTGCCCAGCCACTTGTCCACCGGACTCGCCGGCGAAGATGCAGCGTTCTTTTATCTGCGGCGCAAGGGCTATACCGTCGTCGCTCGCCGCTGGTCCTCAGGCGAACTGCCCGGCGACATCGACTTGATCGCCTGGCAGGACAGCCTTCTCTGCTTTGTGGAAGTCAAGACCCGCACCGCGCGCGACGCCACCCCCGCACAGTCCGCCGTGGACGCGCACAAGCGCCACACTCTCCGCCGGCTCGCCCGCCGCTATCTGCGCCAGTTGCCCCAGCCCCAGGCGCCGCAGGTACGCTTTGACGTGCTCGGCGTCTACCTGATTCCCGGCCAAGACCCGCAGTTTGAACACTTTGAGGCAGCCTTCGACCGCGCGCCTTCGCCCCGTAACGACTAGACCGGCCCCCTCGGCCCGGCCTTCGAGTCGTTGAAATCGCGCCGCAGCCGCAAGATATTTGTTGCAACGAATATCTCGCAGACTCATCTAAGCAGCTAGAAGGAGAAATACCGTGACAGATTCTGCACCCACCACCTGGAAGATTGACCCCGCCCACTCAGCCGCAGAGTTCAAAGTCAAGCACATGATGATTGCAAGCGTGAAGGGCA
>JAKBHH010000032.1 GCA_021836865.1 Acidobacteriota bacterium
TCTGATCGAATCCGGTGACCTGGATGTAGGAGATGGCAAAGTCCAGTGGGAGCTTGCTGGTCGCCACTTGCAGATGGGCTGCCGTGCAAACCACCTGATCGATGTGGAAGGCCATGAGCGGCGCACCTAGAGTGGGCTCAGCCCCGCCGGCCTGTACCGCGGTTCCTGGGGTCGCGCGGTTGGGTGCCGGATGCTGGAGATCCGAGCGCCGCGGCAGGCGCACATCCAGGCCCGTGAGCCGCACCTGGGGAATGTGAATCGGCATGCCGCGCCGGTAGCGCAGCGGCGCATGGAAATTGAACTCATCGAGCCGGATCAGCGGCGCGCCCGGCGGCGGCGCTACTGCCAGACCCGCGTTTGCCACCTGCTCCGGCGGCCAGATGCGCAATCCACGGCCCTGTGCCCAGACGCCCCACTCGCCGTGCTGCCCCACGCGCAAGCCAAGGTGAAAGCTGTCCAACTCCACGCGGGCGTGAAAGCGCGCCTCAAGCGTCGCGATAATCCGAGCGTGCAGGTACGGCTCAACCCGACGCGCCAGCACGCCAAGCGTCACGGCCAGCGCGGCCAGAACCGTAACCACGCCGGTTCCAACCCAGAGGAGCCAGCGGTTTCTGCGCCAGAAGGTTTTCCGCGGATGGGTCACACGCTCCCCTTCGTTTGCCTCTATTGTCGCAGCAACGCTCCGCGGGGAGTGAGCCGAAGTGATCCATTTCAGAGTTAGAAGGTGAATGCCGTAAACTTGCTTCCACCCATGCAAGCGCACATAGAACATCTCGTAAAGTTGCAGGAAGTGGATTTGGAAAGAGCGCGACTGCATCAGGTCCAGCGCACGTTGCCAGGGGAGATTGCCAACGCAGAAGCGGCCCTGGCTGCAAGCCAGGTCAGGGTTGCCGAGGCCTCAGACGGCCTGGCGCGCGAGGAGTCGCTGCGCACGCGGCTGGATCGCGAGGTGCAAGGCCATCGCCAGAAGGCCGCACGGTATCGCGCGCAGCAGGACGCAGTGACCACTCCGGCACAGGCTGAGGCGATTGAGCACGAAGTGCGCTTTGCCGAGACCGAAATCCAGCGTTTGGAAGATGAGGAGTTTGCCAGCCTGGAGCGCACCGAGATCTATGAGGCGGCGCTGGGTGCGGCACGCGCCCAGGTGGAGGAAAGTGCCATCACGCTCGAAAAGACCCGGCAGCGGATTGCCCTGTGCCAAACGGAACTGACGCAGCAGCAGGCCGACCTAGAGGTCCAGCGCGCAACCCTGCGACAGGGGATTGAGCCGGAGTGGCTGACACGTTTTGATCGTTTGGCAGCGAGCCGCGGCACCGGCATCGCTCGCGTGGACAATCAGCAATGCACTGGCTGCCGCATGGGCGTGCGGCCGCAGGTATGGAATCAACTGCGGGAGGGAGAACTGCTGCCCTGTGACAGTTGCGGACGATTGCTCTACTGGGATCCGGCCATGGCGCCTGCGCCTAAAGCGCCGCAAACTGAGAGCGCCACCAGCGATGGCCGTGCCGTGCGCAAGCCCAGGCAGGCCGGGACATAGGGCAATGAAGCGCGTCTGCGTGGATATGGACGAGGTGATCGCCGATACGCTCTCTGAGCATCTGCGCCGCTATAACATGGCGTTTGACGAGGACGTGACGCCCGACGATCTCGCCGGCAAAGGCCTGTGGGAGGTGGCGCCGATTGACCGTCAGGCGCAGTTGCGGGCCTTTCTGGATGCCGAGGATTTTTTCGAGGACCTGCCCCTGATGCCGGACGCGCAGCGGGTTCTGAAGGATATGAGCTCGCGCTTTGAGATCTTCATTGCATCCCAGGCCATGATGGTTCCCAACTCGCTCGGCCCCAAATATCGCTGGCTGCAGAGGCATTTTCCCTTCATCCCGCCCACGCACTACGTCTTCTGCGGGCACAAAAGCATTCTGCGGGCCGACTATCTGATCGACGACTTGCCGCGCAACCTGCAACGGTTCGAGGGCCACGGCCTGCTCTACACCGCGCCGCACAACCTCGCGGCAACGGGCTTTATTCGCGTGGACAACTGGCGGGAAGTCGAAGAATACTTTGCCGGGCAGCCGACGTCTTGATGGCAGAGCGAGAAGCCGATCCCGCTATCGGCTACCCACAGGTGCGCTGGGACTCTGGCCGGGCAGAATGCGGCTCGGCGGCTGCCGGACAAGCGTAACGGGTTGGGCCGGTGGGGGCTGATGCATGGTGACGATCAGGGCATCGGTAGGCTTTTTGCCGGAGCACGCGTAGGAGTGGGGCGTGCTGGCGTCAAAGTAGACAGCATCGCCCGCCTCGAGCGTGCAATGCTGTTCGCCGTGTCGGAGGTCCAGTCCGCCCTCCAGAACGTAGAGAAACTCATAGCCAGGGTGCATGTGGGCGCGAGACTCCTGGCCCTTTTCGAGCGGAATGAACTGGGCAAAGTAGGGGTCCATGTGGCGGTCCGGTACCATATAGCCCAGGCTCTCGAAAAAGTAGGTGGGCTGCTCGACGCCGGTCTGCGGCAGGCGGACACGCTCCTTGCGGCGGTGCACACGGAACATCGACTGCGGTTCGCTCTCAAAGAAGTAGGAGAGATCCTTGGAGAAAACCATGGCGATACGGGCCAGATTGCGCAAGGTAGGCACAACGCGGCCAGTCTCAAGCTGCGAAAGGAAGCTGGCCGAAAGGCCGGTGTGCTTGCCCAGCTCGACGAGGCCCATGGACTTCTTCAGCCGAAGCCGCTTGATCCGTTCGCCTATATGCTTTTCAGCAATAAAGCGTTCCGTCGTCTCCGTGTCGACCTGCGACTTCTGAGTCTCTTCGTTGCGAATGCTTGCGATGTCCGCCATATGCGCCCTCCCTGCAGGTCGCGCAATCTTTGGATGTTGCCCACGTCAAAAAAGATTCCGATTGAGTAAAATCGAGCTTTGCGCGGCAGCGAGGATTGAGTTCACTGAAAGGAAAGAGAAATCCATCCTGTGAATATGAAGATGACGAAATGGGGGGGGCGGGTTGCATTCAGCGGCGCTTCCGGGATGCTGGGCCGGGCGCTGATGCGCGGAGTTTCGGCCCGCGGGGCACCCATCCTGCAGTTGGTGCGGCGCGCGCCGGCCGGGCCGGATGAGTTGCAGTGGAGCCCCGGAGCGGAGCCTGCCCTGGCCGATCGCACGCCTATCGAAGGGCTGTTCGCAGCCGTGCATTTCTCCGGGTCCAACGTTGCCGCGCACCGCTGGACCGCTGCTTACCGGCGGGAGATGACCGAGAGCCGCGTAGGGAGCACAGCGACCCTGGCCAGGGTGCTGGCTGGCCTGCAAAAACCGCCACAGGTGCTGCTGGCGGCCTCGGCCATAGGCATTTATGGGGATCGCGGCGAAGACTACCTGGACGAGCGCTCCCCGGCAGGCAGCGGATTTCTTGCCGAGCTTTGCCGGCAGTGGGAAGCAGCGGCCGCGCCGGCAGTCGAGGCCGGGATTCGGGTCGTGCATCTGCGCTTCGGAGTGGTGCTCGCGCCCGGTGCGGGTGCTCTGGGGAAGATGCTGCCGGTCTTTCGGCTTGGGCTGGGCGGGCGGCTGGGCAGCGGCAGGCAGTGGATGAGCTGGATCAGCCTGGAGGACGCGGTCAATGCAATGATCTTTGCATTGGAGATGCCCGACCTGAGCGGCCCTGTGAACCTGACGGCGTCGAGTCCGGTGACCAACGCGGAGTTTACGCGTGTGCTTGCCATGCGTCTGAACCGGCCCGCGCTCTTGCCTGTGCCTGCTTTCGCCCTGCGCCTGGCCTTCGGACAGATGGCCGACGAAACAATGCTTTCGAGCGCCAGGGTTTTTCCCGGAAGACTGACCGCCGCGGGCTTCCTGTTTCGGCACCCAGTGCTGCCGGATGCTCTGAGAGCCGTGTTGGGCTGAGGGCGGACGCGCGGCAGACGGATTGCGCTGCCGCGCGGGTATTGCTAGTGCTTGCCCTGGACGACGCGTGGGCCGCTGCCGGTCTTTTTCTGTGCCCGTTTCGCGGCTATGGCGTGCATCTCCTTGCCCATGCTGGACTGGTTGATGCCAAGCTGCAGGGCAATGTTAATCAGGTTGCTGGTACCCCAGTAGAGGGCCAGTCCTGAAGCGTAGTGCCAGAGCAGAAAGCCCATGAATACCGGGCTGACGATGGCCATCATGCGCCGCTGTGAGGCGTCCATGCCCGGCGACGGCGTCATGTAGGTCACCAGGAACATGCTGATGATGATGAGGATCGGCAGGATGTGCAAGGGGTCCGGCGCGGAGAGATCCGTGAGCCAGAACCAGTGGGCCTGGCGCAGCTCGACCGCATTCTGCAGCACGCGGAAGTAGGCGAAGAACAAAGGGATCTGCGGCAGCATCGGCAGGCAGCCGCCGTACATGTTGACGCCCTCGGTCTTGTAAAGGGCCATCATCTCCGTGTTCATCTCGGCCCGCTTGGGGTCGTTCACCTTCATGCCGGCATAGCGCCGCTTGATGGCGTCAACCTTCGGCTGAATGCGCATCATCTTCAGGGAGGACCTCATGGCCATGAAGCGAGTGGGCAGCATCAGCAGGCTGAAGATGATGGTGAAAATGATGATTGCCCAGCCCCAGTTGTAGGCGCCGGGGCCAAGCAGGTTGCGCAGCCAGCGCAGCGCCAGGTAAAGGGGTTTGGCGATGAGCCCGAGCCAATCGCCGAACTGAATCAGCGGCTCAAGGGAGGGGCCTGTAAACTTGCCGTCTGGTCCGGCGGCATGGATGGTTTTGAGCACATCCAACTGCTTGGGTCCGGCGTAAACGCGCAGCCGTGTCGAGCCGGTGAGGTCGCCCATGGCCATGCCCAGCACATCGTCGGGCTTCTTCTGGCTTGTGGGGTTCGTCAGGTCGCTGGGCACATCGACCGTATTGTGCAGCGTGACCAGCGTGGTCTGCGCAGGCGACTGGGGCAAAAAGGCGGCGGCAAAATAGAGATCGGAGATGGCCGCATATTCATAGGGCTGGTCCAGGGTGGCGTTGCCGCTCACCTTCGCCGACTTCATCGTTTCGTGCTTGCCGTCGATGGACCAGTCGAACTGCGAGATGGTGCGAATGGGGCTGCGCGTGGCGGAGACAGGGAGAAACTCTTCCATGTCGCCCAGGCCGGCGGGCCAGCAGACCAGCGCGCGCACAGGCAGGCCATTGCGCTTGACGTCGGTATCGACCGAGACCACATAGCTGGCGTCGAAGCGGAAAGTCTTGACCACGTCGAGGCCGTTCTGCGCGTAGTGAAAGCTGAGCGTGCCGGGAGCCGACAGCTCGCCTGTAGTCGGAGATTGGTAGAGCGCCTGGTTCAACTCGGCCGTGAGTGCCGGTTCGTAGGAGTAGAACGAGAGGGGCTGTCCGAAGCGCTCGGCGAGCTGCGGCTGCACCAGGTCGAGTGGCTTGCCGGTCGTGTCTGTGTATTTCTTGAGGAACCAGTGCTTGACCTGCGCGCCGCGATTGGTGAAGACGATCCGGTAGAGCTCATTCTCCACCGTAGTCTCCGTCTCGATGGAGGCGGTGATGGCGAGTGCGGTCGATGTCTGCGGCGCTCCGCTGGAGGCAGCAGCGCCGGAAGCCGGGGGCTGTTGCATGCTCGACAACGTGGTCTGCTGCTGTGTTTGCGGGGCGGGCTCGGGGCCGCTCTGCCTGGGCTTGAAGTACTGAAAGGCCAGCACGGCAATGAGCGCCAGAAACGTAAATGTGGTGAGGCTGCGGAAATCACCGCCGCTGTTGCCGCCACCGCCGGAACCCTGGGGGTCAAGATTGGGATTGCGAATTTCGGGCAAAGGAAACTTCCTGTCGTTGAGTGAAGACTCGGGCCTGGTGTGCCGCTGTTTCTATGGTAACGGTTTGTGGTGCAGATGGGGGGTGGAGTGTGCCGGGGGAACGGGATCAAGTCCTCCGCGGGCGAACGGGTTGCAGCGCAGTAGCCGCCAGGCCGCCAGCCCCAGACCGCGCAGCGGGCCATGGGTGGTGATGGCGACAGCAGCGTATTCAGAACAGGTGGGCAGGTAGCGGCAGCCCCCGGGGCTGAGTGAATGGATCAGCGGCGAGAGCCATCGCTTGTAAAAAGACAGCAGTGCCAGCAGAAGGCGCGTCATAGGTGAGTCTGCGTCTGAGCCGCGGAGCGCGGACGGGCGGCCTCAGCTTTCGCTTGAGAGAGGATACGAACTATCTCTGCTTCAAGTTTCGGGAAATCCAAGGTCAGCACAGAACGTCGCGGGTGCAAAATCAGATCGCATCCCTGCGGCAGCAGGTCGAGATGGCGGCGCAGCGCCTCGCGCATGCGGCGCTTGATGCGATTGCGTTCGTGCGCTTTCCCCAGCACTTTGCCGGCGGTAAGTCCCACGCGTGGCGTCGCGTCCCGTTCACTCTGGGGGGCTAGGAACCAGCTCATCGAAGCGGACTGCCGCTTGCGGCTGGCAGCATACGCGCGTTGGTAGTCGGCATGTTTGCGAAGACGGAGTCCCGTCAGAGACGGACGGTCTGCGGAGGGAGCCGATGCGGTCTGTCGCTGTTGAGCGTGTTGCGGGGCGTCCATCAGAATGCCGGGAGGAATATTGCGCCGGAGCATGAGGGATTTGCCAGGGCTCCGGCACAAATCTTGAATCGGAATGAGGTTAGTCGCGGAATCCGGCGCTGACCGCGACGCGCTTGCGGCCGATCGCGCGGCGACGGCTGAGCACGGCGGCACCGCTCTTGGTCTTCATACGCGCCCTGAAGCCGTGAGTCTTTACGCGGCTGCGGCGGTTCGGTTGAAATGTGCGCTTGGGCATGAAAATGCGCTCCTATTCGCTCTAAAAATTCTGCGCCTTGGCAGCAAGTCTTAAGTGTACCGCAGGTTGCGCCGGGAATCCAGCCCCGGTCTGCCTTGTGCTACGTTTTAGCGTCGAATCCGCGATGTATCGCAAGATGGCCAAGGCCTCGATGCGCGTGCCCGATTTGGAGCTGGGCGAATGCGTGACGCACGTGCTGTGGCAAGTTTCACCATGCTTGGTGCACACGCCGGAGGATTCACCAAAGTTGTGTGAATGGGGGATTGCATCGTTCCCTAAATGTGCTACTATCGGGACCGTTCAGGAAAGTTTCCGAGCGTCCCACGGAGCGAGTTTTCACCTGTGCCCCGGCCGTTGTATCAGGGGCAAAATCACGGCGACCAGACAGGTCAGAGTTTTACTTTGAACGGCGAGCGCGATGCTGAGCCGGACAAGAGATTTGTCGCCTAAAACGGTGGATTAAACTGCCTTCGGCAACAAAGAGGCGACGCAGGCAAGGATTTGTTCGATGGCATTTGCAATTTCGGCGGCTTCGGCTCCCAATCCATGGCTCCAGATTCTCGCAGCACTCGAGAAGAAGGTCATTCGCCAGTCATTTGATACCTGGCTCAAACCCACCCGATTCAGCCATGCATTGGGCCGCACTCTCTATGTGCGCGTGCCCTCGCCTGAGTTTCAGCACATTGGCGACAAGTACGCAGATTTGATTCAGGAAGCAATTGATCTGCACTCGCTTGAGTTTGACGACGTGTGCTTTGTGACCGTCGAGAGCGATCCTTCAGTTCCCCCGCAGCGCAAGGATGGCGGCTTTGGCCCCGTGCCTGCGCATGCGCCAT
Source organism: Acidobacteriota bacterium (assembly GCA_021836865.1). Classification (GTDB taxonomy): domain Bacteria; phylum Acidobacteriota; class Terriglobia; order Terriglobales; family Acidobacteriaceae; genus Telmatobacter. The sequence continues at coordinate 7,603 of JAKBHH010000032.1, forward strand.
CCGCGCCCGAGCCGGTCGGAAGCCAGCGCCCTCCCCGGCAGGGGCAGTTTGACTGGTCCACCGCAGCCCAGCTCAATCCGCGGTACACGTTCGATGCCTTCGTGATCGGCAACGGCAACCAGTTTGCCCGCGCAGCCGCCCTTGCCGTGGCGGAACGGCCTTCGCGCGCTTACAACCCGCTTTTTCTCTACGGTGGTGTGGGCATGGGCAAGACGCACCTGATGCATGCGATCGGCCATGAGGTGAAGCGGCGTCAGCCCGTGTCGAGCATCTGCTATGTATCGGCGGAAAAGTTTACCAACGAGATGATCACCTCATTGCGCAACGACCGCATGACCAGCTTTCGCGATCGCTTCCGCTCCGTCGACGTGCTGCTGATCGACGACATCCAGTTCATCGCCCAGAAGGAGCGCACACAGGAGGAGTTCTTCCATACCTTCAACGCGTTGCACGAGAGCATGAGGCAGATTGTCATTGCGTCGGACCGGCCGCCGAAGGAACTGGCTGAGATTGAGGACCGTCTGCGCTCGCGCTTCGAGTGGGGGCTCATTGCTGACATCCAGCCGCCGGATCTTGAAACCAAAGTCGCCATTCTGCAGAAGAAGGCAGAGAGCGAGCAGGTCACGCTGCCCACGGATGTGGCGCTGTTTATCGCTTCGAATGTGCGGACCAACGTGCGTGAGCTCGAGGGCGCCCTGGTGCGGCTGATTGCCTGGTGCGGGCTCAACCGTATGGAGATTACGCTGGCGTCAACCCAGCAGTGCCTGAAGCAGTTCATTGACATGCAGGTGCGCAAGGTGACGATTGAAGCAATTCAACGCGCCGTGGCTGAGCAGTTCGGCATGAAAGTCAGCGACCTGAAGCAGAAGAACAACTCGCGGAACGTCGTGGTGCCGCGCCAGATTGCCATGTATCTGGCCAAGCAGTTGACTGAGGCCAGCCTGCCGGAGATCGGCCGCCAGTTCGGCAACAAGCATCACACCACGGTGATGCACTCGATCAGCAAGATCGACGAGCATCGCCGCACAGACAAGGACCTGCACCGCACGCTCAACAAACTCCAGGACCAGCTCAACGGTTAGGGCTGCAATCCGGGCGGGCTCAATGCGACTTCATGCGCGGCCCGCAGCATCAGCCACCTGGCGGATATGGGCAGGGCGTGTGCGGCAACAGCCGCCTACAATCTGCGCGCCCGCGGCATACCAGGCTCCGGCCATCTCTCCAAAGCCCGTTGGATCGCTTGTGCCGATCCAGCATCGTGCCTGGGCATCCCATCCCTCTCCGGAGTTGGGATAGACGGCAATGGGCTTTGCAGAGGCCGCTTGCAACTCCTGAATCAGCATCGGAATCAGAGACGGCGCAACGCAGTTGACTCCGACCGCAACCGTCTGCGGGAGGCCTGCGGCATAGGCAGCGCACGCGCGAAGCAACTCACCATGGGCTACGTGCTGCGCATCGCGGCAGGTGAAGTTAAACCAGGCGGCAAGGTGTGGATAGCCTGCCAGCGCCTCGCCGATGGCCTGCGCTTCCGCCAGCGAAGGCAGCGTTTCAAACAGCAGAAGGTCCGGCGCCTGCCGACCGCTTGCACCCGCCAGCACTTCAATCCTCTGGCGATGGAACTCGACCAGCTCGGCATGGGTGCAACTGTAATTGCCGTGATACTCCGCGCCATTGTGCAAGGCCGCGCCATAGGGGCCCAGCGATGCGGCAATCACGATGCGACGTCGCGGATACTCCGCCGCGGCCTCACGCACCAGCTCGACGGCGCGCAACAGTGCTGCATCGGCCTGCTCCGGCTTGAGGCCAAACTCCGCGTAGCCCATGCGCGAGACCTGGTAACTTGTGGTCTCAATGCAATCCGCTCCTGCTTCGATATACGCGCGATGGACAGCGACAATCTTCTCCGGTGCTTCTTCCAGCACATGCGCGGACCAGAGCGGCCCGTCTATGCTGGCCCCCAGGTACTCTAGCTCGGTGGCGATTCCGCCATCGAGTACACGTACACCGTGCAGGATCGATGCGATTTGCCTTCTTTTTTCATTCATTGCGCGCTCTTATAGCTTTTGCGTGCGCTGCACGGTGCGAACACCGCTGACCCGGCGCAGGCCCAGGACCATGCGGTTCAGGTGGTGCAGGTCTTCCGCTTCCACAATGAACTCGATGATGGCTTCGCCACTCTCGTCGCGGCGAATGTCCACGCCGCGAATGTTCGTATCGTCGTCGGAGATGACGGCGGTCAGCTCTTTCAACATGCCGCTGCGATCGTCGCAGAAGACCGTGATCTTGACCGGATAGCGCTGTGTGCGGCCGGGCGTCCGGTCGCCAACGCGAGACCATTCCACATTGATGCGGCGGTCGCTCTCGTAGAGCAGGTTCTGCACGTTGGGGCAGCTGCGCGCGTGGACGGCCACGCCTTTGCCGCGCGTGACATAGCCGACGATCTCTTCGCCGCGGATGGGGTTGCAGCAGCGCGCGCGATAGACGAGTAAATCGTTCTGTCCCTCGACCTGCAGGGAATCCGAACCGGTGAGATGCAGTTTACGCACCGCGTCGGACATCGGTGCTTCGCTGCTGCCGGGTTTCAGTTCGGCGCCGGTGTCGGTACCAGGGATCTCGGTGCAGCCGGGCGACAGTTTGTTCAGAACCTGGTGCGCGGAGTGTTTGCCCAGCCCCAGAGCCGCCAGCAGATCGGCAGCCGTGGCCACCCCGTATTCATTGGCGATGCGCCCCAGGTCCCGATCGTCAATCTGCGTCATGGGCACTTTGAATTTGCGTGCTTCGCGCTCCAGGAGCTTGCGGCCAATCTCCACGGCGCGACGGCGCTGGTCTTCATTGAGCCAGTGCTTGATCTTGTTGCGGGCGCGAGGACTCTTGACGAAAGTGAGCCAGTCTCGACTGGGCTTGTGGTCCTTCTGCGTCACAATTTCGACAATGTCGCCATTGCGGAGCTTCGACCGCAGCGGAACCATGCGACCGTTGATCTTGGCTCCGACGCAGGTATGACCGACTTCTGTGTGAACGGTATACGCAAAATCGACAGGCGTGCCGTCGGCTGGGACAACGACCACCTTCCCCTTGGGCGTGAACGTGTAGACCTCGTCGGGATAGAGGTCCATCTTCAGGCTGCTGAGGAATTCATTGGGGTCGGTCATCTCCTTTTGCCACTCAACGAGCTGGCGAATCCAGTTGAGCCGCTCCTCATCGCGCGCAGTGATGGTGCTTTCCCCGGCCTTGTATTTCCAATGCGCGGCGATGCCTTCTTCGGCGATGCGGTGCATCTCTTCGGTGCGGATCTGCACCTCAAACTGGTGGCCGCCTTCACCAATGACCGTGGTGTGGAGCGATTGATAGCGATTGGCGCGGGGAATCGCGATAAAGTCCTTGATACGGCCGGGCACGGGCCGCCACAGCGTGTGGATCAGGCCAAAGACCGCATAGCAGGAGGCAACGTCCTGGGTAATGACGCGGACGGCCAGCAGATCGTAGACCTGATCGAAGCTGGACTTGGTGCGCTGCAGTTTCTGGAAGATGGAGTAGAGCCGCTTGATGCGCCACTCGACGCGCGCCTCAACATTGTTTTCGCGTAATTGCTCCACCAGCGTGTCTTCCACGCCATGCAGGAATTGCTCGCCCTCGATGCGGCGCGCTTCCACGGCCGCGGCCACCTGCTCGTAGCTGACGGGGTCAGTGTAGCGGAAGGCGAGATCTTCAAGCTCGCCGCGGACCTTGCCCATGCCGAGCCGGTGCGCCAGCGGGGCATAAATATCCAGCGTCTCGCGGGCAATGGCTTCCTGGCGATCGGGCTTCAGGTGCTCCAGGGTACGCATGTTGTGCAGCCGGTCGGCCAGCTTGATCAGCACCACACGCACATCGCTGACCATGGCCAGCAGCATCTTGCGGACGTTTTCCGCCTGGCGGTCTTCGCGGTTGGCAAACTGGATCTTGTCGATCTTGGTGACGCCTTCGACAATGTGCGCAACCTGGTCGCCAAAGGCGGCTTGAATCTCTTCCCTGGTGGCGGGGGTATCCTCGACTGCATCGTGCAGCAGGCCGGCTGCGATGGCGGTTGCGTCCATCTTCAGTTCGGCAAGCACTTCGGCCACTTCAAGAGGGTGGATGATGTAGGGCTCGCCGGAAGCGCGCATCTGGCCCTGGTGGTGCTGCACACAGAAGTCCCATGCCCTGCGAATCAGGCTGACGTCCTCTGTCGGACGGTTGGCCTTGACCTGCCGCAGCAGCGCTTCAAACCGGCCTTCGATGCCCGGCTCGTCCAGCTGGGGCGCGGCGAGCGTACCGCGGTCCACAGGAGCGGGAACTGCGGTCGATGAAGCTTTGGGAATGGCCTGCCGGACGGTCGCCATGCTTCATTATAGGCCTGACCCGCCGAGGGCGCATCAACGGCCGCCTCTCCGGCCTGAACCTCCGCCCATAGGAATGAACTGCAATGCCCCTGTCGGCCCGCGCGGATGCTGTTACCCATGAGGATCTTAAGCTGCCGCCAGGAGTCTTGTCGGTGGCGCGTGACCTATCAGGATGTGCCCGCAGTCACAGCGACTCCATCCTGTCGTGGGAGTAGAGTCCCTTGCGGAGTGGAGGTCGAGAACGGAGCTATTTATGCTGAAATATCTTTCAATCCTGGCTGTTGCTGTGGCGATTGCCAGTGGAATGACCTGCGCCGCACAGACCAATTCCAAAGTCGTGATTCCTGTGAAGAAGATTTCCCCGGTTGACGGCAAGCAGATGTACAAGAATTACTGTGCGCCGTGCCATGGCATCGACGGAAAAGGCAACGGCCCGGTCGCCGGCGCCCTCAAGTCGTCGCCCACTGACCTTACCTTGCTGAGCAGGAACAACAAGGGGCAGTTCCCTGACACGCACCTAGTCAGTGTGATGGAGTTTGGCTCCAATCTTCCGGCGCACGGCTCAGCCCAAATGCCGGTCTGGGGTCCGATTCTTGGTAAGATGAACCAGATGAACGCAATGGACAAGCAGCTCAGGATCAGCAATCTGAGCAGCTATATCAAGAGCCTCCAGGTGAAGTAAGGTTGAGCGAGCGGTCCGCTGCTAACCTTGGGGCCATAGTACCTGGAGGAAGCAGATGACCAAGCCGCCCCAATCCAAACTGGAAACAAAGTCGAAGGCGTCAAAAGCCCCTAGGGCTGCGGCGCCTGCGCACCAAAGCCGGAAGACGCCTTCGGTCAACCGGACGCAAAGCGGCAAAGACGCTCCGCCTGAGTTGCCGCGGGCCGGGAATGCAGAGACCTTGCAAATGGGCGCGCGGGTCAACCGGCGCGCCGCAGATCGCCTGCGCGCAGGGCACCTTTGGGTGTATGCGACTGACATTGAGCAGTTGGACGCTCCGGGCGATGCGCCTCCCGCGCTGTTGCCGGTGGCGGACGGCCGCGGCATCCTGCTGGGGACCGCGCTTTACAGTCCAACGTCCATGATCGCTCTGCGGATGGTAGCGCGCGAGGTGGTCGACGACGCAGGCTGGCTGGTTCTGCTTGAGACCCGGCTGCGCGCCGCAATCAAGCGCCGCAAGCCGATGCTGGACGAGGCCAACAACGCATGCCGTCTCTGCTTCAGCGAGGCGGACGAACTGCCGGGACTCGTCGTCGACAAATACGGTGCGTTGATTATCCTGCAACTGCTGGCCAGGGGGCTCGACTCCGCCGCAGTGCGCGAAGCCTGCACGCGCGTGCTGCGTGAAGAACTGGAGCCTGCTTCGATTCTGGAGCGACCGGACCCGCGCATGCGCGAGCTGGAAGGGCTCGCCGCGCCGCATCTTGCGCCTCTGTGGGCAGCTCATGCGGACTCGCCCGCAACCGGCACCGCATTTCGCCTGAATGGGCTGACCTTTCACTACGATGCCAACGCGGGCCAGAAGACCGGCGCCTTCCTTGACCAGCGCGCGAACTATGCCGCCACGCGCGACTGGGCCATGCGGTTGGGCGCGGTGGGCCGGGCCCTGGACGTCTGCTGCTATCAGGGTGGGTTTGCCCTGCACCTTGCGGAGGTCTGCCGCCGGGTGACTGGAGTGGACGCATCACGTGGATCGCTCGAAGTGGCCGAGCGCAACCTGGCGGCAAATCAGGCCGGTTTGAAGGCTGAGGTCGATTGGGTGGCGGGCGATGCTTTTGAGGTTCTGCGCGGATGGTCGGATGCGGGGGAACGCTTCGACACGATTGTGCTGGACCCGCCGGCCTTTGCCAAGACCCGGCGCGCGGTGGAAGGCGCACTGCGCGGGTACAAGGAGTTGAACCTGCGCGCGCTGCGCATGGTTGAGCCGGGCGGACTGCTGGTGACCTGCTCATGCAGCCACCACGTGGGGTGGGAGGACTTGCAGGGTGCGGTTGCTGCGGCTTCACTGGACGCGCACCGACGGGTGCGGCTGCTCGAGCGCCGCGGAGCAGCGTTGGACCACCCGGTGGTGCTGAATCTGCCCGAGACGGAGTACTTGAAGTGTCTTGTGCTGCAGGTTGAATAGGACCGCCTCACCCTGACTGAGTCGGCGCCACCTCCCCGTTGTGTGAACGCGTTCTAGGCATGGGCTGCGCGGTGCAGCACCCAGCGCGGAAAGATGCGATTTCGCCAGCAAGCGAAAGGGGCCTGAACCGGAGCAGCGACTTCTGGTTCTCCCGGCAGCGGAGCAGTGCGCATTTGCGCCAGGGTTTGCTTGACCTGGGCGCGCAGCTCCTCCACCTCAAAGATGCAGGAACGCAGATAGGCAGAGACCGTGAGGCCCGCCTCGGCGGCGCGGGCATGCAGCCGGGCGCTCTCTGCGGCGCCCAGGCGAATGGTGACGCTGGCGGACTTCCGATCCTCTGCGAGCCCGGTGGATCGCACAGACGTGCTGCTGCATGCTGGCTCGCGCATGGGAGGAGGCTGGACTGCCGTACTTCCGTCAGCCGGGGCTGAGTTCTGATAGGCCCCGCGGCTTCGGTCCGTCGGCGCGGAGTAGCTGCGATGGCGTGCATGGGTGCGAAGCGCCTGCTCATAGCTGAGTGTGGCGATATCGTCGGCCAGTCCGTCATCGCGCCAGGCAGTTGAGGGCTTGGGCGCAGGCGACGAAAGTGCAGCCAGCAATGCGGAGAAGCTGGCCGCTGTGAGTGATTCGGAGTTGTCCGCTGTGGTCTGCATGGCACTGAGCATAAGTGACTGCGCAGGTTGCTTGAGAGAGTTTCAGCCTTGGTCATCAGGCAGTCTTCCCGCAGTGGAATGCAGAAGGGTAGATTCCCTAAAGAGGAATCGAGGGAAGCCGGGGCGCTAGCCGGCCGCAAGGGCCACAGCGTCATCGAAGTCCGGCAGCACGCGGCCGGGAAAGCGGAGCAGGCGCGAGATCTCTTTGGCGGGCAGGGCCTGAGCGAACAGGTATCCCTGGCCGAATTGGCAACCCATCTGGCGCAGCATCCTGTACTGCTCGCGCGTCTCTATACCTTCCGCCACCACGTCCATGCGCAGCGCGCGGGCCAGTTCGATGATGGTGCGTACAATCTGGCGCGGCTGGTCGCCGTCGGTCATCCGTCCGACGAAGGAGCGGTCAATCTTCAACATGTCGAATGGGAACGAGTGGAGCTGGTTGAGCGAGCTGTATCCCGTACCGAAGTCGTCCATGAGCAGGCAGACGCCCAGCTGATGAAGTGCGCTGAGAACATCCTGTGCCGTGTGCATGTTGGGGATCAGGCTGGATTCCGTCATTTCGAGGCCAAGCTGTCGGCTTCCTACGCCGGAGCGTGCAATGAGCGACGCGACATGGCTGGCCAGTCCCTTGCGCGAGAATTGGCTGGCGGACAGGTTCACACAGACCCGCAGGGAAACATTGCGGGGGTCTTCGCGATTCCATATCTCGATTTGCTGGCAGGCTTCAGCCAGCCCCCATTCTCCGATCGGCAGGATGAGTCCGCAGGCCTCGGCCTTCGGGATGAACTCCATGGGAGGGATCAGGCCGCGCTCCGGGTGCTGCCAGCGAATGAGAGCCTCCACGCCGACGATGCGTCGCGTGGCAAGGTCGATTTCGGGCTGGTAATGCAGCACAAACTCCTTTCGCTCCAAAGCGCAGCGGAGGTCTGCGCTGCGCGGCCAGATTGCGGCGCCGGAACTGGCCGGCGCTCCGCGGGGTTTGCGGGCTTCCGGCCGGCTGATGGTCCTCCGCAGCCGCTTCAACTCCAGGTGATTTGTGGCCAGATCAGCTAAACCCTCGAGCATCGCCATCTCATTGCCGGGGATTGCCGGAAGAGGGTGACGGTGCAGGATGCTGAGTACACCCAGAACGTGCCCGTCATTGGCGCGGATTGGGACCCCGGCGAAGCTTGCCGCTTCAAACCGTGGAACGACTGTGCGGCGAAGCTGCAAACGTGGGTGGAGGGCGAGATCCGGAATGATGACGGGCCCGTCGCTTTCGAGAATCAGTTCGAGAAACGAAGGTTTTCTGGGCAGTTCCTGGATGGTCTCACCCCAGGACGATTTGATCCAAACGCGTGGTCCGTCAAAGAAGCCGAGCAGCGCGAGATCGGCATGAAAAAGCTCGGCGGCCATGCGGGTGATGGTGTCGTAGGCCGGTTCGGGAGCTGTGTCGAGAATGCCCGCGGAGATGAGCGCGGCAAGCCGGCTCGCCTCCTGTTCCGACTCCGATTGCGAAAGGTTGGCATCCAAGTGTGGCATGGCGTCTCTGATCCCGGCGTCTTCGCGAACTTCTCCACTGCGCCTGGACAGGGCGAGCGGCGCCCAGGGCAAAGCCGCCAAGGCCTCGCCCTCACCTTATCGGACAAATGCGTACGAGACTTGAGAGGTTGAGGGGGTTGTTACGGAATCGACCGTACGCACGGGCAACTACTGGGCGGCTGTCGCAGGTCCCGTTTCGGTCCATAGAAATGTGAGCTGGTCGGCGTCGTCCTGCACCCGTTGCGCCACGCTCACGCCCGCGGAGTGGCCGCCGCTGGTGCTGTAGTGGAGCAGAACGGGCCTGCCGCTGGAGGAAGCCGCCTGCACCAGTGCCGTCATCTTGCGGGCATGCAGCGGGTCGACCCGCGTATCGTTGTCTCCCGTGAAGAAAAGAATTGCCGGGTAGGCGGTGCCCGCTTTCACGTTCTGGTAGGGCGAGTATTTGAGCAGATCGCGGAACTGCGTTTCGTTGTCTGAGGAGCCATACTCCGTGGTCCAGTGCGAGCCCTGCAGAAAGTGCTGGTAGCGCAGCATGTCCAGCAGCGGATAGCCGCAAACGACAGCCGAAAACAGCTCAGGGTGCTGCGTGATCGCGGCCCCCATCAGCAGGCCTCCGTTCGAGGCGCCGGTGATGGCCAGGCGATCCGGCGAGGTGTACTTCTGGGCGATCAGGTACCGGGCCGCGGCAAACCAGTCATCAAAGACATTCTGTTTCTTCTCAAACATCGCCTGCTCGTGCCAGTGTTCGCCGTATTCGCCGCCCCCGCGCAGGTTGGGCAGGGCAAACCAGCCTCCCTGCTCCATCCACCAGGCCCACGCTGGACTCCAGACGGGCGTAAAACTGACCTCGAAGCCGCCATAGCCGGTCATCAACAGGCGAGCAGTGCCATCCTGCTTCAGCCCCTTTCTGCCCGCGATGAACATGGGAATCCGCGTGCCGTCCCTGGAGGTATAAAACACCTGCCTGAGCTCGTATTGGCTGGCGTCGAACGGGACCTGCGGCTGGCCAAAGATCTCTCGTTTTCCCGTAAGAGTGTCGATGCGGAAGAGCGTCGGCGGCTGAATGAAAGATTGAAAGCTGAAGAAGCCATAGCGGTCCACAGTGCGGCCATAGACGGTCGAGCCCGTGCCGATCCCGCCGTAAGGAATCGCGCCCGTCAACTTGCCGTCCAGCGTGTAAACCGCGGTCTCTGTCTTCACATCCTTGAGGCGCGTCACATAAAGCTTGCTGCCCACGATCGAGGAGTTCTGGATGGCATCGGGTGCTTCCGGCACAATCGTGGTCCACGCCTCCGGCGCAACGCCCGGATCGGCGCGCAGAATGCGGCCGTTGGGCGCCTTGTAGTCGCTTTGCATATACCAGGCGCCCTTGGCCCATGTGGCGGAAAAGCGCGCATCCAGTGACCAGACCAGGACCTCGAAAGGGGTGTTTGGCCTGGTGAGATCGCGAAAGACAATGTCAACCCTCCGCGCCGGAACGCCGCGATGAATAGTGACGACCAGATACCGTCCGTCATCGGTGATCTCCGATCCAAACAGATCGATCGGGCCGAGCGGCTCGCCTCGAAATTCGCGGCCGAAGATGAGAGCGTCCCGTGTGACACGCGTACCCAGCACGTGCAGGTAGAGCAGCGAACCCTGCATGTTGGTGCGCGTGTAATAGAGCCCCGAGCCGTCTGTCGTGAATTCGACGGAATGGTAAAGTCCCTGCGGCAGAGTGTCTTCCAGCGTTTTGCCGGTTTTGAGATTGAAGATGTGGACGACGGTCTCATCCGCGCCGCCCTGCCTCATGCCGTATGCGATCAGATTTCCGTCGCGGGAGACATCCACGAGGGTGAGCGATGTGTTCGGGTCGCGGCTGATCGCCGCAGGGTCCAGGAGGCGCTCGTCCTTGCCCGTCCAGCCGCGCCGGACATAGATCGACGCCTGATCTTCTCCCGCCTCGCGCTTGAGGAAGTAATAACGGTCCATGCGCTGGATAGGAATGGACCATGCGGCAATATGCTCCAGAGCATCCAGGTCGTCGACCACATGAGGCAGAATTCGCGCCTGCTTGAAATAGCGGCCGGTGTACTCATTTTCTGCGTCGATAAAGGTGCGGGTTTCAGAGCTCTTTGCATCTTCCAGCCAGCGGTAGCTGTCTGCAATCCGGATGCCGAAGTAGCTGTCGTAAACGGGATTAACTGCCGCCGGCGGAGGAGGCGGAAGCGTGATGCCGTCGCGTCCATGAATGGTCTGGGCGGTCCCGCTGCCCAGGGCAAGAATGGCCAACCCAAAAGCATACGCTGTTTTCATACGACCTCCGCGTTATTTGTACATTCGCCTCGTGAATCGCCCGTGGTAAAAGTCCAGGTTTGAAAGGGCACGGCTTTACAGACTGCGAAAAAGCTCGATGCTTTGAAAGGGCGCGCCTTCAGCCGTGCCGTGAGGCGCGGCCTCTTTCGTCGTGCCGCACAGCCGGGCGTCCGCATCGCGTCACCCCGATCAGCTTGCACCCAAGAATACAGCGTCTAGAGCGCGGGGCAGGGAAGGGAATTGCGGTTGTTGAGGCGTCGCAAGAGAGCCAGCCCGGTAAAATCGACAGCAGTGGAAGAAACCTCCAGGACAGGGACGAACAGAAGCCCCGAGGCACGCTGGAAGCGCGCACTGGGGATGCTGCGTCCCTCGCATGCGCATTCGGCGTTCAGCGCGACGGTGGTGCTGATGACGTCCACGTTTCTGTCCAAGATCATTGGTCTGGTTCGGGTCAAGTACATCATGTGGCTCTTTGGCAGCGGCATGCAAGCCGATGCGCTGAACGCAGCCTTTGTGTTGCCCGACATGATCTCCTACTTTCTCGTCGGAGGCGCGGCATCCATCACCTTCGTCACTATCCTCACGCGCTATCGCGAAACGGGGCGGGAGGCGGAGGGTGAGCGATCTCTCTCTGTCATTCTCAGCACTATGTACCTGGTGCTGGGCGGGGCCATTGTGCTGGCTGAGATTCTTGCGCCGGTCTATGTGCAAAAGATGTTCCCCGGTTACGATGCGCAAAAAGCAGCCCTGTGCGTGCGCCTGACGCGCATTCTGCTGCCTGCGCAACTCTGCTTTTTTGCCGGTGGAGTCTTTGGCGCCGTGCTTCTGGTGCGCAAGCAGTTCAACGTACAGGCCGTCACGCCGCTCATTTATAACCTCGGTACGATTGTTGGGGGCGTTCTGCTGGTCAGGCAGCTTGGCGTCTCTTCTCTCGCCCTGGGTACGGTGGCAGGCGCGTTCTTTGGCCCATTCTTTCTTAGCTGGTTTTTTGCGCGGCGTCTCGGCACGCGTTACCGGCCCATTCTTGACTGGCAGGATGAGGGCCTGCGGGAGTGGGTCCGCCTGTCGTTGCCGCTGATGGCTGGCGTCTCCCTGGTCACGGCAGATAGCTGGATCATTGCGCACTTTGCCTCGCGCATCGGCGGGGCGGTCTCGCTGTTCAACTATGCCAAGCAGCTTTTCACTGCGCCCACAGCGGTGCTGGCTCAGGCGGCGGGTGCGGCTTCCATGCCCTTCTTCGCAAGCCTGTGGTCCAGAGAAAATCACTACGAATTTGCCAATGAGGTCGCGGATTCTGTCTCGCGGGTGGCCTGCCTCGGCCTGCTGTCGGCGTCCGCCATGATCGCTCTGGGTGAGACGATGATCGACCTTTTCTTTACCGGTGGCAGATTTTCAACCTCCGATGCGCACCTCTGTGCGATTTATTTTTCCATTTTCTCTATCTCCACATTTCTATGGTCAGCGCAGGCAATCTATGCGCGCGCATTCTATGCAGCAGGCAATACCTTTGTGCCAATGGTCGCAAGCACCCTGGTGACCGTCGTGTCGCTGCCCATCTATGCGTCGCTCTTTCACGCATATGGGGCAATGGGCCTTGCCGCGGCTTCAGACATTGGGATTGCAATGCAGACCCTCACCATCGGCGCGCTGTTGCACCAGCGGCACATGGTCTCTCTGGCGAGTCTTGACTATGCCGAACTGGGCCGCTGCCTCGCAGCATCCGTGGCCAGCGGCGTCGTTGTCTGGCTGCTCTTCAGTTGGCTCGGAGGCAAACTCACCCATGCGATGGGAATATCCCTGCCCGTGCATGGTCGTGCCGCAGACCTTGCGGTGCTGATGGCCGGTGGAGCTGTCTGGCTGGCGGTCACGGACCGCATTCTTGCCGGGACAGGATCCGCGTTGCCGCGCACGGTCCGCAGCCGGCTTGGCCTCGGTTAAGGCCGGGCCAGCGCCGGGCAATCGCAGAAATAGGAGAATCCCGGAGGGAAGAACGCAGGGCAGGATACAGGCCTCCTCTCGGACCTACGATGCGGCCATTCAATCTCATTCAGTTCCATCCAGTTGAAAACCGGAGCCTCCTGCAATGCCACCGGACGATTTTGTGACCAGCGCCGCCTCACCTCTGCCATCCATCGAGAAAAGATACCCCTACCTCCTCGACGAAATTTGCAGTATTCCACAGTTGGTATGCGGGTTCTTCCGATGCCACTCTTGATTCATCTGCGCTATCTCCCGTCGCGTCGGATGCAGCGGCCGGCGGATGCATTGCCTCCTGCGGCTCATGCTCGTCACGCGATGGTCCTGCCCGGCGGTGGTCTCCCGCGCAAGACACAAAAGCTCCCGCACGTGCGGGAGCTCTGCGCTGGTACGGACCTGCGAAGCGGAGGCTGGACTACGCCATTTTGGGAGCGGGAGCCTCTGCCACCGGCGCAGCAGGGCTCGCCGCTTTGGCATCGGGCTTTTTGATGTCGATGCCGCCCTTGAAGAAGGCGCCATCCTCGATGCTGATGCGCGCGGCCGCCACATCGCCGGTCAGCGCGCCTTCAGCGCGGATATCCACGCGATCGGTGGCCGCCACATTGCCCTTCACTTTGCCCAGAACCACAATCTCGCGGGCATTGATGCTTGCGTTCACCTGGCCGTTGCGACCCACGGTGACGCGGTTGCCGGGAAGATTGACGCTGCCCTCGACCTTGCCATCGATGAACAGCGATTCGGAGCCGGTAATTTCGCCTTTGATGAAGAGGCCTTTGCCAATGGTGGCCTGCTCCCCGGTCGGAGGGGCGGGTCGTGCGGGTTCAAACGTTGGAGCCGGGGCCGCTGGACGCACGGGCTCGGGCGCTGGAGTCGGTGTTGCAGGGCCGGTCTGAGTGGGTTTCCACATTGCGCTCAAGAGAATTAGTTCCTTTTCTGTCCTGGTCGGACTGGGTTGCCAAGGCAGGGGCCAATGCATAGGACCCGAAAAAGTGTTTATGGGACTGCCACGCGCACACTTTACCAGTGCACCGCATGCATCTGCTCTTTGATCCTATTCCAGCGCAGCGGCTCTGGCACGTTACTGATGTGTATTTTATCTCCCTGGGCCGGGTTTACGAAGCGGCAGCTCGAAATACGATCCTTCACGGGACCGGATCGAAGGCGGCAACGCGCCTAAGCCCGACTGTCTCCAAGTCCAGGAGAAACCTGGAAATCAAGTGCGCCCGAGCCTCCCTTCGGTCGCCGGCCAGCGTGCCAGGCCGTGCAAACGGGCGGCTTTTCGGCACACTGCGGTCGCCGCGATACTCTATGACGGATGCACATAGCCTACATTGGCATGGGAGCGAACCTTGACAGTCCCGCTGGAGCGCCGGCTGCAACTCTGGCCGCAGCCGCAGAGCAATTGGCGTTGCTCGGCAGCATAGTGGCTCGCTCTTCCCTCTATTCCACCGCGCCCGTGGGCATTCGAGAGCAACCCCGCTTTGTGAACGCCGTGGTGGCCATCGAAACAGGATGCGCCCCGCGCGCGCTGCTGCTCAGCCTGCTTGCAATCGAAAAGGAATTTGGCCGCGATCGCGCCAGGGGTGTCCCCAACGGGCCGCGTACTCTCGACCTGGATCTTTTGCTGTTAGGGGACGTCGTCCTTCACGAAGCGGATCTGGATCTGCCGCATCCCCGGTTGGCCGAGCGGGCTTTCGTTCTGGTGCCGCTGCACGAAATCGCGCCGCAGCGCATCGAGCCGCGCAGCGGGCGGACAATCGCCACGCTGCTTGGGGCGCTCATGACGGACCGCGCCGAGGAAGTACGGACAGTCCTCCGTATCGCAGACCGAAGATGGCCAGAGACCCGGTAGAATCAACGGAATGGGTCTCGAATTGCGCGTATCTCAGACATCCCGGGCGGGCGGGCGGCGCGCGCAACTCGTCCTGCCGCATCAGGTCGTCGAAACGCCCGTCTTCATGCCGGTGGGTACTGCCGGCTCAGTCAAAGCCGTGCCGCAGGATGTGGTCGAGAGCCTGGGCGCGCAGATCATTCTTGGCAACACGTATCACCTCTACCTGCGTCCGGGCCATGAGGCCATCCGGCGCATGGGCGGCCTGCACCGCTTCATCAGCTGGCCCCGTGCCATGCTCACTGACTCAGGGGGCTTTCAGGTTTACAGCCTTGCACAGTTGCGCAAAGTGACCGACGAGGGCGTACGCTTTCGCTCCCACCTGGATGGCAGCAGCCACTTCTTTACTCCAGAGCACTCCATGGACGTGCAGATTGCGCTCGGGGCAGACATTGCCATGGCCTTTGACGAGTGCACCGAGTATCCCGCAAGCCGCGAGCGCGCCCAGGAAAGCCTGCGCCTGACCATGGCCTGGGCACAGCGTTCGCTCAGTCACTTCCGCGCCCACCAGAACGAAGTCGTCTGGCACGATGTCTTGCAGGGCCGCACGCAAAGCCTCTTCGGCATTGTGCAAGGCGGCACCTATATTGACTTGCGCCGCGAAAGCGCCGAGCGCCTCGTCGAAATGAACTTTGACGGCTACGCCATCGGCGGCCTCAGCGTAGGAGAGCCGCGCCACCTGACGCTGGAGATGATCGCCGAGGTCCTGCCGCTGTTGCCCAAAGACAAACCACGCTACGTGATGGGCGTTGGCTACCCCGACGAGATTGAGCAGTATGCCAGGCTTGGCGTGGACATGATGGATTGTGTGCTGCCGACTCGCGCCGCGCGGCATGGCCTGCTCTTCACCAGCGAAGGCCGGATGACCATCAAGAACAAGCAATACGCTGAAGACCAGAACCCGCCCGATCCGGCGTGCGACTGCATGGTCTGCCGCCGCTACACACGCGCCTACCTGCGCCATCTGATGCAGTGCGGCGAGCCGCTTGCGGCGACTCTGAACACGATTCACAACCTGGCCTATTACCTCGGCATCATGCAGCGGGTACGGCAGACGCTCGAGAGCGGAGATGCGGCGGCGGCCGGAGCGCAGGCGGCCGGCGCTGTCTAAAGGGCCGACCCAAGCAGTTGCCGCAACGCCTGTACATACTCGGTGAGCGCGGCGCGCCCTGCTTCGGTCATGCGGTAAATGGATTGAGGCTTGCGCTGCACGAAACGCTTCTCAACCGTCAAGTAGCCGGCTTCTTCGAGCTTGAGGAGCTGCGCGCCGAGGTTTCCGTCTGTGGAGCCGGTGCTGGAACGAAGCCAGGTGAAGTCAGCCTCTTCCACGCCGGCAAGCAGCGACAGGAGTGCCAGCCGAAGCTTCCCGTGAATCACCGGGTTTAACTCTGGCAGCTCAGGCATGGCTCGCCCCGCGAAGTTTTCGCGCTTTGGCTTCGGACATCACGCCGTAGAAACCGAAGGCAATCTGGCCGAGGAAGATGGCGACAACAAACACAGGCATGACGAGGTTATCGGCAACGAAGCAGGCAGCAACGGAGGCAGCCAGCCAGACAACCGCGCATCCAAACTGGACCTTCCAGCGGAGGGTCAGGCTCGAAGCCAGATTAGCGACAGCGAGCATGGCGGTCACAATCGCAATGAGGACTCGTACGTCCGTGATGTGGCCGCTCCATCCGAGTGCGACGAGAAGGATGAACAGCGACGCACCCATCGCCACCCAGATGGCACCAATGGCCCTGCGTAACGTAGTCTCCGGCTGGTTCCGCACCCTGCGGCCCTTGGTCACCCCGGAGAGGATTGCAGCCGCAATCATCGTGACCGGCCACGCAACCACATTCCCACCGTGTGCAGCCCACACGAGGGCTACATAGTAGGCAATGCCCCACAGGACGAAGACCCATCCCCAGCTTTCCGTCGTGCGCCGTCCTTCAGCGATCATGCTTTCAATCATGTTCAGCCGGTCCTTCAGGTCCATTTCTTCATCGTTGGCACTCATCATGGTTCTCCTACTCCTTTAGAGCGATTTCTTTGCAGAGGCGGCCGCAAGGCTTTTTCCTATGCGTACTCCCAGCGGCGTGCCACCCTGCGCGCAACAGCAAAAAGCACAATGCCGATGGCGAGCAGCACGGACACCTGCTGCCACAGCGCAGTCACCGGCAGATCGCGCCAGAAGACCTTTTCGAATCCGTCAATGGCCCAGGCGTTGATGGTCCATAGACCGGCCTTCTGCATCACTTCCGGCATCAGGAAGCGTGGAAACATGCTGCCGCCGATGGCGGACATGACGAGAATCAGAAGCGTCGAAAGCGCGCCCAGTTGCGCGCGAGTCCGGCAGATGCTGGCCAACAGCATGCCGAAGGCCGCCACGGCAAACGCGGTGGAAAGACCCATGACCACAAAGCCGGGAATATGGCTGAAGAAGTCAATCTTGAAGACGGCCCAGGCCCACAAAAACATAACCGTCAACTGCGTGAAGGCTAGCAGGATGTTGAACACCAGCTTGCCGGCCAGCAGCCCGTTCATGTTGACGCGTGAACTGAGCACGCGATCGAGCGCGCCGCTCTCCGCCTCGTCCAGCAGGGCTCCGGCCGAACCGCTGGCTGTGAACAGTAGAAACATCACGCCGATGGCCGCGGCCTCGAAGGAAAGCATGGGATTGTTCTTGTTCTCTCCCACGACGGCACGTGTCTTCACCACAATGATCCCGCCGCCAGGTCCGTCGGTCGCGCCAGTGCCACCGTCCGCGTTCTGCCGTTTCTCAATCTGCCGCAACTGCTCCAGATTGGTGTTCATGTTCTTGCGCTGTTCCGGCGTGAACGTGCCCAGGTATTTCTCTGAGTACTTCATCCCCTGCTCGGCCATCGTCTCCGGCATTGCCGTCATCGCCGCCTTCTGCAATAAGCCGCTCACCATCTGCGGGGCAATCGTGTCGCTGGCGTCGTTCAGTAGTTCAATCGCCGTGCCAGTCGTATCGGGTCCAAAGGAGATGGGATGATACCCAAAGCCGTGCGGCACAATCAGCGCCACCGACACATCGCCCGCCTTCACCGCGGCCTCAGCCGTCTCTGCCGTAAACTCAGGTGGCGCAGGCCGGTTCTTTGTCGGTGCGGGCCTGGTGCTGACGATCAACGAGCCGTCGACCTGAAGCGCCTTCACCAGTTGCCGTGAGGCGCGGCTCTGGTCCTGGTCCACCACGATGACCTTGATCTTTGGCATCGTATCGCGCTGGCTGCCGAAGACCGCGGCAAAGATGGAGAAGAAGGCGATGGGCACAACGAAACTAAGCACCAGCGAAACCCGGTCGCGGCGCAGGGCAAGCAATGCAGTGCGAACAATGGGGATGATCAATCGCGTAACTCCCTTCCGGTAAGGTGCAGGAAGACAGATTCAAGGTTGGGCCGGCGCAGCGACAGATCGACCAGTTCCAGGCCCGAAGAGGCTGCGCCTTCCAGCAATGCCGCAATTTCACTGGGATGTTCCACGGTGAACTCTGCAGTGGAGTCCGTTATCTTCCCACGGCGCTCCGCCACCCACGCGGCGACCTTTCCCTCACGCCCCTGAAGCCGCGCCACCACCTGGCTGCGCGAGGCAAACGAGTTGTGGACCAGCGCTTCCTTGGTGCCCAGCGCAATAATGCGTCCGTGGTCCACAATGGCAATGCGGCCGCACAGCCGTTCGGCCTCTTCCATGTAGTGCGTGGTATAGATGATGGTCATTCCCTGCGCGCGCAGGGCCTCAATCATCTCAAAGATTCGATTGCGCGATTGCGGATCAACGCCCACGGTCGGCTCGTCCAGCAGCATCAGGCGCGGCTCATGGATCAGCCCGGCCGCCATGTTCAGGCGGCGCTTCATCCCTCCGGAGAGATTCCGCGTCAGCTCCCCGGCACGATCTTCAAGTGCCGCCCAGACAAGGCAGCGCCCAACGGCCTGCTCAAGCTTTTTGCCGCTCAAGCCGTGATACCGCCCGAAGGAGCGCAGGTTTTCCTTCACGCTGAGCCGCGGATAGAGCGCCAGGTCCTGCGGCACCCATCCCAACGCTGCGCGGGCCGGCTGCGAGCCTGCCTCCGCTCCGAACACCGAAACCCGCCCGGCGTCCGGAATCACGCGCCCCGCAATGGCACGGATCAGCGTGCTTTTGCCCGCGCCATTGGGCCCGAGCAAACCCACACATTCCCCACCGTGCAAGGCGAGCGAGATGCCGTCTACGGCAGTGACGGTGCCAAAACGCTTCACCATCGTCTCGACTTCAAGCGGCAACGGCGCATGCGGCGATGTCACTGCTGGATTCATGGATGCACTCATGCAATCACCCCTCGTCGTTCCTCCCCAATTGCATCTCGGAAACGAACAACTGCCTTGGACATAGGGCCCGCACAAGGGGCCCATCCATTCAGGAGAGTACTCTATTTTATAGAGTACTGAATGTCAACCGTTTTTTTCCGCTTGTTTTCAGCCTCTCCGCCGGCTAAACGGAGGTCAAACTGAAATCGAGCCGTCCCAGCTAAGCATGCGGTCCCGGCAACCTCCCGTGTGCTACCCCCCGATGGTCCAGCCAGAACCTCTCCAACTCCGCCGCTACGCGCTCCAGAACCCCGCCCCAATCCCCCGGCGAACTTTGCCGAAACAGGCGCGCAGTGGGGTACCAGGGGGTTGTCTCGATCTCCTGCATCCAGCGCCAGTCGCTCAGGTGGGGAAGCAGGATCCAGACGGGCTTGCCCATCGCTCCGGCGAGGTGGGCGATGGAGGTGTCTGTGGTGATGACCAAGTCCAGCGTGGCGACCAGGGCGGCTGCGTCGGCCAGGTCGCGATCCGCGCTTGCGCCATCCCATACTCGGACATCGTCTGGAAGCTGACGCAACTGGTCTGTTGCATCCCCCTTTTGCAGCGAGATCCACTCGAAGCGGGGAAACCTTTGAAGCAGCGGGAGAATCGTCGTCAGTCGCGTGGAGCGCTGCGCATCGGACTTGTAGCGCGGATTGCCTGCCCAGGCGATGCCGATGCGCGAAGCGCGGCTCGATGGCACAGTTTGAGCCGATCTTTCGGCACGGAGGGACGGATCCGCGCCAAGGTATGGACCTCCCCATGGCACGGTTTCAACCGTGGTGCCGAAGACGGCGGGCAGACTCATCAGCGGGCACTCGAGATCGAACGCAGGGGGTACTGCACCAAGGCGGGCAATCGTGATGTGTCCAGCCCGGACTGCGGCGAGCGATCGCATTAATCGTTCAACAGGCTCATGCACCTGCAAAACGACATGCGCGCCGCGTGCAGCCACAAGAGGCGCATAGCGGCTGAACTGGATGGCATCTCCCAGGCCCTGCTCGGCGTGGAGCAGAATGCGAAGCCCGTCGAGCGGCTCCCCGCGCCATCGCGGGCAGTGAAACGACAGAGGTGTTGGATGCACTTCACGGAAGCGCCAGCGCGCCTCGTACCCCTCCCATCCACGCGTCCAGTCGCCTAGCCGCAGGCGCGTCAGGGCAAGGTTATAGGCGGCTCCTGCGGATTGCGGATCACGCCTCGCAGCCTCGTCATGCGCCTCAAGAGCTTCTGCCATGCGGCCCATGTCCATGAGGCTGTTACCCCGATTTGACGTTGCCGCAAGGCTGCCCAATTCTTCCGCGCGCGTGAATTGTTCGACGGCCTCGGCAAGCCGCCACTCCAGATGGAGCAGGATGCCGTGCGTGTTGACCACCTCGGGGTGGGACGGGCCGCGCGCCTGTGCCCAGCGCAGCCACTCCCAGGCCCCGGCCATGTCCTGCTCCCCGGCGCGAAATTGACACCATGCCATCAGCACAGGAACATTTCCGGGCTCCAGAGAAAAAGCCTTGCGCAGATGTTGCTCTGCCGCATCGTTCCGATTCTGCTCGCGCATCAGCAGCGCCAGGTTCAGCCATCCTTCGACCGTGGCCGGGCGCAGCTCGACGGCCCGCGCCAGCGATGCTTCGGCCTGGAGCGACTTGCCCTGCTCCCGCAGCAGGCAGCCAAGATTCATCCAGGCTGCCGCGAAATCCGGCCGCAGCGTGATTGCGCGCCGGTAACGGGTCTCCGCCTCCGCGGGCCGGCCCGTTCTGGCCAGTATGAAAGCTGCGGCAAACTCTCCCTCCGCCGTCCGCGGCGCTAGCGCCAACGCCTGTTCATACCGTGCGAGGGCCTCTTCATTGCGTCCCATGCAGGCCAGCGCGTGGCCCATGCCCATATGAGCGGCGGCCATGGCAGGCTGGCGGCCCAAGGCAAAATCGTAGTGTTCAAGAGCATCTTCCGGACGGCCGATTGCCATGCGCAACTCGGCCAACCCTAATCGGGCCAGCACATCCATCCCGTCCATGCGGATGGCCTTTTCATAGGCCAACTCCGCTTCGCCCATACGGCCCTCGGCTTTGAGGACCTGGCCCAGCGTGACCCAGGTGATGCCGATCTGCGGTGCGGAGGACACGGCAGACCGCGCCATGGCCACAGCAGCGCGATGTTGGCGGCTCGCAAGCGCCACCAGGCTCATTCCGACGAGCGCCTCCGGCTGGCTTGGATCGGCGAGCAGCATGCGCTGATAGCCGAGTGCGACTTCTGCCAAATTGCCGGCGAGCCGGTCGGGCGCGCCAGCCTCCGCTTGCATCATGGCCGGGCTGACTCCTGCTTGGCGTAATGGACCTTACGAGCCACTGCTCCGAGCCTATACCGCGGCTGAATGCGGCTCAATGGGGGATAGCATGATTCGCGCGCGATCCTAAGCCGCACTTCCCGATTTGTCAGGTTGTGCGCTTTTGGGAATCACCACCATCGGCGATTACACTGTGTTGGATAGTTCTTTGGACGGTACCGATGACCTCCGAACCCGCACTCGAAACTCGTCTTCCGATGATCGAACGTGAACAGGTCTCAGCGGAGATCGCGGCCCTCTATGATCAGCTTTTGCGTGATCGGGGTGTCGTGCCCAACATGTTCAAGACCCTGGCCCATGTTCCTGCTTTGGTTCTTGGGGTAGCAGGCTTTCTGAAGCCGCTGATGGGCGAAGGCGCATTGCCCTGCTGGTACAAGGAACTGGTCGCCACGCGCGTTGCCATGCTGAACCAGTGTGACTACTGCATAAGCGCGCATCGCCTGCTGGCTCGCCAGCGCGGGGCAACCCAGGAGCAGATCGACAGTCTGGACTGCTTCGAGTCCGGCCCCTTCACCGCAAGGGACCGTGCGGGCTTGCGTTATGCCGGCCTGCTACATGAGTCTGGCCACGCCATTGATGACGCCGCATTCCTGGCCGTGCGCACACACTTCGACACTCAGGAGATTGTTGAACTGACGGCAGTGGCCGCGGCTTTTGAATTTTTCTCGAGGATGAATTCTGCATTGCGCATTCCAGTCACGCCGATCCCAGGCAGCATCTAAGCTTTTCAAGGGGCAGAGCCCCGAAGGCGCCCGCACCTGCCGGGCCGACGGAAAGGGAGTCAGACACGGTGGAAGTCCAGGACGAGCGGCCAGAAGTCAGCGTCAACACGGTTGTCTATGCAACAGATTTTTCCCGGTGTTCAGAGAATGCGGGAGACTACGCGCGATGGCTGGCCGAGTATTTCTCGGCATCCCTGCTGGTCACACATGCGTTTCTGTTGACGCAGGCCGCCATGGAGGTCGAACAGGTGGTGCGCAAGCTCAGTCGCCAGCGCGAAGATCTGGAGGCACGACTTGCGCAAAAGGCCCAGCATCTCAGTTCAGGCTCCATCCACGCTATTCCGGTCTTGCTTGAAGGGAGTCCGAATCAGGTCATTCCAGAACTGGCCGAAAAGCATGCGCCCGCGATGATTGTGCTGGGAACGCACGGTGCGGGACGCCTGGAACACGGATTGATTGGCTCAGTGGCCGAAAAGGTTCTGCGTTCCACCCGCTGGCCCTGCCTGACGGTAGGACCGCATACGCCGCAGGCGACAATTGACAAGCAGCCGTTTCGCCGGATTCTTTATGCGACCGATCTGAGCCCGGCCACGACGCAGGCGGCGGTGTATGCTCTTAGCTTTGCCGAGCAGGCAGGCGGAACGATCGATGTTCTGAACGTGATCCCCGAGATTGCCAATGAAGACCCGGAGGGTTGGGAAGAGCTGCGCAAGCAGCATGCGGATGCGCTGGAGAAGCTTGTGCCTCACCAGGCCCGCGAGTTCTGCAACCCGCACACGTTTGTGGAGTTCGGCTCGGCTTATGAGCGCATTATGGGACACCTCAAGCAGGATGGGACCGACTTGCTTGTGCTGGGGATTCGCAAGACGCCGTTTCTTAGCCTTGAAATGCGTACGTCAGGTGCGTTTCGCATCATCGCGAACTCGCCTTGTCCGGTGCTGACGATCATGGGTTGAAGGGATTCACCTGTTCAACTGCTTGACGAAGAAGTCCGCCATCATGTGGTTGGCTTCAATGGCCTCGGGCATGGTGGAGCTGTACCAGAAGGCGTGCGGGAGTCCGTCAAAGACAATCAGCCGGGCATCGACGCCCGCCTCAAGGTATGCGCGGTGCAGATTTGCGGTGCCGCTCAGCAGCATGTCGCGCTCGCTGGTCACAAAGAGTGAAGGCGGTAGCCCATGCAGGTCTGCATAGACCGGGGACAGCACCGGATCTTTCAAGTCGGCGCCCGCGGTGTAATCATGCTCGGTGGGGTGAGGCTGCGGCGGGTCCAGATGCCCGGCCAGCCCGCGCAGCGCAAACATCGCCCGGGAATCCCCGTCGCGTGCAAAGTCGCCCAGGCCGCTGAAGATGCCCAGTGCCGCGGGCAGGGGCAGGCCTAGCTGCTTGATCTTCACGGCGACCTCTCCGGTGAGAATGGCGCCGGCTGAGGTTCCGTAGATCACGATATGGCTGGGCTTGTAGGTCTTCAACAGTTCTTTGTAGACGGCGATGGAGTCATCGACTGCGGCTGGAAACGGATGCTCGGGCGCAAGCCTGTAGAGCACCGCAACAACCTTGATTTTGCTGTATCCAGCAATGGGAATGGACTCAGTGTAAGAGCCGGAGTCGGAGTTGAAGCCGCCTCCGTGCAGGTTCAGCAGAACCTTGTCGCGGTTTGCCTCAGGCATGTCCACGGGGGTAACAACCCGCACGGGAACATGTGCGATCGTCGTATTCTCAAGATGGTTGGGGCAGAGGCGGCTCCACTCGGCGGCCGCGCGCACAGCCCACGCATCG
This sequence comes from Acidobacteriota bacterium, assembly GCA_021836865.1. Taxonomy (GTDB): domain Bacteria; phylum Acidobacteriota; class Terriglobia; order Terriglobales; family Acidobacteriaceae; genus Telmatobacter. The sequence continues at coordinate 31,588 of JAKBHH010000032.1, forward strand.
GTCATCCTTCGGCGTTCTTCGAGCGATTGCGGCGGACCCTGATCGGGTTCTGCGCGGGAGACGGATTGTTGGGCTTCGGGGCTCAGCGTCTGCGGCACCGGCACCACGCGCGTGATGTGCGCCGTGCCCTGTGCGTCGATGTAGCTAGTGTCTCGCGTGGTAGCCTCAGCCGCCGTGGTGGGCTGCAGCGGAGGCGTCTGCTGGGCCGCTAGCGCGCCACCGGCCGCCAGGGTAAGCAAGGACGTACAAAGAACCAGTCGGCGCATGGAGAATCCTTCTCGTAAGGGGTTGGTCTCTGATTGCGGTCTTGTGATGGGGGAGGGTGGTCGTGCGGCTTGCGCCTGGCCTTATCCCTCGGTGGGTGTGGGAGCAGGCTTGGGGGCCGGAGTTGTTATCGCCGTTATGTCTTCCACCGTGTTCTGCACCTGGCTGATCGCCTGTTGGACCTGGTCCACATAGCTTGGCAACTGCTTCCAAAGCGAACGTAGAAGATCCTGCTGCTCCAGCATTGCGAGGGAGGTGCCCGCCGCGGCGGCGGCCATGGCTGCGCGACGCTTGCCCGACAGCAGAAGGAGTCCCGCTGCGATCAGCGAGCCGCCCGCGGCCAATGCAATCCAATCCAGTGCTTCGGTCCTCGACTTGGCGGTCTCAGTCGATTCGCTCTGTCTCACTCGTTGCGGTACCGGTGTCAAACCCATGCATCCTCCTCGCTGGAACCAGTTTGCGGTGCGGGTAGAAGACCTTACCCCTTGAAGCAGGCACAAAAGGCAGCCGTTCGCGGCTCGTCCTCTATGCTGCCGGAATTCATCCGTTCAGTCCAGATCAAACTCGCGCAGAGGTTTGCCCTCGGGCGCATCTTTGGCCTTGCGCAGCGCCTCGGCAAACTTCTTCTCCAGCAGATCATCCCTGTTTTTTTCCGATTCCATCGACTGGCGAAAAATTGCTTCCTTGCGCTCATCCTGCTCTCGCATGGCCTTGGCGGCCATCTCCAGATCCTCAAACGTGCGTTTACGGGGGGCGGGCGCATGGCTCACGATCAGTCCGGTCGCGGCATCGATCTTCAGCATTGCCCCGCAGTCGGGGCAGGTCACTTCAAACGTGGACTCCGTCGCCTTAGGCATCACATTTGCATTGTAGGCGCACTCGGGCGGGCCTGCACACCTTCTACCTGCCCGCATTGATATGTCGATTCGGGAAAGGGACCGGAACCGGAATATGAACACATCGTCACGTGCGCCCCGTCACGCCCCGGATTGAAGCGCCGATAACCTGGCTATGGTTCAAGGAGGACCTACTCACCATGTTGACTGCGATTTCATCCGGAGCTGCTGCGGCACCCCAGGCAGCTACAACTGAACCTGCGGCGCGCGCCGCAGCCACGGCGGCGAGCTTGTCGGCCAGTCGCGCCACGGCACAGGACACCGTCACCATCAGCTCCGCGGGCCAGCAGGCAGCCCACGCCGCCGGAGATGTGGACCACGACGGGGACAGCCATTAGCCCGCACAGGTTACCTGTGTAGCTCCAAGGATGAAGGCCCTGCTCGTGAGCAGGGCCTTCGAATCAGGCAAAAAGATGGAACTCCGGTTCAGCGCTGGGACGTAGAAGCAATCTTGGCTTCTGCCTCGGCAATGACGCGCAGGGCCTCATCGTAGGCTTCTTCGCTTTCGCCTGCCTGCTTCCAGAGTTCGAGGCCATGATCGAGCTGTTTCTCGGCACGCTTCACGTCAATCTCTGAGGGTTTGAGGGCGTCGGAAGCAAGGATCGTCACCCGATCCGGGAGCACTTCCACAAACCCCCAGCTGACGTTGTAGCGCTCGTCGCCGCCTGGCCCACCGAGCAGGGTCACATCCCCCGCGCCCAGTTCGGCGAGCAGTGGTGCGTGCCCATACAGCACTTCCATGTAGCCGGACTTGGACGGCACCTCGACCGACTGCACCGTGTGCTCGAAGAGCGTCCGTTCCGGCGTCACAAGACGGACGCGAAGTTGGTTGGTTTCTCCTGCCATATGCCTTTCCGGACTTCTTGTGGCTTCCAGGTTCCGGCATGGAGCCGGAGGCTGGAAGCAATACGCTGGTGCTTACACCGTTGCCTTCAGCTTCTCGGCCGTTTCCAGCACTTCCTCGATTGAGCCCTTCATATAGAACGCCTGCTCGGGGATGTCATCGTATTTGCCTTCAATGATGCCCTTGAAGCTGCGCACCGTATCGGCAATCTTGACGTAGCGCCCCTGGATACCTGTGAACTGTTCGGCGACGTGGAACGGCTGTGAAAGGTACTTCTGCACCTTGCGGGCGCGCGCCACGGTCAGCTTGTCGTCTTCGCTGAGTTCGTCAATGCCGAGAATTGCAATGATGTCCTGCAGATCCTTGTAGCGCTGCAGGATGCGCTTGACGCCCTGCGCCACGTCGTAGTGTTCCTGGCCGACTACGCGCGCGGTAAGAATGCGCGAGGTGGAAGCCAGCGGATCGACCGCGGGATAGATGCCCAGCTCAGAAAGTGGGCGGCTCAATACGGTGGTTGCGTCCAGGTGAGCGAAGGTTGTGGCCGGCGCGGGGTCGGTCAAATCGTCGGCGGGCACGTAGACAGCCTGCACTGACGTGACGGAGCCTTTGCTGGTGGAGGTAATACGCTCCTGCAGTTCGCCCATCTCCGTGGCAAGGTTCGGCTGATAGCCCACGGCAGAGGGCATGCGGCCCAGCAGCGTGGAAACCTCAGAGCCGGCCTGCGTAAAGCGGAAGATGTTGTCGATGAAGAGCAGCGTGTCTGACCCCTCCACATCGCGGAAGTACTCGGCAACGGTGAGCCCGGTAAGGGCCACCCGCAGACGCGCACCGGGGGGCTCGGTCATCTGACCGTACACCAGCGAGCACTTCGAGTTGGCCCAGTCTCCGGGCTTGATGACGCCCGACTCGGACATCTCGAGCCAGAGATCGTTGCCCTCGCGGGTGCGCTCCCCCACGCCTGCAAAGACCGAGAAGCCGCCGTGGTTTTTGGCGACGTTGTTGATGAGTTCCATGATGACGACTGTCTTGCCCACGCCGGCGCCGCCGAAGAGGCCGATCTTGCCTCCCTTGAGGAATGGCTGAATCAGGTCGATGACCTTGATGCCCGTCTCGAACATCTCCTCGCGCGTCGACTGCTCATCGAACAGCGGTGCGGGACGATGGATGGGCATGCGGGTCTTCTCGCCCACAGGGCCAAGCTCGTCCACCGGCTGGCCGATGACGTTGATCACGCGGCCCAGCGTCTCCTTGCCCACGGGCACGCTGATGGGGCCGCCGAGATCGATAACCTTCATGCCGCGGACCATGCCGTCTGTCGCTTCCATGGCCACGGTGCGCACGCGGCCTTCGCCCAGATGCTGCTGCACCTCAAGAATGACGCTGATGGGCGAGGGCACCTTGAAGCCGTCCGAAGTGACGCGCAGCGCCTGATAGATCGCGGGCATCGTCGCTTCTTCAAACTGCACGTCGACTGCCGGACCGGAAACCTGAATTACCTTGCCGATGTTCTCTGCCATTTTTTTCCTTCGGGGCGAATGCCCCCAAACCTTCGTGCTGTGTTGCGGCGCGAGGTTACCCGCGCCCTTTCAAAACGTCCGGTGCTACACTGCGGCGGCGCCGCTGACGATTTCAATGATCTCCTTGGTGATCGCTGCCTGTCGCACCCGGTTCATCTCCAGCGTGTACGCGTCGATCATGTCAGAGGCGTTGTTCGATGCGGAGTCCATCGCGGTCATGCGGGCGGCATGCTCCGCAGCAACGGACTCGGTCATCGCGTGGTAGAGCATCGAGGAGACGTACTGAGGAATCAGTCC
>JAKBHH010000128.1 GCA_021836865.1 Acidobacteriota bacterium
GGTCCGGCCGCCTGTTCGCTCGGATCCTCAGTGGCGGGAAATCAGCCTGTGGGGCGGCAGGAACTGCAATCGTCCTTATGGTAACAGACGCAGACAAGGGGAAAATGTGCCGCTCGACACGCGCGCGGAAGGCCCCGGCATCTCCTTCACCCCGTGTGGAATAATCCCTCCGTGCCCCTCGCCGCTGTCATCGCCCCCCCAAGCTGGTACCTGCTGGCTTGCGCCGCCGCAACCGTCGTCTGCCTGATTCTGCTCATCGCGCAGCTTAGACTTCATCCTGCGCTCGCGCTCGTTGTGGCCGCCCTCGGCCTGGGAATCGCCGCGCGCATGCCGCTCTCCCAGGTGCCGGTCTCCTTCGCCAACGGGGTGGGCGGCCTCATGGGTCACATCGCCATCATCCTTGGCCTGGGAGCCATCCTGGGCCGCCTGCTGGCCAGCTCCGGCGGAGCCGCCGCACTAGGCAAAACGCTCGTCGAGGGCTGCGGCGAAAAAGGCCTGCCCTGGGCATTGCTCGGCCTCGGCCTGTTGGTCGGCCTACCCGTCTTTTTTGAGGTGGGCCTCGTCCTCATGATGCCCATCGTCGCGGCCGCCGCGCGCCGTAGCGGCAAGCCCCCCATCCTGGTCGGCATCCCCCTGCTCGCCGGCCTCTCCATCGTGCATGGCACGCTGCCGCCCCATCCCGCGGCCATGCTCGCGGCCTCCCAATTCCACGCAGACCTGGGCCGCACCATTCTCTGGGGACTGATGGTCGGTCTGCCCGCCGGCATCATGGCCGGGCCCGTGCTGGGCTGGTTTCTCGCCCGCTTCTGGAATGCGCCCGCCCATGAACACACCATCCTTGAAGACGCGCCGGAGATCTTCGAACCGCAACTGACCTCTCGCGCCGACCCGTCCCCGGAGGCGACCGCCGAACCCGTCCCGGCGCCGGCCGGTCCCATGCGTGCCGCTGCGGCGATTCTGCTGCCCGTCGCGCTCATCTTCCTGGGCAGTTGGGCGGACACGCTGACTACACCGCCAGCCCTGTCCAACCAGCTTCTGCACTTCATCGGCAGCCCGGATGTGGCGCTGCTCATCGCCGTCCTTGTCGCGCTTCTCACCCTCGGCGGCCGCATTCAGACCGGCCGCCATCATGGCCGCGAGTTGCTGCGCCGCCTCACCTCGGAGTCCTTCGAACCCATCGCCAACGTGCTCATCATCCTCGCCGCCGCCGGCGGTCTCAGCGGCGTGCTGCGAGATTCAGGAGCTGCACAGGCCACGGTCATCCTGGCCCTGGGCGCGCACATGCCGCCGCTCCTGCTGGCCTGGCTCCTCGCCGCCGTCGTCCGCGTCTCCATGGGCTCGGCCACCGTGGCCATGGCCGTGGCCTCCGGGATCCTCGCGCCCATGGTCAGCCACCTCGGCGTCCGCCCCGAGCTTCTCGTCCTCGCCACCGGCACCGGCTCGCTCATCTTCTCCCAGGTCAACGATCCCGGCTTCTGGATGATTCAGTCCTTCTTCAACCTCGAAATGAAGGACACCTTCGCCACCTGGACCGTGCTTGAATCCGTGCTCTCCCTCGTCGGACTGGCAGGCACGCTGCTTCTCTCCACTGTTCTCCATTAGCACGGCGTCTTTCCACCCTATCCATCCGCACCTGCTTTTTTTCTTGCGCTGCTGCTCTGTGTTTGAGAGCTTGTTTCCATGCTCAAGATGAATCCGCGTATCCTGCTCGCCGCTGCCGCGCTCGTCACATGGCCATTCATCGTCCCTGCGCAGTCCAACTCACCTGAGACAGCCAGGCCGCTCTATCCGGACTACCCCAGCGAGACGCCTGCCAACCTCGTCCCCGTCACCGGCAGCTTTGACTACTCCCGGCGCGACGTCATGATTCCCATGCGCGATGGTGTCCACCTGCACACCATCATCCTCGTGCCTAAAGGCGCCACGCATGCGCCCATCCTGCTCACGCGCACACCGTACAACGCCGACCAGCTCACCAGCCACGCCGCCAGCTCGCACCTCGGGCCGATTCTCTACGGCTATGACAATGCGACCGACGTCATCGTCGAAGGGGGCTACATTCGAGTCGTCGAGGACATTCGCGGCAGGTACGGCTCCGAGGGCGACTTCGTCATGAACCGCCCGATCCATGGAACACAGAACCCCACGCCGGTCGACGAAGCCACCGACACCTATGACACCATCGACTGGCTGATCAAAAACATCCCGGAAACCAACGGCAAGGTTGGCATCCTCGGCATCTCCTACGACGGCTTTCTGCCGCTGATGGCGCTCGTCCATCCACACCCGGCGCTCAAAGTCTCCGTGCCCATGAACCCCATGGTCGATGGCTGGATGGGCGACGACTGGTTCCACAACGGCGCATTCCGCCAGCAGAACATGCCTTACATCTATGAGCAGGAAGGCACGCGCGGAGGCGGTTTCCTCGGCGCCAGCGGCAACTCCGCGTGGTGGACGTCGACCTTCGACGACTACGACCTGTATATGCGCGCCGGTTCAGCTGGCGAGCTCGGCCGCGAGCATGGCATGGAACAGGTCGGCTTCTGGAACAAGCTTCTCGCCCACCCGGCGTACGACGCCTTCTGGAGTGACCAGGCGGTCGACAAAGTCCTCGCCGACTATTACGCCCACAACCCCATGGACGTCCCCATTCTGCTTGTCCATAGCCTCTGGGATCAGGAGGACATCTACGGCGCACTCGCGGTCTACAAGGCCATCCAGCCGCTCGACAAGGCAAAGGACAAGGTCTTCCTCATCCTCGGCCCCTGGCACCATGGGCAGGAGATTGAAGACGCCGCCTCACTCGGCGCCATCCGCTTCGGTTCCGATACCGGCACATGGTTCCGCCAGAATGTCCTGCGCCCGTTTCTCGACCACTACCTGAAAGACGACGCGCCCTCCGACGCACAGGTCGCCCATGTCACCGCCTTTGAGACCGGCGTCAACCGCTGGCAGCAGCTCCCCGCCTGGCCCACCGACCCCGCCAGAAAGCCGCTCTATCTGCAGGCAGGATTCAAGCTCAGCTTCACCGCCCCAGGGGCTTCAAAGGATTCTGCCGGAGCCGCGACAGGCTCCGGTTCAAGCATGAATCCTGAACACAAAGAGTTTGACGAGTACGTCTCCGACCCCGCCAAACCTGTGCCTTTCCGCGCGCGTCCCTCGCAGCCCGTCGGCTATGACCCGCCCCTTACCTGGCCGCAGTGGCTCGTCGATGACCAGCGGGAAGCCTCGGGCCGCACCGACGTGCTCACGTATACCTCCGATGTGCTTACCGCACCGGTTCACATCATGGGCAAGCCTCTCGTGCATCTCGCCGCCTCGACCAGCGGCACGGACTCCGACTGGGTCGTCAAGCTCATCGACGTCTACCCGGATGAGGTCGCCGGCCAGCCCGATCTCGGCGGCTATCAGCTCCCCATCGCCATGGACATCTTCCGCGGCCGCTATCGCGAGAGCTTAGCGAAACCGGAGCCAATCACGCCAAACAAGCCGCTGCTCTATCCGTTCGCGCTGCCTGCGGCCAACCACGTCTTCCTGCCCGGCCATCGCATCATGGTGCAGGTGCAGTCCAGCTGGTTCCCGCTCTACGACCGCAATCCGCAGACCTTCGTGCCCAATATCTTCTGGGCCAGGCCGGGCGATTACCAGAAAGCGACCCAGCGCATCTACCACACGCCTGGAGAAGCCAGCGCCATCGAACTGCCCATTGTGGCTGACAAATAGCCCGGCGCGCGCAGCGGGCGGGGCGATTACGTTCCCAGCACCGCCCGCTGCGCCGCGAAGATCTCTTTCAATCCCACCTCGGCCAGATCGATCAGCCCATTCAACTGCGCGCGGGAATAGCTGCCCTTCTCGGCGGTTGCCTGCGTCTCCACCAGGCCGCCGTCCGCCGTCATCACCACATTCATGTCCACCTCGGCCTGCGAGTCCTCTTCGTAACACAGGTCCAGCAACGCCCCGCCGCCCACGATGCCCACGGAAGTCGCGGCCACCAGTTGCTTCAGCGGCGACTGCTTCACCGTCCCCGCCGTCACCAGTGCCTTCAGCGCCAGGGCCAGCGCCACCGCCGCGCCCGTAATGGCCGCCGTGCGTGTGCCGCCGTCCGCCTGGATCACGTCGCAGTCCAGAATCACCATGCGCTCGCCCAGCGCCTGCAGGTCCACCACCGAGCGCAGACTGCGGCCAATCAGCCGCTGAATCTCGTGCGTCCGCCCGCCGATCTTGCCCCTCTCGCTTTCACGCGGTGTCCGCGTCACCGTCGAACGCGGCAGCATGGAATACTCCGCCGTCACCCAGCCGCGCCCGGAGTTGCGCAGCCATCCCGGCACACCCGGCTCAATCGTCGCATTGGTCAGCACGCGCGTGTTACCCAGCGTCACCAGTACGGAACCCTCCGCCGTTTGCACAAAGTCGGGCGTCAGCGTCAGCGCGCGCAACTGCGCCGGACCCCGCCCGCCCGGACGGAAAAAAGAGGAAGCATCAGCAGTCTGCATACAGGGATTGTAGGGTACTGGCCAGGTCCGAAGCGGGAACCGCCTCAGCACGTCCCGTAGCGGGAATCCCATTTCCGTAGGCCCACAACAGGAATCGCCCACAATCCACTGAAACCAAAAACAATAGGCTCAAACGACAAATCCGATTTTCCCGTTTTGAAACCCTTCCCTTCGCCGCGAGCGCGTCCTCTCACTCCGATCCGAGGTATACAACTCATGCCTCAACAATCACTTAGAGCCGCTGTTCAACTTTGGCACGCGGCGTGTAACAGAAGAGGACAAATCCCGGATGCGGAATCCGGCATACACAACAGACCGAGATAGAAAAGAGGACACAATGCAGCCGAGCGAGCAGCCCGTCAACGGAAACGAAATTGAATGGATGGCGATGGAAGCGATCAGCACGCCTCATCCGCAGGCCCCCGGCAAAGAGGGTATGGCCGCGCTGGCGCACGACGCGTGCAACATGCTGGCCGCGCTCGACCTTTATTGCGATCTGCTCGAGGAGCCCGGCGTGCTTTCGCCTTCCTGCCTGCACTACAGCAACGAACTCAAGTTGGTGGCCGCGTCCAGTCGCCGGCTGGTGGAAAAGATGGGCGCGCTCGGTCTGACCTCAACGCAGGTCGCTGGGTCAGCGGGCCTTGCGTCGTCCGGTCTCCACACGCGGGCCGGCGCAGACGCGGCTTTGCGCTGCCCGCAGCCCATCAATCGCTGGAAAGATCTGCCGGCCCTGCCTATAGAGGACCTTGCCTCTGAGATACGCGGATGCCAAAACCTGCTGGCCGCCCTTGCCGGTTCCTCCATCTTGGTTTCGTTCGACATCCGCGCCTGTGAGCTACCCGTGCAGATGACCGCCGAAGACCTGACCCGCGTGCTGGTCAATCTGGTGAAGAACGCAAGCGAGGCGATGACCGGCAGCGGCATCCTTCGCATCAGCCTTCGCGAGTTTCCCACCGAATCCGGCACCAATCGCTGGGTCACCCTCACCGTCGAAGACAACGGTCCCGGCATTCCTCGCAATGATCTTGAAGCGATCTTCGAGCCCGGCTACACCACGCGAGGCGTCGGCCATGAAGGCGTCACAAGTCCGTGGCCAATTCCGCATCGGGGCCTGGGGCTCGCCGTTACACGCTCCATCGTGGAAAGCGCAGGCGGCAGAATTCACGCCGCGCTGCGTGACCCCTCCGGCGCCTGCTTCCAGATCGAGCTGCCGGTCCGAACCTGCTGTTGAGGCGCGCCCGCCGGCACAGTTGCCCCACACACCCCAATTCAACGCACCACAGACGAGGCGAATACAATGCTTGAAGCAGCGTTCCATCCAAGAGCCATGGAGTTTATCCCCAAAAATTCCGAGCCCGTCCCCCGGCTTCATCTGCTGGTGGTCGATGCAGACGTGGCCGTGCGCTCGGCCTGCGGCGAGATTGCCACCAGTCTCGGCTATGCCGTGGACAGCACAGGCGACTTGGACCAGGCGCGCAGCCTGCTGCGAGGTCATGCCGCCGACATTCTTCTGGTCAACCTGCCCTTTGGCAACAGCCGCGCTCTGGAGCTGATCTCAGAGGTCAAGCTGCTTTATCCGCGGCTTTCCGTGATTGCCATGACCGCTACCAGTTCGGTCAACGCGGCCGTCGAAGCCATGCGCTGCGGCGCCTCCGATTACCTCACCAAACCTTTTGCCGTCGATGAGCTGTCCACCGTGCTTGACCGCGCAGCCGCCAGCCTGACCACGGACACCGCCACTCGCCAGCTTCGCGAGCGCCTGCGTCTCTCCGAAGGTCTCGGCTCCATGATTGGCCGGTCGGTAGAGATGGAGAAGCTCTATCGCATCCTGTCCAAAGTCGCTCAGAGCACGCATCCGGTCCTGATCCTCGGCGAGAGCGGAACGGGCAAGGAGCTGGTGGCGCGCACCATCCACGCCTACGGGCCCAACGCGCAAAAGCCCTTTCTGCCCGTCGATTGCGGCTCGCTGGTGCCCACGCTCATTGAGAGCGAGCTTTTCGGCTATGTGAAGGGCGCCTTTACCGGAGCCAACCGTTCCAAGGACGGCCTGCTGGTTTCAGCCGAAGGCGGAACGGTCTTTCTCGATGAGATTGGCGAGCTCTCGCTTGACCTGCAGGCCAAGCTGCTGCGCGCGCTGCAGGAGAAAGAAGTGCGCCCGGTCGGCGCCACGCATCGCATCCCGATCAAGGCCCGCATCGTTGCCGCAACCAATCGCGATCTCGCCGCCATGGTTGAATGCGGCACCTTCCGCAAAGATCTCTTCTACCGACTCAACGTTGTCAACCTTCGCCTGCCCGCGCTGCGCGACCGACGCGAAGACATTCCTCTGCTGGCTGCACACTTTCTCGACCGCATCAGCCGCGAGCACGGCGCCAAGTTCACCATGAGCGACGAGGCGCTCCGTACCATGATGCGCCATGACTGGCCGGGCAATGTACGGGAACTGGAAAACGCAATGGAACGAGCATGCGCCATGTCCTCCGGCCCGGTGCTGCATCTGGGCGACCTGCCCACGCAGTTGCAGCAGCAGGGCCTGGCGGCGCACCGCGCAGCCGGCGCTACCGACGACGCGCAGTCCGGGGCTGAGACGCCCGGAGTCAAGCCTCTGGCAGATCTCGAGCGCGAGGCCATCCTTGGCGCCATTCGAGCCCTCAACGGCGACAAGCTGCAGGCCGCAAAGCTGCTGGGGATCGGCAAGACCACTCTCTACCGCAAGCTCAAGGAATACGGCATCGCCGATCCGCTGCAGGACGAGTAGGCCGGGCAGTATTGGCCCCTGCACCGCCGCCGCACAAAGAGCCGGTCCGCCCCGCATAGCAGGGTGTTGCATCGCAAACAATCCACCCGGGACCCGGCCAGACGCGCCGGGCACGAACCAAAGGAGCATCCGATGAGCATTCTGATGGTGACGGGAATTGAAGGCGCGCGAAACTGCGCAGAGGCCGTGGGCAAGCAACTGGGCAAGGTGGTTGAAGTCGCCGAGGGCCGCAAGACCGCACTGGCCGCGCTGCGCCGCCAGGAGTTCACCGCGGTCGTCGTGGACGAGACGCTTGCCGAGTGCGATCCGGCCGCCGCCGAAGCGATCTGGGAACGAGCCGGGCTGGCGATTCCCTTGCAGATCAACTTTGCACTCTCCGGCGCGGCCCGGCTCATCCGCGAGATTCGCGCCGCGCTGCATCGTCGCGAACGTGAGCAGGCGCTGGCTCGCCGCGCCGCCGCCACGGCCATGGAAGCCGAGTTGAAGGCCACCGTCGCCGGACTGCTGCTTCACTCCCAACTGGCTCTCTCGGGCGAGCTCTCCGCGCCCGCGGCGGACCGGCTGCGCGTGGTCGCCGATCTCGCGTCGCACCTGCGCGCCCAGCTCAGTGCGCCGCTGCCGGCCCGTGTAGAGCCCGCAGTCTGAGCGGGGAGCCGGTAGGTTTGCTGCATGGATCCATGAGGGAGATTTCCTTCGAGATGTGCGCATGGCCGGGGCAAGCCAGCCTCGGCCTTTTTAGAGATGCGCGCAAAACCGCCCGAAGGCCGGGATGCCTTACTCTGAAGGAACATGAAAGATTCCGCAGTTCTCCTGATTGATTGCCCGGACCGCAAAGGCCTGGTGGCCCGCGTAGCCGGATTGCTCTACGAACACAGCGCCAACATCCTGCACGCCGACCAGCACCAGGACCACGATCTGGGCCTGTTCTTCATGCGCGTGGAGTTTGCGCTGAACGGCTCAGCCGGCGCTCCGCCGTTTGATCTCGACCGTTTCCGGCAGGCCTTTGGCCCGCTGGCAGCGGAACTCGATATGCGCTGGAATCTTGTCTCGAACGCTCTCAGGCCGCGCGTCGCGCTCTTCTGCTCGCAGTACATGCATTGCATGGCCGACCTGCTCCACCGCTGGCGCTCCTGTGAGCTGGACTGCGAGATTCCCGTCATCGTCTCCAACCACCGCGAAGTCGAGCCGCTGGCAGCCTTCTATGGCATTTCCTTCGAGCACATTCCGGTCACCGCCGCCATGCGCGGCGAGGCAGAGGCACGGCAACTCGCGCTGCTCGCAGAGCACAAGATTGACCTCGTCGTGCTGGCGCGCTACATGCAGATCCTTCCGCCGGCTTTCGTCGCCCGCTATCCGGCCTCCATCATCAATGTGCACCACTCGTTTCTGCCCGCCTTTACCGGCGCGCGGCCCTATCACGCGGCCCACGCGCGCGGCGTCAAGCTGATTGGCGCCACCAGCCACTACGTCACTGAGGTACTGGACGACGGCCCCATCATCGAGCAGGACGTGGCCCGCATCTCGCACCGGGACCAGGTCGAGGATCTGGTCGCGCGCGGCAGAGACCTCGAACGCCTGGTGCTGTCGCGCGCCGTGCGCTGGCACCTTGACCGGCGCATCCTCTGCTACGGAAACAAGACGGTGGTCTTCGATTGATCGATGCACGTGCCCTGATCAAACGGGCGGTTCGCCGGCGCGCAAGCCTCCGCCCGACGTCTACAACTCCACCAGCGCGTCGGCAATGCCGAGGTGCCGATCCAGCGCAGCGATGCCCAGATCGAGTTCTTCTCTTGTGACGATGAGCGGAGGTGCGATGACGAAATGGCTCACCCATGCCTGGATGGAGACACCATCGGACATCATCTTTGCCGCAATCTGATCGACAACCAGCGGCTTGCCCTCGACCTTGTCGCGCATGGTGTTGAAGGGCTGCTTCGTCGCGCGGCTCTTCACGATCTCGACCGCAAAGAAGAGGCCGAGCCCACGCACGTCCCCGATCGAGAGGTGCTTTGCCTTGAGAGCTTCGAGCTTTTCACGCACATAGGGCTCGAGTTCCGCCGCCCGCTCTACGAGTTTGAGCCGCTGCATTTCCTCGATGGTGGCCACGGCGGGACCCAGCGTGATCGGGTGCGCCTCATACGTATGCCCATGCGAAAAGTAGTGATCCTCAAAGTAGTCCGCGATCTGCTTTGTGGTGGCGCAAAGGCCCAGCGGCACATACGCCGAAGTAATGCCCTTGGCGGTGACCAGGATGTCCGGCTTCACGTTCCAGTGATCGACGGCAAACCACTTGCCCGTGCGGCCCCAGCCGGCCATCACTTCGTCGGCGATCATCAGCACGCCATGCCGGTCACAGATTGCGCGCAGGCGGGGGAAGTATTCCGGCGGCGGAACAAGCACGCCATTCGTGCCCACCACAGGCTCCAGAATGATGGCCGCCACGTCGCTTTCGTTACGAATCATGTGCTCGATGTAATGCGCGCAGGCGATATCGCAGCCGGGATAGGTGTGCCTGATCGGGCAGTCGTAGCAGTTGGCTTCGGGCGCGAAGACAACGCCGGCGGCCTTGCCCGCGGGCTCCATCGCCCAGCGGCGCGGGTCGCCGGTAGCCGCAATCGAGCCCATGGTGGAGCCGTGATACGAACGGTAGCGCGAGATGATTTTCGTCTTGCCGGTAAACATGCGCGCGATTTTGAAAGCCGCCTCATTGGCCTCCGTACCGCTGGTGGCGAAGAAGAATTTTTCCAGGCCCGCGGGGAGAACTTCGAGCAACTTGGCGCTAAGCTTTGCGCGCGCTGCCGTGGCATAACCCGGCGCAACATAGGCCAGTTCCC
>JAKBHH010000033.1 GCA_021836865.1 Acidobacteriota bacterium
TAAGATCCCGCCGGGCACGCGCAAGCGCAGCATGAAGGAGTCCTGCGCCGGCGCGACATAGAACAGGCCGTGAAACTTGAAACGAAATATATCCTCGGCAGACGGGGCGCGATTTTGGTCGGCATGGACGAGTAGCTTGTCCCAGATGTCGAGCGGATTCTGATCATGCTTCCACACTTCTTCGCGGCAGAGATCAGAAACTGGAGTTCCGAAATAGGCTTCTTCCGCACTCTCAGCCTGGTTCGCAGCGCCGGATTCCGGGTCGTGCGTGATGAGACCCTCAGGCGTATGACCAACAAACGGCTGTACGTTCCGTTGAGTTGCGGATGCAAAGAAGCCCAGAAGATACTGCTTCTGCTCCGTCGTGAATTCCGCTGAAGGTGCCGTTGAAAGTACTTCCATGCCATGTCCTTTGAAACGCTCGCAGCCGAAGCGATCCGGCAGTGAAGTTCAGTGGATATCCAACCCGCGTGCAAGCGCAGATCGATGTCGAGACCAGGTTGAATGCCGCAGGTACTGCGGAGAATTCAGGCTCGTCACGGAGCATGGAACAACAGAATTGTCTTTTTGAATGGACCCGGCACGGCAGGGTGCGGGGTTTGAGGATGCAAGAGAGACGGCTTTGTCTCCCATCTGTAGTGCATAGTAGTGCCTTCTCGAATAAGGATCAAGGGGGAATCGCATTTTTCACGTCGAGTGCGCGAGGACTAAGTATTCGGCGCGCCCAAAAAGAATAGATCCGGGAGATGGAAGTACTTTTGATGGAAGATATTTGGGGATTGTCTCTTGAATTCCCCTGAGACCCTGTGCTAAATCTCGATATCAGGTCGAGCAATTGCTGCACCCCGATGTGTCGCTAATTGATTGCCGATCAGCGTCGTGCTCCCCGCCTGAGCCGTTCGGCGTTCCCTGAATCGTAAGCCGGCCGGATTCCCCTCTAACGATTTTCGCCATGTGGGCGGTCTTCAATTTCGAGAGGTGAGGAAACACATTGCATTAAGGTCTCTAGTGGCATTCTGGCTCAATTTGCCTGATTCGCTCATCCTTCATCTTTGCTTCAGGCTTGCGACATGAGGCATCGGTGTCTAGAATCACAGCATCCGGTACCGCAAATCGCCAGTATTTTCCGATACGGCGTGAACACATTGGGCGAGCCTGCCGGTGCAACTACAGACAGTTTTGGCAGGCATCAGAAAGCGCGCAGACTTGGTCCCGCGCTTGGGAGAGTGCACTTGGCTCATGCGAACTTCAGAGGACTGCGCGTTCTTTCGCTCGAGTCGCGTCGTTCAATCGAGGTCGCCAAACTCATCCGCACTTATGGCGGAGAGCCCTTCCTCGTCCCCTGTATGCGAGAAATTCCGCTTGCGTCCAATACAGATGCGCTTGACTTTGCCGATGCTTTACTTCGCGGCGAATTTGACCTCGTCGTCTTTTTCACCGGCATCGGTGTTCGCGCCCTGGTCGAGGCGGTGGCCACGATGCGCGACCGCGAGGCGTTTCTCAAGGCTCTTCGTAAGGTCAAGATAGCGGCTCGCGGCCCCAAGCCGTACACCGCATTGCGTGAGCTCCAGGTGCCCGTTGCCGCAACAGCGCCTGAGCCCGCCACCTGGCGCGAACTGATGCAGGCGATCGAACAGGAGTTAGGCCCTTCGCTGGCGGAGATGCGCGTTGCCGTTCAGGAGTATGGAGCCTCGAACCCTGAATTTCTAACGGATCTGACGCTGAAATGCGGCTCCGTCACCAAGGTTCCGGTTTATCAGTGGGCCTTGCCGGAAGACCTTGCGCCTTTGGAAGAATGCGTTCATGGAATTGCTCGCGGTAACTATGATGTTTTGCTCTTCATGACGGCTGTGCAGGTGATTCATCTTTTCCAGGTTGCTGAGCGACTGCAAAGTGTGCCCGCGATGCGCGCAGGATTACTCTCTATGGCCATCATCTCTATCGGCCCTACCACGACAGAAGAGCTTGCTCATTACGGAATCACGCCGGATTTCGAGCCTTCCCGACCCAAGATGGGCTTCATCGTCAATGAAGCTGCTCAGTATGCGGGGAAGGTTCTCGAGCAGAAGCGCGGAGGAGACGCTCTGAAGGTCGCGATCCCGCCAAATGCGGAGCCGCATGCACGGCCGGCATCCTTTCCAGGCACGCCAGAGTTTCAAGACAAATCAAGTGTTCCCAGGGTTGCCGTATCTACTTCCACGATGGCTGGCTTCCGCGATGGCCTCGCACAGATTGATTTTCTGCATGAAATCAGCAGCCGCATCGCCTCGGCAGATTCCTTCCACGTCGTTCTTAACCGCATCGTCGAGTTTGTAACCTCGGTCATACCTTGCGACTCCTGCTTTATCTACGTGCTCGACGAGGATAAGCTCGTCCTGCGCGCATCCAAGAATCCACACGCAGACCTGGTCGATCGACTAGGCGTTCAATATGGGCAAGGCATAACGGGATGGGTTGCAGAGCATCGTGAGCCGGTAGCGATTTCGTCGAATGCCTCCAATGATCCTCGATTCAAGCCCTTCAAAAACCTGCCCGAAGATCGTTTTGAGGCTATGCTCTGCACGCCCATTCTGTGCGCGAGCAAAGTGGTTGGTGTGATCAACCTGCAGCACCGCCTCACGTATCAACACTCGACAAACGAGGTTCGCCTGCTTTCCATGCTCGGATTTCTGGTGGGCGCAGAGATTGAACGCGCCCGGCTGGAATCGGAAAACGTCCAACTCACCGGCAGATTAGAGACGCGCAAGGCAGTCGACCGCGCAAAGGGCATCCTGCAACGCGATTTGTCGATGAGCGAGGACGAAGCCTACCGGGCCATGCAGACAGAAAGCCGGCAGCGGCGAAAGTCCATGCGTGAGATAGCCGAGGCCGTTATCTTAGGCGAAGACCTCAGGAAGGCCCAAGCCGGAGGCATCGAAGCGAAGCACTCTAAAGCTGCTTCCGACGATGCCGATCAAGACCGAAAAAGCAAGGTCTGATGGGCGACGGCGATGTGTCCGCGCATGTTTTCCTGCGAAGCATCTCGCCTGTCATCGGCGATGGGCTTGGATGCTTCCGATCTGTGTTCGAGCGGGACAATCCCGCAGGGATGCGGTGCGCTAAAACGATCGCACAAATCAGCTCCAAACCTGGCAGGTCTGCTCATTCCGCCGCTTTCGTCCCGCACTCAATCTGCCGTAGCTCGCGGAACTCTTGCATCCGGGTCCAGGCCATAGACCCGCGCACAGCACCCGCCAAGGATGGCGGCCGACTCTGAAGTTGTCAGTCGCTTGACGTATTCCATGACGATGTCCATCGTGCTTCCGTACTCCCCGCTCAGCGTGCAAACCGGCCAGTCGGATCCGATCATGAGGCGCTCCGGGCCGAATGCATCCAGAACCACATCCAGATAAGGATGGAAGTCCTTCGCCCGCCAGCCCTTCCAGCGGGCTTCAGTCACCATGCCGGAGACCTTGCAGGCAACGTTGCCGGACCGCGCCAGCTCGCGCAGATCCCGCGCCCATGGCTCGATCAGTCCCTCTGCAATCGCGGGCTTTGCCATGTGATCCACCACAAACTGCTGCTCTGGGAATTGGCGCACAAACTGGATGGTCAGCGGAAGATGCCGTGGGAAGATCAGCACGTCGTAAACGAGTCCGAACTCGGCAAGCTGGGCGATTCCGCGACGAAAATCGGGGCGCATCATGAATGCGTCGTCGAGCTCATCCTGCAACACATGTCGGACGCCAACCAGGCGGCGATGGCCTTCGAACTCTTCAAGCTGCCCGCGCAAACCGGGCGAGCACAGGTCCACCCATCCCACCACCCCTTTGATCTGATCGTGGTCGGCGGCCAGATTGAGCAGCCATCGGGTCTCCTCCAGGCTCTGGCGCGCCTGCACGGCGATGGACCCATCGAAGCCGCTCGCGCGAAGCAGAGGCGCCAGATCTCCAGGAAGATAATCCTGCTTCAAGACCTTCATCGCATCCGTCATCCACGTATGCTCGGCCGGGTTATACCGCCAGAAGTGCTGATGTGCATCGAGCTTTATCATCTTGCCCACGATTCTCTCAGGCCGGTCGGGGTCGCGCAATCGGCACATTCGGCGGCCCCACTATCCGCTTAAGGCTGCAACCGGACGGTTGAACCAATATGATGAAAGACGGAAGCAATTCCGCCGGTCCGGGTCTGCGGCAATTCTTTGTCGAAGCCAGTTTGCGGGCTCGTGCATCTTCTCTTTACAGGACCGCATGAATCCAGTCGAACAGGCCCGTGAGCACGCCTTTCAGCAGACGCTGCTGAGCGCACGCCGTACCATGCTGCTGAGCGAGATTGTGAAGCTGGCCATCGACAGCTTTCGCGCCAGTAAGCTTCGCTTTGCCCTGACCGCTCTCGGCATGGTCATCGGAACTGCTTCGGTCATCCTGGTGGTGACCATCGGGCTGACCGGAAAGCGCTTTATCCTCGATGAAATCCAGAAAATCGGCACCAATATGGTTGAGGTCGAATACTCCGGGGGCGGAGCAATCGGAGCAGAAAATGTTCTATATAACGACTATCTAACGCTCGAAGATCAGACGGCCGTGCTCGCTCGCGTGCCCAGCGTGATTTATTCATCGCCCATGCTCGAGATGCATGACCGCATCAGTTTCGGTGGCGGCGTGGTGAAGGACACGCTGGTGCTGGGCGTGACCCCCCAGTACCGCGACGTGCGAAACCTGATTGTGCTCTCCGGCCGTTTTTTCGATGACCAGGACGAAAACGGACATATTAAGTGCGCCGTGGTCACCGAGCCCTTTGCGCGCGAAATGTTCGGCAGCTCCAGCGAAGCCATTGGCCGTACCTTTTCCATCAGCCGCATCCCGTTCACGATTATCGGCACCTTCAAGGAAAGCGTGGACACCTTCGGCCAGTCGGAGATTTCCAACGAGACCATCCTGGTTCCCTACTCCGTCGCCCGCTACTTCACCGGAACAGACAGCGTAAAGCAGATCTTCTTCTCCATTCGCAATATGGATCAGGTTCCCGATGCATCGAAGGAGATTCAACGAGTCATCGCGGCTCGACACAAGCCGAACTCCGTCTACACGGTCTTCAACATGACGGAGCTGCTCACCACAGCGGCTTCCATCTCCAACATTCTCACCGCCGTGCTGGTCATGGTGGCCGCCGTCACGCTCGCCGTTGGCGGCGTGGGCATCATGAACATCATGCTTGCCAATGTTCGGTCGCGCATCCGCGAAATCGGCATCCGCAAAGCGATGGGCGCCACCTATCGCGAAATCAAGCTTCAGTTTCTCGCCGAAGCGATCATCATCTCACTCAGCGGGGGGATGCTCGGCATTGTGGTGGGCCTTGCGGTACCGCTCTCGATCCGCTACTTTACGGATTATCCGTTGCCCATCTCTCCATGGTCGGTGGTCGTTGCGCTGGCCGCAGCCACGCTGGTCGGGGTCCTGTTCGGTACCGTCCCCGCCACACGCGCCGCACAGCTTGACCCCGTCGAGTCGCTCAAATATGAGTGATTTCCGCAAGCCAGAACCGACGCGCGACACGGCGCCAGTGCCAGAGCCAGAACCGTCCAAAGGACCCAATCTGGTGCTGCTCTACAGTCTGCTGGCGCTGGCGATCTTCACGGCTCTCGGCATCGCGGCGCTAATTGTGCTGCCGTTTTATCACCGGCGTTAACGCATCAGCGCGGTGGCTCGCCTGCTTGCGTGCGGTAGGGAATATGCCGGATGGGGAATTTGATCGCTCTGCGGCTTGCGCCAGGATCGGTCTAGACCTCGGGATGCGAACCTACTTGGATCTCGGAGCCTGATCCCGCTCGGCGATCAATACTGGAATCCCATCCATCACCGGATACACGCGTCCGCAGGCCATGCACACCACGGTTTCCGCCTCTTCACGCAACGCGCCCAGGCAGGCCGGGCAGGCAAGCAAATCCGCCCACGTCTTCAGCGTCCGGTCAATTGATTTGGTCATAGGATCGGGGCGCTACTGGATCGTCGCGTCCGGCTTGTCGGCATCGCCTTTGGTACGTGGCGGACGCTTGGCAAACTCCGCCTCAATCTTCTCGTTCGTGCCCGCCTTGGCAAACTCCTGCGCCACGCGGATGCCGTTATAGATCGCCACTTCATTCGACGAACCGTGGCCGATGATGCACACTCCGCGCACGCCCAGGAGCGGCGCGCCGCCGTATTCGGTGTAGTCCAGTCGCCGACGGAAGTCGTTGAATGCCCGCCGCGAGAGCAGCGCGCCCACCTGCGCCGTCACCGTCCGCGTAAGCGACTCGCGCAGCACATCGCGCACAAACCGCCCGATGCCCTCGCTAGTCTTCAGCGCCACATTCCCCACAAAGCCATCGCAGACAATCACGTCCGCATTGCCGTTGAAGATGTCGCGCCCTTCCACATTGCCGATAAAGTGAATCGGCAGCGCCTTCAGCAGCGGAAAAGCCTCGCGCGTCAGGTCGTTACCCTTGGTCTCTTCCTCGCCAATCGACAGCAATCCGACCCGCGGCTGACGGATCTTCAACACGCTCCGGGCATACATCTCGCCCATCACGGCGAATTGCTCAAGGTTGTGCGCCTTGCAGTCTACGTTCGCGCCCACATCCAGCAGCACGCACGGATTCCCCTTGGAAGTCGGCATCGGTGTCGCAAGCGCCGGACGATCCACTCCCGGCATCGCGCCCAGCACCATCTTCGCCGTCGCCATCGCGGCACCCGTGTTGCCCGCCGTCACAAAACCTGCGACCTTGCGTTCGCGCACCAGCTTCAGGCCCACGCGCATGGAGCTGTCACGCTTGGAGCGCACGGCATGCGCCGCCTTTTCGCCCATCCCGATTCGCTCTGAGGCGTGGTGGATGACGATCGGCAGGTCTTCATTTTCCAGGTGCTCATCCAGCAGATCGCGCAACTCCGGTTCCGGGCCGATCAGATGCACCCGCACCGGCAGTTGCCGGCAGGCAAGTATTGCCCCCCGGATCTCCGGCTCGGGAGCCTTATCGGAACCCACGGCGTCCAGCGCAATATCGATGAGCATTCGCGCCCTGTCTACTTGGCTGCTTCCTTGGTATCCACAACCGCGCGGCCCTTGTACTCGCCGCACTTGGGGCATGCCCGATGGGGCAGCTTCTTCTCGTGGCAGCTGGGGCACTCTGAGAGCCCGCTGGCCGTCAAAAAGTCGTGAGCGCGGCGGTTGGCGGTACGGCGCGTCGAGTGGCGCCTTTTCGGATTCGGCATGATGCAATTCCTTTCGTATCTCTGTCCCCAGCGCCAGGCAATTTCAGACCGCACGAGGTCTCCAATGCCACCCGGCGCGAACAGGACACCCGTATTCTCTGGGGTCGTTTCTTTTCAGGACTTTATCTGGCTACGGAGCCCGGAAAGCGCCTCCCAGCGGGGGTCGCTCGGACCCTCATCGCAGGAACACGGCTCCAGATTGCGATTCTTCCCGCAGCGAGGGCAAAGTCCTTTGCAGTCCGGCTTGCACAGTATCCGCGCTGGCAGGGACAAAAGCACCTGCTCGCGCAGCACATCCTCAAGCAAAAGACTGTCCTTTTGATAATACCCGATTTCCGTCTCCGGCGCTGTAATCGACCGCTCCGGGGCCCCTGCGTCCGCTCCCATCGGGCGGAAGATCAGGTCGTACTCCGCCGCCAGGGGAATCGTCACCGGCTCCACGCACCGCGCGCACGGCGCATGAAAGCTGCCCTTGAACTGCCCCTTCAGCCGGATATCCGCCACAATATCCCGCGGCCCACGGTGCTCGTGGATCACCTCGGCGCGGCCGGAAGCCTCCAGAGGTCCATCCTGCTCTGCCTCTTCGCCAAAATCGATTGCCCCCGGAGGCATTTCCAGCGCAAACTCGACCGGCTCCTTCTCCAGTTCACTGACCCTGAATTCCATACCATGAGCCTACGGCGCAGTCCCCCGCCCGTCAATGCGCATCCCTTCCCGTATCTCCGCAATCTGCTTTGCGTGCCGTGCCGGGTGAACCGCCATTGTCAGCAGAATCTCCACCAGGTTCACCGGGCCCGGAATCACCGGATGATCGGTGAGCCAGCGTCGCGGGTCATCCTCGAACGTCTCAACAAAACGCACCGTCTCCGCGCGAGTCGCATCAAAATCCGCCAGCGCCTCGTCCACGCTCGCGAAGCGCCCCGTCGGCCACCCTCCCTCCGGCGAAGCGACCGGCCAGGAACGGTCGAGCCCCCGCACCGGAATCCTCTCTTCCCGCACGCGATTCTCCAGCGCCTGATCCGTTCGCGTCGCGCTGGTCAGGCGCGACAGCAAATACCGCTCTGAGATCGCCACATGCTCGGCGCACCCGAGGATCGACCAGCCGCCACCAGGCGGTCTTCGCCGCGCTTGCTCCTCATCCACCCCTGCCAGCGCCTCGCCCAGCGCATCCCGCCCCACCTGCAGTGCGCGCAATATCTCCTGCTTTTCCGTCTTCAGCATTGGCACTCCCTGCAACCGGCTCAACCCGGGCCAAGCCATTCTTGTCGCCCCTGGCAAATCGAGTCAACCCTGAGGCCGACGAAGTCTGGAATGCTCCTGCGCAGCTCTGCAGTATTTGCGCGATCGCACCCACGTCACCGCCTGCGCCCGCCGCGCAGCGTTAGACTCTCTGGTGCGCTGTATCCATGCATTCCCGCCGCCCCTGCTCACACGCGGTGCGGCCTGCACGCAACCATTGGAGCATCTTCATGCCGATCAGGACCATCATCGAACCGTTTCGCATCAAGAGCGTCGAGCCCATCCGCTGGACCACCCGCACGCAGCGCGAAAAACTTCTCAAGGCAGCGCACTACAACCTCTTCCTTCTGCCCGCCGACGACGTCCTGATCGATCTGCTCACCGATTCCGGCACCGGCGCCATGTCTACCCACCAGTGGGCCGCTATCATGGAGGGCGATGAGAGCTACGCCGGGAGCCACAGCTTTGAGCGCTTCCGCAATTCGATTCAGGAGATCTGCGGCTACAAGCATGTGATTCCCACACACCAGGGCCGCGCCGCCGAACGCATCCTCTTCAACGTGGCCTGCAAGAAGGGCGACGTGGTGCCCAATAACACCCACTTTGACACCACGCGTGCCAACGTCGAATTTGTAGGCGCCGAAGCCGTCGATCTCGTCATCCCCGAGGGCCGTCAACCCGCCCTGCATCATCCCTTCAAGGGCAACATGGACGTCGCCGCGCTCGAGGCCCTGATCGAGCGCGTGGGCCGCGAGAGAATTCCGCTGGTGATGCTGACCGTTACCAATAACTCGGGTGGCGGCCAGCCCGTCTCCATGCAGAACGCGCGACAGGTCAGCGAAGTCTGTAAACGGCACGGCATCCCGCTCTACTTTGACGCCTGCCGCTTTGCCGAGAATGCCTGGTTCATCAAGCTGCGCGAACCGGGCTATGCCGACAGGTCACCGAAGGAGATTGCGCAGGAGATGTTCGCGCTGGGCGATGGCTGCACCATGTCCGCCAAGAAAGACGGCATGGCCAACATCGGCGGCTTCCTCTGCACCAACGACGACCTGCTCGCGCAACAGGAGAAGGACCTGCTGATCCTGACCGAGGGCTATCCAACTTATGGCGGACTCGCCGGCCGCGACCTCGAAGCCATCGCCGTCGGCATTCAGGAGGCGCTCGAAGAGGACTACCTGCGCTACCGCATCGCCTCCACCGCTTATCTCGGCAATCACATTGCCGCAGAGGGTGTGCCCATTGTGCAGCCGCCCGGAGGCCATGCCATCTACATCGACGCTCGCGCGTTTCTACCGCACATTCCCGTCGAGGAATTTCCCGGCGTAGCCCTGGCCGCCGAGCTCTATCTTGAAGGCGGCGTCCGCTCGGTCGAAATCGGAACCCTCATGTTCGCCGCCGCCGCGCAGATGGACCTGGTGCGGCTCGCCATCCCCCGCCGCGTCTACACCCAGAGCCACATCGACTATCTCGTCGAGGTGATTCTGGAAGTCTGGAAGAAGCGTGCCTCGATCCGCGGCATGAAGATCACCCACCAGGCCCCGTTCCTGCGCCACTTCACCGCGCACCTTCAGCCCATAGGCTAAGGGGCACACGCAAGTTCGCAACGATCGCTGCGGCAGAGCCCGCCGGCCGGCAAAAGACAACCCGGCAGAAGTTCCGGGCATCTTGCTAGTAGTATGAGGATTTGAACAAGGCCGCCTTTTTCCAGCCCGCGGCACAGCCCAAAAGGAGCCCTGCAACACAGGATCACTGGATGACAGCACTCACGTTCTCACTGGTGGTCGGCGCTATCTCCGCGCTTGCGGGTTTTCTGGGCGCACTCACCGGACTTGGCGGAGGCGTTGTCATCGTCCCCGTTCTCACCCTGGCCCTGGGCGTCGATCTCAAATACGCAATTGGAGCGTCGCTCGTCTCCGTCATCGCCACCTCTTCCGGAGCCGCCGCCGCCTACGTCAAAGAGGGTTACTCCAACATCCGCATCGGCATGTTGCTGGAGATCGCTACGACCATCGGCGCCGTGCTGGGAGCATATCTCGCTGCGTTCACCAGCACCCACATCATCGCCATCATCTTTGGACTGGTCCTGATTCAGTCTGCCTATCAATCGCTTGCCAGCTCCCAATCCGAGGCGGACAATCTCGTCTCATCGGACCGTCTGGCCCGCTTGTTGCGGCTGGGCAGCAACTTCCCGGTTCGCGGCACGCGTCAGGAATACGGCGTGCAACATGTGCCCACCGGGTTCGGGCTCATGTTCGGCGCCGGCGCGCTCTCCGGTCTGCTCGGCATTGGGTCCGGCGCGGTCAAAGTCATTGCCATGGACCGAGCCATGAAGATTCCCTTCAAAGTCTCCACAACGACCAGCAACTTTATGATCGGCGTAACCGCCGCGGCCAGTGCGGGCGTCTACCTCAGCCGCGGCTACATTGACCCGCGCGTCGCCATGCCGGTCATGCTCGGCGTGCTGGCCGGCGCCTATCTAGGAACCAAAGTACTCGTCCACGCGCCTGTGCGAACCCTGCGAATTGTCTTTGGAGTTGTCATAGCAGCGCTGGCCATTGAAATGATCGTCAACGGCATCACGGGAAAGGTATAGAGCTGATGGATGACACTCGTTTAGAGGGCTTCATCGGCAATCTGTTGCGCGCAGGAGTCCTGCTGGCCGCTTCTGTTGTCTTGGTGGGCGGCGTCTTCTATCTCGCCCTGCACCATGCCGACTCGGCCACCTATCGCAGTTTCGCCTTGGAAAGCTCTAACCTGCGTAACCTTGTCGGCATCTGCAAGTCCGCTGCGCACCTCAACAGTCTGGGCATCATTCAACTGGGCCTGGTGTTGCTCATCGCGACGCCTGTCGCGCGCGTAGGCCTGGCCGCCGCAGGCTTCTTCCTTGAGCGCGACCGCCTCTACGTCCTGATCAGCCTCATTGTGCTTGCCGTGCTCATCTTCAGCCTGGCGCGCGGCACCTAGGGTCTGTTCACACTACCAGGGCGGTGGCGCCGGGAGCCAATTTTTTTGAGTTCAAGGAGTGAGGAGTGACGCATACCGGGTGTCTGCTAGCGACGATCGACGCAGAAATCGGGAAAATTGGTCCCGGCCCTTCGGGTTGCGGCAAAAATGGGGCCATACTTCATTCTCGCCCTCGACGGTGGACCCGCCACAGCCTTCGGGCCCGGCTTCGTCTGGCCCCATTTTCGATTGCAACGCCATCCTCCCTGGTAGTGTGAACAGACCCTGATTCCAATCTCAACACAGACCGGCTAGGCCAGGTCCCCGCCTTTGCCAATGTCCATCGAGGGCGAGATGGGGTTGCTCTCATCGATGTACTCCTCAATGACCTTGCTGAGCACTCCCTTGGCTTCCAGAATGTACTCGACTGCATCGCGTGCGCCGCCATAGCCGCCCGCGTTCGGCGTCACATAATGCGCCTCGTCCTTCACCTGCTGCCGCGCATTCGCGACCGCCACCGCAAAGCCGCACTCGCGCATCACCGGCAGGTCGATCACATCGTCGCCCACATAGGCAATCTCTTCCAGCGTCACGCCTTCGCTGGCCATAATCTCTCGTACCGGCTTCATCTTGAAGGCCTGGCCCATATACACGAACTCCAGCTTCAGGTCGCGCGCCCGCGTGGCCACCGTCTCGCTGATGCGCTTGGTGATGATGCCACACTTCATGCCACCCAGCCGCGCCAGCGAAATGGCCGTTCCATCGTGCGCGCTGTAGCCCTTGGCCTCGGTCATCGTCGCGGAGTGAACGCCAAATCCAATCTGGCCCTCAACCTTTGACAGGTGCGCCTGCGTTGCCGCAGCTTCGGCCGTTTGCGCCGGCGCGGGCACCAGCCAGATCGTCCCATCCGTTAATACCCCATCCACATCGAAGAGAATGATTTTGATGCGCTTTGCGCGATCCCGCGGCGTGAGAGTCATTCTTCGATTTTACCCGCTGCGCCACCCGCGAAAATCCGCGACAATGGACACATGGACTTCACGCTGCCTGCCGCACAACCCGCGCCCGCTCACGAGGACTACTACTTCGAAGACGGCAAGATGGTGTTCACCGCGGCCTATCATCTCAAACGTGGTTCCTGCTGCGGCTCCGGCTGTCGCCATTGCCCTTACGGCTCCCCCGAGGCGGAAAACACGACTGCCGCGCCCACGATTGTCCCCTGAGCAACAGGCGCCCGCAAAATCCTGATATTCAGACTCCACCAGGCGGATGTAAGATGCGGCGCAGCCGGGCAAAGGCCATCTTCACCATGCGCCAAGCTACGGCTCCTTTCTTGAGCCTGCGGCTAGCTCCTGCTCTCCGCGGCTCAGGATGTCCTTGTTACAACGGAAAGTGAAGGAGGAAGCTATGCATTTTCTGTGGTGGATTCTTGTTGGTCTTGTGGCCGGTTGGGCCACGGGAAAGATCATGAAAGGCGGCGGCTACGGGTTCATCGTCGATGTGGCGCTTGGCATCGTGGGCGCGATCGTGGGCGGATTCATTGCCGGCTTGCTCGGCATCTCGCCTTCCGGTGGACTCCTCTACACCATCCTGATTGCCATTGGCGGAGCAGTCCTGGTGGTCTTTCTCTTTCGCCTGGTCACCAAAGGCAGAGGCTGACGGGCAGGTCACCGCCCTCGGGCCGCGGTTATGCGACACCATACCGCGGCCCGATGCCTTAGCCGCTTCGTCCCCATCAACTACGCAGCCTCGACCACTGAAAAACCCTTCCGGGAAAAATCCGCGCAGGCGTACCACGAGACTCCAGGGGCAACGATCAGGGCATTCGACCGGAGGCTGTTCGCACCTTTCCGACATCGATGCAAACACTCCGCAGACCCGTCGACGCCGCAATGTACCCTGACCCCGGTCCCGTCTGTGAGAGCCCAGACTACTGAACCCGATTCCGCCCTGAAAACGCCGCCGATGCCCCCACTCGCATCGACCGATTCTTTTCAACGGAGTGAAAGCGTCAGGAAGCCCGGGAGGCTGCGACAAGTAGCATGACGAAATCTTAATCCGCGCAGGAAAAAATTCGCTTGCAATCGCATATCCTGCGTGTTAACCATTTATACAATACCTTCCTGGTTGCTACCGGACCAGTAATCCCGGTAAGCCTCAAAGCAGGAGCGAGCACATGATGAAAATCGGCACTACCATCCGCGCGCACCGCCTCCAGAAAGGGCTTTCGCAGGGCGACATCGAAAAGAAAACCGGCCTGCTGCGCTGCTACCTCTCGCGGGTGGAAAACGGCCACACTGTGCCCTCGCTGGACACGCTGTCAAAGATTGCCATCGCCCTCGATCTACCCATCTCGCAGTTCTTCTCAGAGGACGCGCCCGGCAGGCAACTCAGCACGCAAAAGCTCTCGGACGATGAGCTGCGCTTCCTCACGCAGATTCGCCGCTACTCTTCCAACCTGAATGAGAGCGACCGCAAACTGCTGCTGGCCATGGTTAAGAAATTTGCGGCCACCGCCACGCGATAGCCGCTCACCTGTCGCCTGGGGCCGCACACGGCACCCGCAGGCTGTGAAGACTTACACGTCATTTCCCAGGTGGAAGATCGGTTCCACGCCGCGCCCACCCGCCAGCAACGCCTGCTCTTCATGCGCCTCCAACGGCTTGTAGTTCTGGGCTACATCCATCGCCAGGCGGAAGTACCGCTCATCGCCCGGCGGAATTGCCGCCGTGATGGGATGTCCCAGCGTCCAACGCAGCCCCAGTGAGGCCTCATCAGGAAACGCCGCCGGCTGATACCAGCACTTCGGCTCGGGATGATTCTGCTTCTGATCCGCCGGCCAGGTTGTTTTGGCCATGCTCTTCAGTGCCAGGATCCCCATCTTCTTCTCCTGCGCCTTCTTCAGAATTTGCGGACCGAAACCGGCCTGCGTAAACAGAACCCAGTTGATGGGAAACAGAATGGTGTCGAAGTTGTAGCGATCCATGGCCGCTACGGCCGTCTCGGCAGAGTGAACCGAGAATCCGATAAAGCGAATCTTGCCTTCCTTCTTCGCCGCTTCGAAGGTCTCCATTGCACCCCCCGGCCCCAGAACCTTGTCCAGATCGGCCATCTTCGTCAGCGCGTGGAACTGGTACAAATCCACATGATCGGTCTTCAAGAGCCGCAAGGACTGCTCAAGATCCGCTCGTGAATCGTCCTTCATGCGGCCGTCTGTTTTGCAGGCCAGAAAGCAGTTCTTGCGGTATGGCGCCAGCGCCGGCCCCAGCCGCTCCTGTGCATTGCCGTAGCTCGGTGCTACGTCAAAGTAGTTGATGCCGCGATCCACGGCCTCGGCCACAATGTTCGAGGCCTCTCCGTTGCTTTCGTTCATCACCACAATCCCACCGAACCCGATCATGGACAATTGCTCACCGGTGCGCCCCAGCGTGCGGCGCACAATCGGACCCGCGGGAGTTTTGGCGGATGCCCGCATTTTGCTTGCAGATGCGACGGCAGCGGCAGTCAAAGCTGCATTTTGAATGAATGCGCGACGTTCCATGGGATTCCTCCTGTAGGTTTGGGGCCACGACCCGCGTGACGGATTTATTCTTGCACAGGTCAGACTGCGGTGGCCACCGGCCTAACCCGGCAGTTGCGCCAGGAAAAACCCGAACAGCCCCAGCACTCCTACGACCATGCCCACCGCAATCCGAAGGCGCGTCACAAACAGCTTGCGCGGTGAGCCCAGGCGCGGCACCAGCGGCATCGCGAAAAGCAGCCCGGAGCTGAATCCGCCCAGGTGAGCCATGTTGTCAATGCTCAGCCCGGAGCCAATCACCCGCGTGCCAACGCTGATCGAAAACCCGATCACGAGGTTGATAGCCGCAAAGTAAATCACTGACTTGCGCAGCTTCTTTAACTCCAGCGGCGGCACCGGCAGTCGATTCGATTTCAGCAGCACAATCAGCGCTCCGGCAATGCCGAACACCGCCCCGGACGCACCTGCACCGACTGGCCCATAGGCAATCATGCCGGGATTGCCCTGCCCGTGAAATCCCACCCAGTTCACAAACGTGGACAGCAGGTTGCCCGCCGCACCCGTCAGGATATACACGGCCAACACGCCTGCAGAGCCCAGCAGCGGCTCCGCCAGAAGGCCCAGATTCCACAGGCACCACATGTTCGTCGCCAGGTGCAGCAGGCCCACGTGGACAAACATGGCCGTTACGATGCGCCACCACTGTCCGCCCAACAGCACCGCGCCCGCGTTATCCGCGCCCCAGGTCAAAAGCTGCTCGGCATTCGGGTTGCCAATGCTAACGCCGCGTCCCGTCATCGCCAGAAAGACCAGGCAGTTGATCCCCACCAGCACATACGTCGCAGGAGACACTGCCCATTGCGGCCGCCGGCGCACGGGCCGCGGCGGCGCGCCAAACTCCTGTCCCGGAGGCAGAAGCTCCGGTTCGGGCAACGATGAGTGGGTCCCCATGGGTTTAATCGTAATCCATTTCTGCTGCAGCCGCTGTCGTCTGTCCTCCGCCCGATGGCCAGCCCGTCCCTCATCCCGCTATGCGGTCAGGCGGTAGGTTGTAGTCTGTTCTTTGGCCTGCTATGCCACAATTGCTGCCCTGTGTCGCAGCCATCGTCAGCCAGGCCCCAAGGAGCAGGACTTTGAGTACGGAAAAACGCATTCGTCGCGCACTCTTGAGCGTCACAGACAAGACCGGCCTGGTTGAATTCGCCACGGTCCTGGCCAGCTTTGGCGTAGAACTGGTTTCGACCGGCGGCACTGCCCGCGCCTTGCGCGATGCGGGACTCGGCGTGCAGGACATCAGCGACCTCACCGGCTTTCCTGAGATGCTGGATGGCCGCGTGAAAACGCTCCACCCACGCGTCCATGGAGGCTTGCTTTACATTCGCGGTAACGCCGAGCACGAGGCCGCCGTCGCTGTGCACGGCATACTGCCCATCGACATGGTCGTCGTCAATCTCTACGCCTTTGAAAAGACCGCAGCGCAGCCTGGCGTCCCCTTCGGCCACCTCATTGAAAACATCGATATCGGCGGGCCTTCGATGGTTCGCTCCGCGGCCAAGAACTTCGAGGATGTCGCCATTGTTACGCGCGTGGCCGATTACCCTGAGCTCATCAGCGAACTCAAATCCTCCCGCGGCTGCCTCGGCCGCGCCACCCGTTGGCGTCTTGCCCAGCAGGCCTTTGCCACCACGGCTGCCTACGACACCACCATCGCGAACACCCTCGACCGCATCGCAGAGGCGCCCGTGCCGAGCGAGCCGGCCTCGCCCGATCCATCCGCCCTGCCCACCACGCTCCGCATCCACATGCCGCTCGCGCAGTCGTTGCGCTACGGCGAAAATCCCCACCAGCGTGCCGCGCTCTATGCCGATGGCTCGGGCCTGGGCATCGCCGGGGCCACCCAGCTTCAGGGTAAGGAACTCAGCTACAACAATCTGGTCGACCTCGATGCCTGCTGGGAGTTGACGCAGGAGTTCGATGAGCCCATGGTGGCCATCATCAAGCACACCAATCCCTGCGGAGCGGCGACTGGCGAGACCATCCTTGAGGCCTACCAGAAGGCGCTGGCCTGCGATCCTGTCTCCGCCTTTGGAGGCGTCATCGGCATCAACCGCACCGTGGATGCAGACGCAGCCGAGGAGATCGCAAAGCTGTTTGTCGAGGCCATCGCCGCTCCCAGCTTCACGCCCGAGGCGCGGGCGCGCTTTGCCGCCAAAAAGAACCTGCGCCTCGTCGAAGTCCATGCCGCCGCACCCCGCTTCGTGACCAAGCACGTCTCAGGCGGAATGCTGCTGCAGGATGCCGATACCGGACGGGTAACGGAAACGGAGCTGAAGGTCGTCACCTGGCGTCCGCCCACGGCCGAGGAGTTGCGCAGCCTGCTCTTTGCCTGGCGCGTCACCAAGCACGTCAAGTCCAACGCCATCGTCTACGCCCGCGACGGCCAGACCGTCGGCATCGGCGCCGGCCAGATGAGCCGCGTTGACGCCGCACGCTTTGGCGCACAGAAAGCCGTGCTGCCTCTCCAGGGCACCGTCGCCGGCTCCGACGCCTTCTTCCCGTTCCCTGACGGGCTGGAGGCCGTCGCCGCGGCCGGAGCCACCGCCGTCATTCAGCCCGGCGGCTCGGTCAAAGATCAGGACGTGATCGCCGCCGCTGACCGCCTCGGCATGGCCATGGTCTTCACCGGCATCCGCCACTTCCGCCACTGAACTTGCAGGCGTCTCGCTGCCCTGTCGGATAAAAATTCAGGCCCGCCAGCGGGGCGCGGCAGCCCCGCAAAGCAGGCACGCAGAACGGATTTGCGGGCGCGCAAGCGTGACCCATTCCACACTCCAGTCACCAAAATGCCTCATCCTTCCGCGCCAGCGCGACAAATCGCAGGTAAAATCGTCATTAACAGTGGGCATGGTGCTCTCGAACCCTCTCTTACAGCCATTCTGTTCCAGAATGGAGCGGATTGCGGTTCTTCCAGCTCGAAAGGCATGGAATCCCCGAGGATGATGAGATCAATTCGCAATCAGACAGTAACTTGGCTCCTTTTTGCCGCCGCATCCAGTCTCCTGCTCACTGCGGTACATGCTCAAACGGCTGCAACCAAAGCCGTTTCGACCACCCCTCCGTCTGTCGCACCCGCTGGAACCATCCCCCCCCCCGCGAACCCTCAGGCTCCCGACCGCTCCAAAGCTTACTTCCATGACGCCATGGCCGCGATCTATGAGGATGACGCTGTCGATTCGGGAAAGCCCGAATACGTAGCCCACGCCATCGAGGAGTACAAGTCGGCCCTCAACGCCGATCCCAACTCACCTGCGCTCAACAACGCGCTCGCCGACCTCTATCTGCGGACCGGCCGCGCCCATGAGGCGGAGACCACAGCGCGTGCGCTGCTGAAAACCTCACCCGACAATCTGGATGCGCACAAGCTGCTGGGGCGCATCTACCTTCGCCAATTGAGCGAGGCTCAAAATGCCGTCTCGTCCGCCTCGCCCAGCGGCAACGTACTCGACGAGGCAATCGCCGAGTTTGAGAAGATCATCTCGCTCCAGCCCAGGGACGTTGAGGACCACATGGTCCTGGGGCAGCTCTACAACGTCAAGCACGAGCCAGCCAAGGCCGAAGAGCAGTTCAAGCTGGCCCGCTCCATCGAGCCGGATTCCGAAGATGCGATCTTGAACCTCGCCCGGCTGTATGCGGAAAGTAACGACATTGCTCACGCGGCCAAGGTAATTGAAGATGTGCCCGTGCAAGACCGCACCTCCAAAATGGAGTCCGCACTCGGCGCGGCCTATGACCAGCTCAAGCAGCCCACTCAGGCCATCGCCGCCTACAGGCGCGCTGCCGGCCTGGACCCTGGCGATGTGCGCGTGATGGGCGCCCTGGCGCAGGCTCTGCTGAATGACGACCAGCTGGACGCTGCCTTGACGCAGTACAAGAACCTGTCCGATGCCGATCCCGACGACATCGGCGCCCTGATCCACATCAGTGAAATTCAGCGCCGTCAGGGCCGTTATGAAGATGCGCTGGTCACCATCCGCAAGGCTGTCAAAAAGGACCCTGACTCGCTTGAAGCCGGCTACAACGAGGGCCTGCTCCTCGACGTTCTGGGGCGCTATGACGAGGCAGTTCAGGTCTACCAGCACATGGTCGATCTGACCTCACATGCCAACGGCGCCTACACGGCGGAGGAGAAGAACAACCGCGGCATATTTCTCGACCGTCTCGGCGCCCTGTATCACGAAGAGAACAAGCCAGACCTCGCCATCGCCACTTATCAGAAATTGATTGACCTGGGCGGAGACCAGGCGCTGCGCGGCTATCAAGGTGAAGTCGACACCTACCGAGACGCCAAGATGTTTGACAAAGCCATTGAGGTCGCCCGCAAGGCGGTCGCGACCGACCCGAAGAACACCGACCTCAAGCTGATGCTCGCCGGCGAGCTCGCGGACAAGAGCGATCCGGACGAGGGCATCGCCCTGGCCAAGAGCCTGCTGACCAACA
Source organism: Acidobacteriota bacterium (assembly GCA_021836865.1). GTDB lineage: Bacteria > Acidobacteriota > Terriglobia > Terriglobales > Acidobacteriaceae > Telmatobacter. Next base: position 19,429 of record JAKBHH010000033.1, read on the forward strand.
CAGACAAGGACCGCACGATCTGGCTCACGCTGGCCCAGATCGACACGCGCCTGCGCCGCTGGAAAGATGCCGAAGACGCGCTGAACAAGGCGGCTGCGCTCACCACCAAGAAAGAAGATCAGGTGTATCTGCTCTTCCTGCGCGGTGCGCTGGCCGAGCGGCAAAAGCACTATGAGCCCGCCGAGCAGTACTTTCGCCAGGTGCTGGACATCGACCCCTCCAACGCCATGACGCTCAACTACCTGGGCTACATGCTGGCCGACAGGGGAAACCGCCTGCCCGAGGCGCTGAAGTTGATTCGCAAGGCCGTCGAGCTGGACCCCATGAACGGCGCCTACCTTGACTCGCTGGGCTGGGCATACTTCAAGCTCGGCCAGTACGAGCTTGCGGAGGAAAATCTGCGCCAGGCGGCGGATCGCGACCAGACAGATCCCACCGTCCACGATCACCTCGGCGATCTGTATGAAAAGACGGGCCGCATTCGTCTGGCCGCTGCGCAGTGGGAGCTCTCGCTCGCCGAGTATGCCCGGTCAGCCCCGCCCGATCTTGAGCCCTCTGAGGTCGCCAAGGTGCAGCACAAGCTGGAGAGCGCGCGCGTAAGGCTGGCCAAGGAAGACAGCGTGGCGGGCCCAGCCAAGCGGGAGTAAGCGGCTGCCCAACCCTGTCCAAATCTTCAGAAAAAACAGCGGCCCGCTCAATAGCTCGGGCCGCTGTTTTCTTTTCTGTTGGCGCATGCTCAGGCTTCAGCCCGGGCCTTCGATGTCGATTCCCGCCTTACTTTGCCTGGCCCGCGGCTGCCTGGTATAGATCCAGGTTGTTTTTGTCCACCAGCGAAGTACCTGTGTCGACAAACACCGGATAGGGCGAGAACGGATCCGAGCCGTAGTCCTTGCTCAGCTGGGTCGGCGGCGCATGGAAGATCTCGTCCAGTGATTTAAGCCCGTAGTAGCCCATCGTGAAGGGCTTCTGCGCAATCGTTGCCTCAATCGTGCCCGCCTTGATCCCGTCCAGCGTGTCCTGGTTGGCGTCCCAGGCGATCAGCACACGGTCAGTCAGGTTGGCACGCTTGATCGCATCGGATACCGGTTTGCCGCTCGCGGACTCAAGGCAGACGATCGCATCGATCTTCTTGGGGCCGGTCAGAGCCAACAGTTCCTGCGCCTTGTCGAACGCAACGCGAGAATCGCTCTTGGTGTCCACGGTGTCCACAATGTGGATATCGGGCCGGCTCTCCAGCTCATCCTTGAAGCCCCGCAGGCGGTCTTCGATATTGGGCTGCCCGGCCAGCGTGAAGAACACCACGTTCCCCTTGCCGCCCAGTTTTTCAATCAGCCGCTTGCCGCCCATCCTGCCGGCCTCAATGTTGTTCGTGCCGATAAAGTAGAGCCTGCGGCTACCGGGGTCATCCGAATCAATGGTAATGACCGGAATGCCCGCCTGCACCGCAGCATCAATCCCCGGTTGCAGAACGGCGGCGTCGGCTACCGAGATCAAAATGCCGGCAGGCTTTGCCGCTGTCGCCTTTTGCAGTTCGCTCAACTCTGCCTGCGGATCGTAGTTCTCCGGCCCCACAACTTTGGCCGTCACCTTGTACTGGGCGGCTGCATGATTGAAGCCCGCCGCCGCGGTCTGCCAGTAGGGCAGCGCGGAGTTCGCGGTAACCAGATAAAAGACTTCCTTGTTTGAGTGCCTCTCGCACCCTGCCGTGAATACAATTCCGAGCGCCAGAATGGCCACCCCAACCTGCTTCATCTTATTCATCGTTGCCTCCCGTGGTCCTGACGTGAGAAATCCCCAAGGGCACTGCCGGACTCAGCCCGCATCCGCGCACCTTCAAAAGTTCGGCTGGATGGTACTCCGGATTCGCGGCCGTTGTCCAATGCGAACTACCCAGAGAAGCTTATAACACTGGGAGGTCCGGGCGAAGCGTGACCCCGCTCACCAAATAGTGCCGCACTGCACCGCACCCCCGGACTGCGGTATAACCAGACGTACGTGCCCCGGCCATGCCCTCGACCCCAAACCCGCCTGCCACATTGCCTGCGGCCATCGCCGTAGATGCCCACGGTTCTCTTGCGGCGCGGGTCCACGACGAGCTGCCACATCCCTATCGCACGCCTTTTGCGCGCGACTGCGCACGCATCCTGCACGCGCGCGCCTTTCGCCGCCTCGCCGGCAAAACGCAGGTCTTCACTCGACTGCCGGCCGGCCAGCCCAGCGACCACTTTCGCAGCCGCCTCACCCATACGCTTGAAGTGGCGCAGATCTCCCGCACCGCGGCGCAGGCGCTCGGCCTCAACGCCGAACTGGCCGAGGCGCTGGCGCTCACGCACGACATCGGCCATCCGCCCTTCGGCCACGCAGGAGAAAAGGCTCTGGACCGTGCCCTGCGGGGCCACGGACTCAGCTTTGATCACAACCTCCACGCCTTGCGCATCGTCACCTGGTTTGAGGAGCGCTACGCAGGCTTTCGCGGCCTCAACCTCACGCTCGGCGTGCGCGAAGGCATCATCAAGCACTCACGCGACTACGCCTCGGCCAGTCACCCTGAGCTCGCAGAGTATTTCCTTAACCTGCGGCCGCCACTGGAGGCCCAGCTCATTGACCTGGCCGACGAGATTGCCTACCTGACCGCCGACCTGGAGGATGGTCTCGACTCGGGCATTCTCACTCTTCCGCAGGTGCGCGACGGCGTGGCTGTGTTCCGGCGGTTTCATGATCAGGCGCTGGCCGAGTATCCGGCGGCTGCACAGCGCCTCACCGCCAATGAGGCGCTCAAGCACATGCTGAATGCGCTGGTCACAGACCTTCTGACTCAGATTCATGCCCGCGTGGCGGAGCGTGGAGCTACCACCCTTGAAGACGTTCGCTATGCACCCGAGCGGCTCGTTGCGCTCAGTCCGCCGGTGGAGGCAGAGCGCGCCGGCGCCAAGGAATTCCTCTACGCAAACCTCTACAACTCACCCGGCATGAGAGAGACGCACGCCCACGCGGAAGAGGTTGTCGCGGGTCTGTTTGCCGCTTTCATTGCAGACCCCGGTCAGTTGCCGGAGGATCACCGGGCGCACATCGACACCCAAGGCCTTGCGCGCACCGTCGCAGACTACATCGCGGGCATGACGGACACGTATATCGAACAGTGCTGGATACGCAGCGGCGCGGGCTAGCAGGCCTACTGGACTGTCCCCTGCGGCCGCAGCCGCCGCAGGTCCAGTGCGCACTCCACCGCGTTCTGCGCATAGATGCGCAGATTGTCAGACGCAGCCCACAGCCACAGCCGTGCGCACTCCGCGGGGTTGCGCGGACCAGGCTCGGCACGCAGCCGCACCAGCACGTCATTCTGCCCCGTAGCGGCTAGGTTGGATGGCGAATCCGTATCTTCCAGCACCAGGTCAAGATGCTCGCCGCCCATGGCCTCTTCCAGCGCCGTAATGGCCACAGGCCGCTCCAGCTCCACGGCGATCGAGAAAGTATGTCCGTGAAACACCGGCGCGTGAAGCGCCTGCAATGACAGGACTGGCCCGCGACTGCCGACAAGGGCCGCGTAATGACGGCGGATGCGCGCCTCCACTGACCGCACACTCGCCACGGCGCCTTCGCCCAGCCCTGAGAGCATGTTGTAGGCCGCCTGAGCGTCATAGATGGCGCGCGGCAGTCCCTGGAAGCTCAGCAGGTTCACCGTCTGCTGGTGCAGCTCGTCCATGGCGCCACGGCCAAACTCGCTCGCAGGCAGTATGACAGTGGCCGAAGCGACCCGCACCGGGGCAAACTGCTGCAACCGCTCCAGCACCAGCGCCAGGGCCACGGCGGCCGGGTGCGCCGGCACGATGGCCGGCGTGAACAGGTCCGCGGCCGCCGCTTCCTGACCTGTCCACGGTGCGCGCACCAGCACGCCCGTCTCCTGGTCCAGGACGCCCGTCATGTCCAGGACCGATGACCCGCAGCGCAAGGCCTCACGCCAGTGCTTGCGGGTCAACGGCTCGGCCCCGCAGAAAAATGTGAAGTCTACATGGTCAAAGGCATCCGCGCCGATGGCCTGGACGAACGTCACCTCATCGCCCACTTGGTCCAGCTGCCCCTGCGATTCTTCTTCGTCAAGCAGCACATAGCTGGCCGCAGCCAGCGGCGAGTCCGACAATGCGTCCTTCAGTTCCTTGCCCAGCAGGGTCGAGGCTCCGGCGATTGCAATCTTGTACACAGCGTTCCTTTTCAGGGTATCGAAAGCTAAGAATGAGTGGCAGAATGCGGCTCGTTCGGCGGCGTGTCCGGCATGCCTTCAGCCCTGGCCGGATACCGGCGCCGCCGTGACCAGGAGTATGCCGCCCGCGCCCAGATGCCGGAAAACATATAGACCAGAGCCACGGCAAAAAATACCACCTGGGAATACCGGATGCCGAAGTAGAACACCACCGCCATGACCAGCAGCAACTGGAAGGGATGGCTGCGGGTAAGGTTGATTTCCTTGCCCGACCAGAAGCGCCACGTGCTCACCATCAGAAAGCCCGTGAGCCCCACCAGAAGCAGCCAGGGAATGGCAATCCACCAGGCCTGCACCGGGATGCCGTAGCACAGATGCACCGTCGCGGCCAGAAATCCCGCCGCTGCCGGAATCGGCATACCCACGAAATACTTGCGGCCAGGCCGTCCGGGGTTCCGAGGCGAGGGATCGTGGCTGATATTGAACCGCGCCAGCCGCGACGCTCCGCCGATAAGGTAAAGGAAACAGAAGAAGGCGCCGGCCTGCAGCAGGTGCATTCGCAGGTGCGGATTGATAGAGTCCGGCAGAAAATGAAAGCCCCAGATGAATGCCAGCAGGCTGGGCGCCACGCCGAACGTAATCACATCGGCCAGCGAGTCCAGTTCCTTGCCGAAATCGCTGCAGGTGTTCGTCATCCGCGCAATGCGTCCGTCGAGCGCGTCAAATGGAATCGCAAACAGAATGGCAATTGCGGCCCAGTCCAGGTGCATCTCCGCGTTTCCGCTGATGGCCGCCATGGTCTGCGTGATGGAAAAATAGCCCGCGCCGATGTTGCCTGCCGTAAAGATCGACGGCAGCAGGAACATGCCGCGCCGCAGTCTGGCCTGCGCGTTCGCCCTCGCGAGTTCAGGGTCGCGATGGTTCACAGCATCTCCCTTGCGTCCTGAGCCGGCATCACCGCCAGCACACTGGCGCCGCCACGCACCCGCTGGCCCACCTTGACGCGCAGTTCCGCCGCGGCGGGCAACACCACATCCACACGCGAACCGAACTTGATGAGCCCCACACGCTGCCCGCGCTCCACACGGTCTCCTTCGCGCAGATTGAAGACAATGCGCCGCGCCAAAAGCCCGGCAATCTGCTTGAAGGTGACCTCGTAGCCATCGCCGCGCACGGTTACAACATTTTGCTCGTTCCGATCCGCGGATGCAGGATTCATCGCGTTCAGGTACTGGCCCTTCTGGTAACGCACAGAGCGCAGCACCCCGGCCATCGGCGAGCGATTTACATGAACGTCAAAGACGCTCAGAAAAATACTGATCCGCTGGCGAAGACCCTCAGGAGTCTGCAAGGAAGCGGTCTCCGTCACGAGACCATCGCCGGGGGAGACAATGAGCCCGGGCTCTCCAGGAATCTGCCGCTCAGGGTCGCGGAAAAACCAGAGGAAAAACGCAGCAAGCAGCACGGGCAGGATCGCCCACACCCAGCCGTGTGTCGCCCATGCCAGCACGAACGCCACAACCAGCAGACTCAAACCGTAGATGTAACCGTCACGAACCATCGTCCCCAACGATTATACGGTTGAATCGCAACGAAATGATGCCGGGACGCGCACACTCACCGTATCAAGGGCGGCACATGACCCGGGCCGTCCATCGCACGCACTCGCCAGTTTTCCCTTGGAGCTCTTAGACCGCGACCGCGGCCCGGTGCTCCAGGGCGAAGATCAGATCCTTGGCATGAAGCTTGAGCTTCTTCAGGCGGACCTCTTCAAGCTGCTCTTCGGCGGAAAGATAGGGCTTTTGGAGCAACTGCTCCAAGCGCTGAGCGTAGCGATGGTGTTCGGCGTGCAGGCGGTCAATTTCTTCGCTCAGCGTGGAATCCTTGATCTCATCCATCAAGCACCTCCGTAGGTGACAGAACATTAACATATAGCCCCGTCGGCCACTGGAGGGCAAGTGGGAGGGAGAAACAAAATGGCATTGATTCTGGATTTCCGGATTCTTACCCTGTTTGCGTGACGGGCGTCACTCGCCAACCCGCCGGAGACCTCTCTCGCCGTAAGCCGCAGCAAGATCAGGGCAGTGCCCGGCGCATGATCACTGCATCTTCCACCGGGTCAACGTAGTAGCGGGCGCGTCTGCCGGCCTCAACAAAGCCCAGCGCACAGTAGAAGACTTGCGCCCGCACGTTCGACGCGCGGACTTCCAGCAGGACCCGATCCACCTTCGCTCCCTGCAGCGCATCCGCCAGCGCCGTCCACAAAGCCCTTGCCGCTCCGCGCCTCTGCAATGCTGAGTCCACGGCAATGCTTTCCAGCTCGGACTCGGGCGGCATCAGACTGACCACGGCAAAACCCGCCAGCAAGCCCGTTGACCGATGCTCTGCAACCAGAGCCATGCGTCGCGGTGTGGCGCCAGGGGTCAGGGCTGCGGCGTAGGCTGCGCGCGGCCAATGCGGAGCCTCACGCAGAGCTGCGGCAATCTCCATGACACGGTCAAGGTCCGCGGCGGTCATAAAACGCACTTGAAACGCGTCTTCGTCCGGGTTCATCGCTTCCCCGGTTGCGGGACAGGCTCCGGTACCACCGGCCCGCCAAAAATCTCGGCGTCCGAGCGACGCAGATAATGACCGTCGAGCAGTGCAATGTCGTCAAAGGCGCGCGCGGCAATCCGCGGCAGTGCAAACTGCATGGCATCCGTCGCAGTGGGTGGCTCCACCGGAACCTGCTGTGCTGCAGGCCACGTGGCGAGCAGCAGAGCCACTGCCTCATCGCAGACGGCAATCCGCTCCGGCGCCGTCATTGCAGCCAATTCGTCTGTCCCGGCCAACATCTCCCGCGGTTCCGCGCCGGCAACGCCGATGCGCAGGAAGACCTCCTGCCGATGGGCGTCCAGGGCGGCTGCCTCGGTCCCGGCCTTTTGCCCCAGTACCGCCAACCGCGAAACGGCCACGACCGGTATCTCTGCCGGCTCGGCCAGGCCCTTGGCCGCGCTAAGCCCCACACGCACGCCCGTAAAGCTGCCGGGGCCGGAAACCACAACCAATGCAGCCAGGTCACCCAGCGTCGCGCTGTGCCTCGCCAGCATCGCACCCACGGCGCTCACCAGCGTAGCGGAGTAGCTGCGACCCGCAAGCTCGGCCTGGTCTAGCAACGTCAGCGCCCCGCCCTGCAGCCGCGCCAGCGCCACCGAGCCAGAAGGCCCGCATGTGTCAATGCCGAGCAGGAGGCTGGCTTCCGGCATGATATCCCGCTAAGCCTTTGCCAGGGCCTGGTCAAGATCGGCGATCAGGTCTTCCTTGTCCTCAATGCCGATGGACAGCCGGATGGTTCCCTGGGTAATCCCGGCAGCCTCGCGCTCGGCGTCCGTGAGGGCAGCATGGGTCGTGGTCGCCGAGTGCGAGGCTAGCGACTCAACCCCGCCCAGCGACTCGGCATTGAGAAAGATCGAGAGCGCGCCCAGAAAGCTTCCGGCCTTCTCGCGTGTGCCGATGTCAAAGCTCATCATGGAGCCGAAGCCCTTCTGCTGGCGCACGGCCAGCTCATATTGCGGATGGCTCTTCAGGCCCGGATAGGCCAGACTCGCAACCTTGGGGTGCGTGGAGAGGAACTCCGCCACCGCGCGGCCATTCTCCTCGTGCTGCTTGATGCGCAGAGGCATGGTCTTGATGCCGCGCAGCACCAGGAAGCACTCGAAGGGCGAGAGAATGGCGCCTGCGGCCTTCTGGATAAGCAGGAAGCGATCTTTGTGCTCCGGCTTCGAGCCGATCAGCGCGCCGCCGATACCATCCGAGTGGCCGTTGAGATACTTGGTCGTCGAGTGCATTACGATGTCCGCTCCAAGCTCGAGGGGCCGCTGCAGCACGGGCGACATGAAGGTGTTATCCACGCTGACTTCCACGCCGCGCGCATGGGCGATCCTGCTGATGGCGGCAATGTCGCTGAGCACCATCAGGGGGTTGCTTGGCGTCTCGATATGAATCAGCTTTGTGTTGGGCCGGATGGCTGCCTCAACGGCCTTCAGATCGCTTGTGTCCACGTACTCGATGGCAATGCCGTAGTGACTGACGATCTGATTGAACAGCCGCACCGTGCCTGCGTAGACGTTGTGCGAGCACACCACGTGGTCGCCGGCGCGCAACATGGCCACCAGTGCGGAAATAGCCGCCATGCCGCTGGCAAATGCGTGCCCGCTGAAGCCGCCTTCGAGCGTGGCCAGCGCCGTCTCCAGCCGGTCGCGCGTGGGGTTGCCGGCGCGCGAGTAATCCCAGCCGCGATCGGTCCCGATGCCGGTCAGCTCAAACGTCGAAGAGAGGTAGAGGGGCACATTCACAGCGCCCGTCTGCGGATCCGGGTGCTGCCCGGCATGCACGGCAAGAGTCGCGTACTTGTATGGGGACATGATGAGGTTTTGTCAGACGCTCCTGACTTCTAGCTTATCGCGCCACACAAGCGCAGGTCACCCGCCCTCGCCCCTCGCCATCTCATTGCCGGCCATCGGGGCGCAGCGCGCGCAAACCATGCCGGCCTGCCTCTATCTGCTGGAAACGCCCGCTTTGCGCGGAGCGCGCGCCGACGGGAAATATCCGGTCCGAGTGCGCACCGACAGCTTGCCCATGCCCTGGGCCTCGGCGGTCACCTGCACGCGCCGGAAGCCAGGCTCGCTGCTCGGCTTGGTCGAGTGGTAGCCAATCGTGTACTGACTGCGGATGTCGCGCGCCACCTCGGCCGCAATGTCGTCCACCTGCTCCATGGAGCGGGGAAAGTAGGCCACGCCGCCCGTCTCAGTGGAAAGCATCTCCAGCGCGCGGCGGGCGTGGCGCACCTCGGCATGCGTCATCTCGTCGCCAAACAGCAGCCCGATCGAGTAAATCTCCGGCCCGGACAATTGCTGCACGCGACGGATGGTCTGCTCAAGGGTCAGCGTCGATGCGTTGTCCTCGCCGTCGGTAATCAGAATGAGCACCTGCTTGGGTCGCCGGGCGTCGGCCACCAGTTTGTCCGCCGAGGCCACCACGGCGTCATAGAGAGCCGTCCCACCGCGGGACTCAATGTGCCCGAGCCCATCGCGCAGCTTGTTCACATCCGAGGTAAAGTCCTGGTCAATAAACGCTTCATCGGAGAAATTGACCACGAATGCCTCGTCCTGCGGGTTCGATGCCTCAATCAGGTCCAGCGCGCTCTTGTTCACTGCCGGGCGTTTCTTGGACATGGACCCCGAGTTGTCCACCACCAGCGCGATGGAGACCGGCAGATCCGTGTGCTGGAAGCTGATAATCGTTTGGCGGACGCCGTCCTCGAACACCTGAAAGTTGTCTTTCTTCAGGTCCTGCACCAGCCGGTTGCCTTCGAGCACGGTTGCCGCCAGCACCACTTCTTCCACGTCTGTGCGCAGAACAAACTGGCCGCCCTCTTTCTGCACGGGCTGGCCCGCCGGCGAGGGCGCGCCGCCGGTGTCCGGGGAGCGGACCGGGTCGCGGTCGACGGTCAGGGGTGGGGCTTCCGTTCCCGGCGAAGGGGGCGGCGCCTGTTGGGCACACAACGGCATCGCCGTTGCCAGAAGAACAAGAGTCAGAGCAGCATTATTGCAAAGGCGCATAGTATCCCGTACGTGCATGGACAGTCAGTGCAGGCAATCCCGGCGGAGGATTGAGCTTCACCTTCACTTTACGCCACTTGCCGTCGCGGGTCAGGTTTCCGGGCGTGTACCCGATCACATACTGATTGCGCAGCTCGGTCGAAATCTTCTCCGCAATGTCGCCCATCTCGGAGACGTCATCGACCCGGTACATGCGCCCGCCCGTCTGCTCACTGATTTCATTCAGCAGAGCGGGGCCGGTACGTTCCTCCGGCGTGGCCGCGTAGGGATCAAAGATGCCGATCGAGTAGATCTCCACCGCCGACTCCCGCACCTGTGCCCTCACCTCACCCTCCGTGTAGCGCGAGCGATTGTCGCCGCCGTCAGAGACCACCAGCAGCGCCTTGCGCTCATGCCGGGCCTCTTTCATCTTCATCAGGCTGTAGTAGATTGCGTCCAGCAGCGCCGTTCTGTGACCGCTGCGCACCGTGGCCAGCCGCGACTGGATGTCATCGACGGAGCTGGTAAAGTCCTCAATCAGCTCGGGGCGGTCGTTGAAGCCCACCACAAAGAACTCATCCTCAGGATTCGCGGTCTTGATGAACTGCACAATGGATGCCCGTGCGCGGGTGAGCTTGGTGCTCATGGAACCGGAAAGGTCGAAGATGATGCCAATCGAAACCGGTGCATCCTCATTCGCAAACGTCCGGATCTTCTGCTCCCCGCCGTTCTCGTAGACTTTGAAGTCTTCCTGTTCAAGGCCGGTCACCAGTCGGTTCATCGGGTCCGTTACCGTGATGGGCACCAGCACCATATCCACGTTCATGCGAAGCATGGCTCCCGGCCGCGCGTGAAGCGCCGCGGGACCGGTCAGCGGGGGAGCTTCGGCGCCGCTGGGCGCGCCGGTCGCCGGCGTTGCGGACCCGGGCGCCGGTACGTGCGCCTTGTTGAGTGGATCTTCCTGCGAAAACGCTGAAAGTGCGCACAGAAGCCCGGCAAGCAGGCAAAGCCGGGCAGTGCCGCGCGCACCGCAAAACCTGTTGCGCCGGCCCCGGTTGACCCGCTGAGTGGGAAGCGTCCTCATGTCGCGACACCTGGGATTGTGGCTGATAGTAGCACGGCCAAGGGCTCGCGCGCTCTTAACCCGCAGCTCACGCTGGCCCTGTTTGCGTCCCGTCAAACTCAGGACCGGTCCATGCTGCTGGGATACAATCGAGCCTGAGCGCCTAGCCTGTAGCCATCCTTCGCTATGGGAATCTCGGGCGCAAATTCCGCCGTTTCAACGGGGAGCACGACAAACAGGATGGCCAGCATCTACCCATTCCGCGCCTGGCACTACAATCAAACCGCGGTCCGGCTGGAAGATGTCGTAACCCAGCCCTACGACAAAATCTCACCGGCCATGCAGCAGGCCTATTACCAGCGCAGCCCCTATAACCTGGTCCGCATCATCCTTGGCCTGCCTGAGCTGTTTGATGCCGAACGCAGGGAAAGTGTTTACACTCGCGCCGCACGCGACTTCCGCTCCTGGCGCGACCAAGGCGTTTTGATCCAGGAAACAGACCCGTGCGTCTACGCCTATGCGCAGCGCTTCAAGGCGCCGGGCACGGAGACGGTCCAGGAGCGTCGCGGCCTGATCGCGCTGGGCAAGCTCCACGATTATGCCGACCAGGTCGTCTTCCGCCATGAGCACACGCTCTCCAGACCGAAGAGCGACCGGCTCAACCTGCTGGAGGCCACGCGCGCCCACTTCGGCCAGATATTCATGCTCTACTCTGACCCGGCCCGCAGCGTGGAAAGCATCCTCTACGACCGCGCCGCGACGGCGGATGTAGAAGTCACCGACGAATACGGCGTGCTGCACCGCGCGTGGCGCATCGGCGACCCGGCCACCATTCGCCTCCTCACCACGGCCATGGCCGACAAGAAACTCATCATCGCTGACGGCCACCACCGCTACGAGACCGCGCTCAGGTACTCCAGGGAACACGCACCGGACGCGGTAGCCAAAGCCGAACACAGCACCAGCCAGTTGCCTCAGCCGGCGTATCCTGAGGCGGCCGTGATGATGACCTTCGTCAACATGGACTCGGATGGACTCCTCATCCTGCCCACGCACCGCGTCGTCCACAGCCTGGACGGTTTTATTCCTGAGGAGTTTCTCCGCGCCGCGTCGGAGTTCTTCACCGTCTATCCGATGCCCGCCGCAGACGCCTCTGCCCGCCTCGCCATACTCCACAGCCAGCAGGGACCAGCCTTCATCGCAGTCACACACGCGGGGGCTGTCCTGCTGCGCTCAAGACCCGAAGCCGCGGCGGCTGCCCTGGCAGGCCTGCCCGAGCATCAGCGCCAGCTTGACCTGGTTCACCTCCACTCGATTGTTCTCGACCGGCTTCTTGGGCTTGACGCCGAGAAAGTGCGCGAGCAGACGCACATCCGCTATCTGCGCGACGCTGACGAGGCCGTCAGCCAGGTGCGCAGCGGTCAGGCCAACATCGCATTTCTTACCAACCCAGTCACGCTGGAGCAGCTCCGGGAGGTGGCATTCGCGGGTGCCGTGATGCCCCAGAAGTCTACTGACTTTTACCCCAAGCTGCTCAGCGGCCTGACGATTTATGCGCTGGATTGAGCGGGCTCTCGCCTGCGCCGCGCTGGCGGCGTTGCCGGCTGCCGCGCAACAGTCGCCGGCCGCGCCATCGGCGCATTTTGTCGTGGTGCTGGACGCGGCCCACGGCGGCACAGACCCCGGCGGCAGACTCGCCGGAGGCCAGGCGGAAAAGGCCGCTACGCTGGCCCTGAGCGTGCGTCTTCGCTCTCTGCTCGCCGCGCGCGGCATCGCCGTGGTCACCACCCGCGAGTCCGATACGACGCTCGATCCGAACAGCCGGGCCGCAATTGCCAACCATGCCAAAGCGCAGGTCTGTCTGAGCCTGCACGTCAGTGAGAGCGGCTCCGGCGTCCACCTTTTTGTCTCGTCGCTCGCTCCCGCGCAGTCAAGTCTCTTCCTGCCCTGGAAAACCGCGCAGGCAGCGTTGGTCACGCGCAGCCTGGCGCTGGCAGGAGCGCTCAACGCCTCCCTGCAGCACGCCGGCCTGAATGTGACACTCGGCCGGACTTCGCTGCCCGGCCTCGACAGCATGACCTGCCCCGCGGTCGCCGTAGAGTTGGCCCCGGAACGAGCGCAGGACGGCACAGTAACCGCGGAACCCGATGACGCCGACTATCGGGCCAAAGCCGCCGCGGCGCTGGCCGCCGCCGTCCTGGAATTTCGCCTGGAGCCGCGCCAGCCATGATTCCCCGCTACCAGAGGGTGATCCTCATCGTGCTGCTGGCTGCCTCGCTGGCCATGGCCGGCATCTTGTGGCATCTGCGCCAGCGCGCCCACCAGCGCCTGCTGGCCGGCGAGGACTCCGCGCCGACCCAGGCACCGGAGGTGGCGCCCGCCGAGCAGGCTACACTGGTGGCCGCCAGCGACGCCGACGGCTCTCTGCTTGCTCAGGATCGTTCCCTGCCACTCCCCGCCGATCCCGGCGCGCGGGCCCGCGTACTTCTTGGCAAACTGCTGGATCTCTATGCCGCGCCGGACGCAGCACATCCTGTGCCCGGTGGCGCGCCTGGCATCGCGCAGGTCTTTCTGCTGCCTGCCCCTGGCCCGAAAGATCCCCAGACGCCCGACGCCGAACTGGCCGTCGTGAACCTGACGGGCGCGTTTGCCGCCAGCCACCCCTCGGGCATCGAAACGGAATCCCTCACCGTGCTGTCCATCTGCGCAACCTTGCGCGCCAACCTGCCGCGCGTCACGCAGGTGCGCTTTCTGGTAGATGGCCAGCCGCGACCCACGCTGGCCGGCCACGCCGACCTCACTCGCACCTACCTGACGGCGGACGCCGTCCCCACGGGAGGAACCACGCCGTGAAACAGCCTGCAACCGGCCTCGCGTCCGCTCCCACCATCGGCGTCTTTGACTCGGGCTTTGGCGGCCTCACCGTGCTGCAGGCGCTCATCGCCCGCCTGCCCCGCGCCCGCTATGCGTTCCTCGGCGACACCGCCCGCCTGCCTTACGGATCCAAGTCCCGCCGCACCATCGCCCGTTACGCCATTGAGAGCGCCCAGTTCCTGGTCCGCGAACAAGGCGCCGAGTTCCTGGTCATCGCCTGCAACACCGCCAGCGCCCTCGCGCTCGACGCCATTCAGGAGGCGGTTCCTGTGCCGGTGCTGGGTGTGATTGAGCCCGGCGCGCAGGCCGCCCGTGCAGCCTCCAGATGCGGAGACGTGCTCGTCATTGCCACGGATGCCACCGTGCAAAGCCATGCCTATGCCGCTGCCTGCAACGCCCGCAATCTTCGCGCCCTTGAGAAGGCTTGCCCGCTGCTCGTCCCCCTGGTTGAAGAGGGATGGACCGGCCATCCCGTCACCGCCGAGGTCATCCGGATCTATCTTGCGGAACTGAACGCCGAAGCCACTGCACGGAACATGAACCCCGACGTGCTCGTCCTGGGTTGCACGCACTATCCCCTGCTGCGGCCGCTCATTGAGGCTGCCGTTCCGCCAGGCGTGCGGGTGATCGACTCCGCCGCAGCCGCCGCCGAAGCCGCTGTGCATCTGTTCAACGGCCGCGCTGCGCCCGCTGCAACACTGGACCCCGAGGCATCATCCAACACCGCCGCAGACACAGAGATTCACTGCTTTGCCACTGACTCGGTCGAGAAGTTCGAGCGCCTCGGATCGCGCTTTCTGGGCCGCCCGGTAGGCAGCGTGAAACTTGTTGATCTGGGCGGGTGAGACGCAGCCGATCGCGAAGAACTGCGGAAGCGCTCTGGTATCCTGAAAGGAGGTTGGCCAGGGGTTTCCCCACGCTGCGCAGGAACCATTTGGAGGAACAGAGACAAGCATGATCAATCTGGCAGGTAAGACGGCTGTGGTCTTCGGGCTGGCCAACAAGCGCTCCATCGCCTGGGGCATTGCTCAAAAGCTGCACGCGGCCGGCGCGACGCTTGCCATTTGCTACCAGAATGAGCGCATGAAGCTCGAAGCCGAAGATCTGATCAAGGACCTGCCCGGCGCCAGCGGCTTCCAGTGCGACGTCTCGACTGACAGCGAAATCGATGCCCTCTTTGCCGCGCTCAAGCAGAAGTACGGCAAGCTGGATGTGCTGGTTCATGCGGTCGCCTTCGCGCCTGCCGCGGACATGCACGCCGAGTTCATCAACACCAGCCGTGACGGTTTTCGCATCGCCATGGACGTGAGCGTTTACTCGCTGATCGCCGTCAGCCGCGGCGCCGCGGAGATGATGACCGATGGTGGCAGCATCATGACGTTGAGCTATTACGCCGCGGAAAAGGTCGTCCCCAACTACAACGTGATGGCCGTGGCCAAAGCCGGCCTGGAATCTACGGTGCGTTACCTGGCGTGGAATCTTGGCGCGAAAAACATTCGCGTCAACGCCATCTCCGCCGGCCCCATCAAGACTCTAGCCGCGCGCGGCGTGGGCGACCTGACGGTGATGATGAGGACACACGCCGACCGCGCCCCGCTGCACCGCAACGTGGATCAGCTCGAGGTAGGCGGCGCGGCGCTGTTTCTGGCCAGCGATCTGTCGAGCGCCATCACCGGTGAAGTGATGTATGTGGATTGCGGTTACAACGTGATGGGCTTCTAGACAGTCATGCTCTGGCCGTGCGCCCTTCGCGAGATGGGTACCGCCAGAGCGTATAGCAGCGACGCGCGCTATCAGCGAATGAAGGATTCGCTCTCTGGATGTTCTCTCCGGACAGGCCGTGTGAGCCTGTCTGCATGACGCTTCTCCCAGAGCTTCGCGTCCACCAGGAAGCGGAACCAGAAGGTCTGTAAGACCCAGAATATAAATCCCTCGACTCCATCCAGAAAGCCAAGACACAGATAATATCGATAGACGAAGAGCCCGAAAGCCCGCACGAAGAGCGGCAAGTGGTTATATTGCTTGTGATCAGGGCTGGACGCTGCTCCTGCGCCACGCACACATTACCCGCGAGCAGCAGGAAAATAGCGTACAACAGATGCATTCTCTGCGGCTGGAAGATACGGGAAAGTTTGTTCGGAATGAATAAC
>JAKBHH010000129.1 GCA_021836865.1 Acidobacteriota bacterium
CGCACCACTTCCCGCACCAGCACCGCCAGGACAACGACAAGAAAAAGGCCAAGGCCCCGCAGAATGCCGTCATTGGCGCTGAGCACCAGACACACGCCTGCCAGCAGCGGGAAGAACGCGTGGATGCGCAGCTCGACGCCCATCCATCGGCCCAGCGGGATTGACCAGCCTCGCATAAGACAATTGTAGAGGCTCAGGGCTGGTGGGCAGATTTCATTTATGCTGGTTCGCGATGCGCATCGTTGCAGGCAAGTACCGGTCGCGCGTGTTGCAGGCTCCGGCGGGGCTGGCGACGCGACCCACCAGCGACCGGCTTCGGGAGACGCTGTTCAATGTGCTGGCTCCGCGCATTGCGGGCGCGGCGTTTCTGGATTTGTATGCGGGATCGGGCGCGGTGGGGCTGGAGGCCGCGAGCCGCGATGCCGCGCGCGTGGCGTGTGTGGAGCGCGCGCCGGCGGCCCTGAAGGCACTGCACGCAAATGTGGAGCGGCTGGGCGTGGCGGCCAAGGTTGCCGTGCACGCGACGAGCGTGGCTGCCTGGCTCAAGCCGACGTCCGGTGCGGAGCGCAGGTTCGACGTGGTGTTTCTTGATCCGCCGTATGACGCCGCGGAGGAGTATAAGAAGACGCTGGGGCTGCTGGGGGGCGCTGCGCTGGGGCTGCTGGCCGAGGGCGCAGTGGTGGTTGCCGAGCACCGGCGCAAGGAGCGGCTCGAGGATCGCTACGGCGCGCTCGAGCGCACGCGGCTTCTGGAGCAGGGCGATGCGGCGTTGAGTTTTTATAGCGTGAGCCGGACGAGTTTGACCTCAGCCGTTTGAACCGCACGGCATACGAAGGAAGGCAAAAAGAATGAAGACCCGATGGAGTTGGATTCTGGCGGCGCTGGTCTGCGCGTCTGCCTTGCATGCGCAGAGTTCCGGACCGTGGGAAATTGGGCCGTTTACGCGGCCGGCGGAGGGGAATCCGGTGATTACGCCGAGTGCGGCGTCGACCTTCATGGATCCGATTGCGAAGAAGCCGGTGCAGTGGGAGGCGCTGCACACGTTCAATCCGGCGGCGGTGGTGCGCGGCGGCAAGGTCTACGTGCTGTATCGCGCGGAGGACAACACGGGCGCGATGGCGATTGGCGCGCATACATCGCGGCTCGGCCTTGCGGAGAGCAAGGACGGGGTTCACTTCACGCGCAGGGGCGAACCGGTATTTTATCCGGCACAAGATGGACAGAAGGCGCGCGAGTGGCCGGGCGGCGTGGAAGATCCACGCATCGTGGAGTCGCCGGACGGAATGTATGTGCTGACCTATACGCAATGGAACCGCGAGACGTATTCGGTGGGAATTGCGACGTCGCGCGACCTGCTGCACTGGACAAAGTACGGGCCCGCGTTTCTGACGGCCAAAGGCGGCAAGTATGCGCACCTGCAGTACAAGTCGGCGGGGATTGTGACGCGGCTCGTAAAGGGACGGCTGGTGGCGGCGCAGATCAGCGGGCATTACTGGATGTACTGGGGCGAGGGCTCGATTCGCCTGGCGACTTCGATGGACCTGATTCACTGGGAGCCGGTGGAGGACCAGCGCGGGAAGCCGGTGGAGATGCTGCGGCCGCGGGCGGGGCACTTTGACAGCTCGTTCCCTGAGACGGGGCCGCCGCCGGTGATGACCGATGCGGGCATCCTGGTGCTCTACAACGGCAAGAACGCGGCGACCGGGGGCGACCCGGCGCTGGGCGCGGACGCGTATGCGGCGGGCGAGGCGCTGTTTGCCGCGAACAACCCGGCGCTGCTGCTGCGGCAGACAGACCACCCTGTGCTGAAGCCGGAGCTGCCGTATGAGAAAACGGGCCAGTACGCGGCGGGAACGACGTTTGCCGAGGGGCTGGTGTGGTTCCACAAGCGGTGGTTCTTGTACTACGGGTGCGCGGATTCTCTGGTGGCAGTGGCGCAGGCGCCGGGGAAGTAGCGCGGGGTGCATACCGGTTGGCTGGCAGAGCCGCAAGGGTGAGCAAGGCGATGAAAGATTCAAGAGTCATCCTGGAATCTGTGATTACGTGTCCGCAGTGCGGCTACGCGAAAACAGAGACGATGCCGCGGGACGCCTGCCAGTTCTTTTACGAATGCGAGGGCTGCGGGACTGTGCTTCGCCCGAGGCATGGGGATTGCTGTGTGTTCTGCTCGTATGGGTCAGTCAAGTGCCCTCCTGTGCAGACGCTGCGATCCTGCTGCGGGAGTTGACGCCGGAGCGGCGCGCAGCAAAGGTCAGGTGCGTGCGCTTGCGGCGTTTTTGCAAAGTGCGGCGCTGGCGAGTGCGCCTGCAATGAGGCAGGCGGAGATGGCGGCAAGCCCCACGACGTAGTGATGCGTAAGCTGGCGCAACCAGCCCATGGCCACGGGGCCGACGAAGCCGCCGAGGTTGCCGAGGGAGTTGATGACGGCGATGTGGGAAGCGATGAGCGGGCCGGCCAGTTCGAGGGTGGAGGCGCTCCAGAAGACCGGCATGGCGGCGATGACCCCCGCGGCCGCGACCGAGAAGCCGGTGATGGCGACGGCGGCATTGGGCGCGAAGGCGGCGAGCAGGAATCCTGCGGCTGCGGCGACATAGGCTCCGGCAAGGTGCAGGCGGCGCTCGCCGCGGCGGTCGGAGCGGCGGTTCCACCAGAGGGCGCCGAGGATTGCGAACAGGTAAGGCAGCGCGGCAGCCCAGCTCAACTGGCGGAGGGTCATGCCGTGGGAGGCGAGCACGGTGGGGATCCAGAAGCCGAGGCCGTAGATGCCGATGGTGAGGCAAAAGTAGACGAAGCTCCAGGCGTAGATGGCCGGCTGGGCGGAGAACATCTGCAGGACGGAGTGGGATGCGGCGGCATGGGGCGGCTCGGCTTCGCGCAGGTCGCGTGCGATCTGCTGCTTCTCTTCGGCGCTGAGCCAGTGGACCTCTTCAGGCCGGCTGGGCAGGAAGACCGGTACGAAGAGGCTGATGAAGACGGCCGGAGCGCCCTCCAGCAGGAAGAGCCATTGCCAGCCCTTGATGCCGAACTGGTTGTTCATGAGCAGAATGTGCGCGGAGATAGGCGCGCCGATGAGGTTGGAGAGCGGAATGGCGGCGACGAAGACGGCGATGATGCTGGAGCGCACGGCGGGCGGCAGCCAGAAGGTGAGATAGAGGATGATGCCGGGAAAAAATCCGGCCTCTGCCGCGCCGAGCAGGAAGCGGAGCGCGACGTACGCGACCGGGCCGTGGACGAGAGCGGTGGAGATGGAGACGATGCCCCAGACGAACATGATGCAGGCAATCCAGCGGCGCGCGCCGACGCGCACGAGGATGAGGTTGCTGGGGAGTTCAAAGAGGAAGTAGCCGAAGAAGAACATGCCTGCGGCGACGCCGAAGAGGCTGGCGCTGATGCCGATGTCGCGGTTCATGGTGAGCGCGGCAAAGCTGATGTTGACGCGGTCAAGATACGCGACGAAGTAAAGCAGCATGAGCAGGGGGATGAGGCGCAGAGCGATGCGGCGATAGAGCGGGGTCATGGGGAGCGCGCGGGTGTCGCTCGCAGTATGGCACGCGGGCGCGGGCGGGGTAAATCGCTGCACCACTATACTGGCGGGTGGTGAGGGTGCAATGGAGAGACAGGGAACGGTGAAGCTGGCGGATGTGCTGGAGCCGGGCGTGGGCGTGCTGGATGGGACGGCAACGCATGCGGCGGGACCGGCGGGGGCGCTGCCGCTGACGGCGGAGATGCTGCGGACGGAGCCCTCGGGGAATTTATTCGGGCTGAGCCAGAATGCGGGGATGGGCTGGGAGCCGGGGCGGCTGCTGGACCCTGAGTTCCTGATTCTGAGCACGCATGGCGGGCTGCGCGCCGAGGATGGACGGCCGATTGCGCTGGGCTTTCATACGGGGCACTGGGAGGTGGGCCTGCTGGTGGCCGAGGCGGCGCGGGAGTTGAAGGCGCTGCGCGCGGTGCCGTTTGCAGGGGCGGTCACGGACCCATGCGACGGACGAACGCAGGGCACGGCGGGGATGATGGACTCGCTGCCCTACAGAAATGATGCGGCGACGGTGCTGCGGCGGCTGATGCGGTCACTGCCCACGCGCAAGGGCGCGTTGGGCGTGGCGACGTGCGACAAGGGGCTGCCCGCGATGATGATGGCGCTGGCGTCTTCCGGCGCGCTGCCCGCGGTGCTGGTGCCGGGCGGGGTGACGCTGTTGCCCGAGCAGGGCGAGGACGCGGGCAAGGTGCAGACGATTGGCGCGCGGTTTGCGCAGGGGCAGATTTCGCTGGACTATGCAGCGGAGATGGGTTGCCGGGCGTGCGCGTCACCGGGCGGCGGATGCCAGTTTCTGGGCACTGCGGCGACGGCGCAGGTGGTGGGCGAGGCGCTGGGGATGGCGCTGCCGCATGCGGCGCTGGCGCCTTCAGGCCAGCCGGTGTGGCTGGACATGGCGAAGCGTTCTGCGCGGGCGCTGATGCGGATGCATGAGCTGGGCATGGGCGTGCGGGATGTGCTGACGGCGGCCAGCGTGCGCAATGCGATGGTGGTCCACGCGGCCTTTGGCGGATCGACGAACCTGCTGCTGCATCTGCCCGCGGTGGCGTTCCATGCGGGGCTTGCCCGGCCCACGGTGGAGGACTGGACGGCAGTGAATCGGGAGGTGCCGCGGCTGGTGGATGCGTTGCCGAACGGGCCGCGGGGCTTTGCGACGGTGCAGGTGTTTCTGGCGGGCGGCGTGCCGGAGGTGATGCTGGAGTTGCGCGCGGCGGGGCTCTTGGATGAGAGCGTTCGCACGGTGACAGGCGAAACGCTCGGCGCCAATCTTGACTGGTGGGAGCAGAGCGAGCGGCGGCGGGCGATGAAGGCGCGCCTGAAGAAGCTGGACGGCGTGGATGCGAGCGAGGTGATCATGACGCGGGACGCGGCGCGGCGCAACGGGCTGACGGCGACGGTGTGTTTCCCCAAGGGCAATCTGGCACCGGAGGGTGCGGTGATCAAGAGCACGGCGATTGATCCGTCGCTGATTGGCGAGGATGGCGTGTATCGGCATCGAGGGCCGGCGCGGGTGTTCACGACGGAGGAGGCGGCGATTGCGGCGATCAAGAATGGGGCAATCGGGCAGGGCGACGTGCTTGTGCTGGTGTGCGGCGGGCCGCGCGGTGCCGGGATGCAGGAGATTTATCAGGTGACGTCGGCGCTGAAGGCGCTGCCGCACTGCAAGCACGTGGCGGTGTTGACGGATGCGCGCTTCAGCGGGGTTTCGACGGGGGCGTGCATCGGGCATATCTCGCCGGAGGCGCTTGCGGGCGGGCCGGTGGGCAAGGTGCGGGATGGCGACGTGATTGAGATTGTGATTGACCGTGCGCGCCTGACGGGCAGCGTGGACCTGGTCGGAGATGCGGCGGGGAGCTTCGATGCGGCGGAGGGTGCGCGGCGGCTGGCAGAGCGCGCGTCGAGGGCGGACCTTGCGTCGCATCCCGATCTGCCCGCGGACACGCGGCTGTGGGCGGCGCTGGTCGAGGCCAGCGGCGGCGTGTGGGGCGGATGCGTGTACGACGTGGACCGCATCGCAGCGCGCCTTGACAAGCACCGCTAGGCATGGATGGAGCGGCATCTGAAGAAGGACTCGAGGTACAGGCATGAGACGTGTGATGGGTACATCGTTGCTGGCGGGCATGCTGCTGGCGAGCGGGCTGGTGCGGAGTGCGCGGGCCCAGCAGGCGGAGGTTGCGCCGCAACTGGTGGTGATTGATACCGACATTGGCGATGACATTGACGATGCGTTTGCGGTGGGGCTGGAGCTGGAGAGCCCGGAGCTGAAAGTGCTGGGCGTGACGACGGCCTTTGGGAATACGGAGCTGCGGGCGCGGCTGGCGGAGCGGTATCTGGAGGCGGCGGGACGCGGCGAGATTCCGGTGGCGGCGGGGGTGCATACGGAGACGACGAATCCCATGACGCAGGCGGTGTACGCGCGGCGCGGGCCGCAGAAGCCGTATCCCGATGGGGTGGCGTTTCTGCTGGACCAGATTCGGGCGCATCCGGGGGAAGTGACGCTGATTGCGATTGGGCCGCTGTTTAACGTGCAGGCGGCGATTGCGCGGGATGCGACGACGTTTCGCAAGCTGAAACGGGTGGTGATGATGGGCGGCAGCATTGCGCGCGGCTATGACGACGCGAAGACGGGTGTGCGCCGGCCGCCGGACGCGGAGTGGAACATTCTGCAGGACCCGAAGGGCGCCCAGGCGCTGCTAGCCGCCGGCGTGCCGATCTTCATGATGCCGCTGGATTCGACGCAGATCCATCTGGAGGAGCCGGAGCGGGACGCGATCTTTGCGCATGGGTCGCCTGTGACGGACCAGATCACGCTGTTGTATCACCAGTGGAAGGTGGGGAACTGGGCGCATTCGCCGACGCCGACGCTGTTTGATCCGGTGGCAGTGACGTATGCTTTCCGGCCCGAGATGTGTCCCGTGCAACCCATGCGGATTGAGGTGGATGACAAGGGATTTACGCGGCGGACGGCGGGGCCGGCCAATGCCGAGGTATGCCTGCGGTCCGATGAGGCGGGATTTCTGCGGCTATTGCAGGAGCGGCTTACGGGGAAGGATGCCGCGGGCGCTGGGACGCGGGAAAACGGTTTCCAACAATAAATCTGACATGCGTGCGCTCGGTCACATGCAACTCCATTGACAGCAGTGGAAAGTAAGATAAAAATGGCGGGTCGGATAGATTTCACCCGTTGCCGACGGTGGATGGAGGGAAAGTGAGAAATTTGAAGAAGATGAAGGCTTTGAGCGTAGCGGGAATGTTGGTGGCCGGACTGGTGCTGGCCGGCTGCAAGTCTGCTCCTGACCTGACCCAGGATCAGGCGCTGCAACTGATCCAGGCGAAGTATGACAGCGCGCCTGCCGATAGCGTGTCGATCAACCTGAGCAAGGACGGCATGGGCCAGGGAATCACGGCTGGGCTCTGGAAGCTGACCAAGGTGTATCCCAACAAGTTCTGGGCCGACTATACGCTGACCGATGACGGCAAGAAGGCCGTGAAGGTGGCCGGAGGCGGCGATGCGATCCAGTGGAGGCCGCAGAGCGAGACGGACACAAGCTATTCGATTACGGTGCAGACGGTGGCGACGAGTCACAGGAAGGCGCGGGATCTGCAGCAGGTGGCGGATGAGACGCTGCCGGGTGTCTCGTCGGCCAAAGGCGCGGACTTCACGGAAGGCGTTGATCTGACGGGAGTTCCGCAGTCTGTGCAGGACCTTGCTCATAACCCTGGAAACAAGCTCTCGAACAAGCGCCATGCCGATTTTTCTCTGGAAAACGGAGCGTGGGTGCTGCACGGGATCGTGTAGCGGCCAAACTGAGTTCATCGCAAGGGCGGGGTCGGACGTTATGGACCCCGTCCTTGTCTCTTTCCCTTCAAATCTGGATCGAAGAGGTGACTTTGCGGTCGCGTAGGTGTGACGTGCGCGAGAGCCGTGAGAGTGCGAGATCAGGCGTGGGTAGACCGATGCGTCTGGCTGCTGCTTTCTTGTGTGTGCGGGATTCCTGAAAGGATGCGAAATGGCTCGTAAACGGTTGGCGAGTGCGCTGGTTGCTTGTGTTCTTGCGCTGGTTGCCGGGTGCGGCGGCGGGTCATCCAGCAGCGGCACGGGCGGCGGCGGCCCAACCACGGTGACGCTGACGTTCAAGGGCGGCGCTCCCACTGTAGTGGCGGCCAGGGTCGGGTCAGGCAGCTTTGCCGCGCAGGCGCTGAGTTCGGGAACGCTGAGTCTCTCCATTCCCAGCGGGACCACTAATTTTGAAGTGGCGTATCTGTGCCCGCCGATCACGTATCTATCGGCGGGAGCGCAGAGTCAGTTGACGGAGCAATTCGTTTTCGAGGCAACGACAGCGGATGGGACGTCCTTTTCGCCTACCTGTCCGTACACAGGCTTTACAGGACAGACAGGTACGCTCTTTACAGGCCAGACAGGCACGCTGATGGGGAGCGTGGATGTGAGTGGAATTTCGGGTGCTGCATTTTACGAAGTCCAGGCCACAAACGGGACGGCATCCACGTCAACGGAATCCTCAGGGCCTTCGGGGAATTTCAGCTTTGGCGCGCCATCGGGCAATGACCGAGTGGAGGTGGTTGCTTACGGAACGGTGATGCAGAGCAACGTTGCCACCCTGATGCTGTTCGGAGCCAAAAACTTCAATGGCCAGGCGGTTCCGGGCGCTCTGAACGGCGGGAGCAACGTGGTTCTGGGTGCAGCCGATAGCGCAACGCAGGAGCCGATTACGTACAACAATATTCCTTCCGGCTACTCGGCTCCATCGACGGTCGTCAATTTCAACTTGAGCGGTGGTGGTTTTTTGGACGCACTTGGCAGTACAACCCAATATCCGGCGCTGCCGGCAGGCGCTGTCGAGCCGGGTGACTTTTACTCCTTCGTTGCGACTTCCTTCAACCCTGGGGCGCAGGCTGTGGGGGCGACGTTGTCGTCGAGCACTGGAGGACCGGTCACTTTCAACTTTCCATCGCCCTGGGCCTACGCGGGGCCGACGCCGGCTGCTCTGCCTACGCTTAACTTTGCGTATTCCGGATTCAGCGGCGATAGCGGGGTTGTTGATTCTGCCCTCTTGGGTTGGTCGGCTGGGACGAATGCCCTGAACACTTTTACGGTGATGGCCACGCCGAACTTCCTGCATGGTTCGACGGGTGTGACATTCCCCGATCTTTCAAGCGTGCCGGGATTCTTCCAGACGCTCGCATCGGGAACGCAGGTGACCTGGTCGGCCGAGGTTGTGCAGGATAGCTATGGCGTCTTGCAAACGATGCCGTCGAGTTCAACCGGAGCATTTGTAGAAACCGACGGAATCTTCACGGTTCCATAAGACCGCTCGACAAGCGATTCCTTTAGCGCGGAAGATGCGTATCTTTCTGCCGGATCAGATTGGGCAAGCATCCCGGCGCATTGGCCGCAGCATCCCAGAATTCAAACCCGTGTGCTATTTCGTGCGACGGGCATTGTTGTTTTGCAGACAAAAACATGCTGCGCAGCGATGACGAGAGTGGACCCGCTGCGGAGCAGGCTTCGATTTTGATCGTTTTCCGTTGCGAGGCAAATCATGTCTTCGGACCAGTTGTGGGTGTCGATTCCTGCCTTGATGCTTGTTGCTGCTGCCGGTTGTGGCGGCGGTTCCAGCGGCTCCGGATCGTCGGGTGGCGGTCCCGCGACGGTCAACATTACTTTCTCGCCCGCGACGCCGACGGGGGTGGCGGCACAGATTGGTTCTGGAGCCTTCACGACAGAGACGGTGAGTTCCAATGGGCTGACGCTTTCGCTGCCGAGTGGGACAACGACCTTTGCGGTAGCGTACGTCTGCAATCCTCCCGCGGTGGCATTTGGCGGCCAGCAGATGATTGCGCCGTATGAGTCCGTCGTGGAGGCGAGCACAGCGGACGGCACTTCGTTCACCCTCCCATGCCCGTCCAATATCTTTGGGAATGGGCTCGGGTTATCAGGATCCACCGGGCAGACGGGCTCGCTCGCAGTGAATGTGAATGCGAGCGGGATTCCGTCCGCTACGTCCGTGAGCGCGATTGCGGAGAATGGGAACAGCGCTTCGGCATGGAACGCCACCACGGTGAATGCCAGCGGCAGCTTCGCGGCGCCGGCGGGGAGCGACCGGGTGGAGGTCTTCGCAACGGCATACTCCAGCAATTTGTTGGGAACGCCGGTGGCGGCGCGCGCCTTCGCGAACCAGGCGGTGCCGGGATCGCTGAATGGCGGAGCGGCGGTGGTGCTGGGAACGGCAGATGAGACCACGCCCAAGCCGATCACCTTTCAGAATGTCCCAACGGGG
>JAKBHH010000130.1 GCA_021836865.1 Acidobacteriota bacterium
GCGCGACGAAACAGGGCAATCGTTGCATCCTGCAGGCTTCCTTTGGGCAAGCCGAGTCGAAGTTTGTTATCAGCCACGGGCGGCCTCCGCTTTCTTATCTTCAATGGCGATGGGGCGGGTAAAGCAGCTCACCGTGCCTTCATGACAGACGAGGCCATCGCCTTCAACCTCGACGCGAAAGAGCAGCGTATCGTTGTCGCAGTCTGTCGAAGCTGAGACGATGCGCAGACGGTTGCCGCTGGTTTCGCCTTTCATCCAGAGCTTCTGGCGGGTACGGCTCCAAAAGGTGACAAAGCCCGACTCCAGGGTCTTTGCATAGCTGGTGGGGTTGAGAAAGCCCAACATCAGCACCTGGCCGGTGCGCGCATCCTGGACGATTCCGGGCACCAGACCATCCATCTTCTCAAAATCGATTACTGCGGTGGTTTCGCTCATGACTCCTCTGGTAGTGACAGGTTGAAATGTTTATGCGCACAAACAAAAAGCCCGCGGCTTGATGGCCGGCGGGCTCGCTTGGATCCTGATCTCTCTGGCTGGTTAATTCAGTCCAGTGCAGTCCGCCGTCATGGAATGTCCATGATGATGGGGATGACCGTGATGGCGGTGGCTCTGCATGTGTCTACAAGTAATGTAGTATCGTGTGCGGGCCAGTGTCAACCGGCATTTGGCGAACTGCCGGCAGGCGTGGTCTGCGAGATCGATGCCTTTGATGTCTCGCTGGGCTGTTCGCGGAGAACTTCGATGATTTGCTGGTTGAGGCGGTTGCGGACTTCGTAACGTTCCGATGCGCGAGTGACGTATCGGACTGAGGCATCCACGCCTGAAGACGTCGGATGCATGTTGACCACCGGCGTAGCGGCGATGCGGCTAATGCTGTGGCCTCGCGCGCCCTGTCGCCACTCATTCTCCGCCAGGTGCACGTTCTGTTGTGTCTCGTCGAGCACGACCTTCAGGATGTGATCGACCTTTGCATGCAGGTCATCGGTAGCGGGAATGTTGACGGTAATTTCATCCCACATCCACTGGCCGGCGGTGGAAAAGTTGAAGTACTGGCCGCGGATGGCGTAACCATTCATGAAACTGGTGCGGCGGCCGGTCGGGAAGCCTTTATCGGCAAGGGTCTCGAGCATGGTTGTACTCATGAGGCCGACGTCAATCACCTCGCCGCCGATGCCGTTGATCTGCACCCAGTCTCCAACGTGAATGCCATTTTTGCCGATCAAGACAAACCAGCCCAGGAAGGCGAGGATGAAGTCCTGCATGACGATGGTGATGCCGGCGGTGGCGAGGCCGAGGATGGTGGTGGTCTGCTGCGGTGTTCCAAAGATGACGAGCAGAATCAGGACCACGCCGATGGCCTGGGTACTCATTTCGAGGACGCTGCGGAGAGTGTGCATCTGACGGCGATCGAGCGCCGGATGGCCCAGCAGGTGTCGAATCAGCGAGTCGAGCAGGATCATGCCGAGGCCGATGAAGGCGATGAGGGCAATGGACTGGAGGATCAGGTGCAACACGATGCGGTGCTGCAGCTGCACCTGCGAGGACCAGCGGGTATAGACATTGACGAGCTGCTGGCTCGTCTGAATGCGGTCATCGTAAATGCTCAGAATCTGGCGCTCAGCGCTGCGATTTTTGATGCTGGCCATCATCGACTCGTGACTGGCCTGCAGCGCGGCGGTTGGAGCGGAGTTTGCATCGACCTTGGCCTCCAGCGCGGCGTGCTGCGCGGTCAACGTCGCGATGTCGGCCTGGGTCTGCTGGATCGCCTGCCGCAGCAGTTGAGCGCGGTCGCGCTGGCTGAACCATGCTTCAATCCGCGCTGCGAGCGTGGCGTGCCTTTTGAGGGCAATCACGGCGACCTGCGTTCCGTCCTGTGCCTGGCTGTCGTACTGGCGCATGGAGGCTTCATGCTCGGCGAGTTCAGCCTGTATCTCTGTGCTTTTGTCACCCGAGACGCGGTCCAGTTCACGCTGGGCATCTGTCAGCTCATCGGTGTCGAGCCCGAGCTGAGCTTTGGCAACGTCGAGATCGCCACCTGCGGCAGGAGGTGTTGCACTTTGCGGAGCCGCGGGCGATGCGCCGGATTTTGGCGTCAGACTCTGGACGAGAGCCTGATCCTGCTGGATAAGCTGATGGAGCTGGGCGATTCTGTTGGAGAGATCGAGCGCTCTGCCGGTGAGAGTGCGGTGCTGTGCCTCGAGACTGGCGAGGCGCAATGCGCAGGCAAATGCCTGATCCACATCGTGGTCTGCAAGGCGTTCCGCATCGCGGGCGAACTCCGCCTCCTCGGCAGAGACCGCTAACGGGGCCAGCGCCTGCGCGGTCTGCCAGGGGCTGGTATCCACCAGTTCGGGCTTGGCGGCCGTAGCGCGCCCTTTGGAGAGTCCCGGCAAAAAGGGTAGGTGTGCCATCGCGTCGCGCGTGGTCCACGCGAAGAAAAGCGAGACACAAAGCAGCGCAGCCAGCACTACGATGGAAATAATCCGCGTCTTGTCAAGGGTGCTTGAAGACGCTTTGACGTCCGGTAATGGACCGCTCGAGGACGACATTGCCATGACTCCATTGTTACAGGAAACTTGTGCTTGAAATGTGTAAAAATTCGCGACTGTCGGCCTTTGCGCCGGATTGCTTTGCGGCGCGGGTTGCGATTCGTCGCGGAGCATTGGAGAATGCAACTATGCGCGCGCGGCTGCAAGTTGCGGTGTCGAGGATGGTGGTGTCTTGCGCCTGCGTGGCAGCCCTGTTGCAGGCATCTGCTCAAATGCAGGCTCAAGCTCAAGACCATGCAGGAGCAAGGCCGGCTGTGGCGCAGCAGGTGCGCGTTGATCTGAACCGCGCGAGCGTCGACGATCTACTAAAGCTTCCGGGGATGACGCGCACGTGGGCCGGCCGGATCGTGCGCTTCCGGCCCTACCGTGCGAAGAATGAATTGCTGGATCGCGGCGTGCTTCCCAGCGAAGTGTATGCGCACATCAAGGATTCCATTGTTGCGCATCGCGACAAGCCATAGACGGCTAAGCAGCGCTGGATTGCGTATCTGCCGTTGCTCCGCGCCTTAGCAGCCTGCTGAGAATTACGTAAAGCACGGGGATGAAGAACAGGTTGAGGACGGTGGACAGCAACATGCCGCCCACGATGGTGGTTCCCACAGAGCGGCGTCCGAGCGCGCCCGCGCCGGTGGCGAAGACCAGCGGCAGCACGCCGAGGATAAAGGCGAAGGAGGTCATGAGAATGGGGCGCAGGCGCAATTCGGCGGCCTCGATAGCGGCTTCGGCAATGGAGCGGCCCTTGCGTCGCATTTGCTCGGCGAACTCCACGATGAGGATCGAGTTCTTTGCGGAAAGGCCGATCAGCATGACGAGGCCTATCTGGCAGTAGACGTCGTTGGACAGTCCGCGCAGCGAAACCAGGCCGAGTGCGCCCAGCACAGCCATGGGTACGGCGAGCAGGATAATGAAGGGCAGCGCGAAGCTCTCGTATTGTGCCGAGAGCGTGAGGTAGACGACCAGGATACCGAGGCCGAAGATCAGCATGGCCTTGCCGCCGGATTCGATTTCATCGAGTGTGAGCCCGGTCCACTCGTATCTCATGCCGGGCAACATGACCTTCTTCGCCAGGTCCTCCATGCCCTGGATGCCCTGGCCGGAGCTGTAGCCGGGCGCGGGTGAGCCGTCGATCTCCACGGAGCGGAAGAGGTTGTAGTGCGAAATAACGGGCGGGCCGGAACTCTCAGTGACGGTGACCAGGTTGTCAAGCGTCACCATCTGGCCGCTGTCAGAGCGCACATAGTAGCTGTGCAGATCGTTGGCGGTCCTGCGGAATTGCTGATCGGCCTGCACATAAACGCGATAGGTGCGGTTGTTGAAGTCGAAGTCGTTTACGTACTGCGAGCCCATGAAGACGCCCAGCGTCGTGGTGATCTGCGAAAGCGGAATGTTCATGGCCTTGGCCTTCTCGCGGTCGATGGTAACCAGCACCTGCGGGTCGTTTGCGGAGAAGGTGGTGAGCATTCCAGTGATGTCTTTGCGTGCGCGGGCGCCATTCACAATCTGGTGGGCCACGCGGTCCAGGTCAGAGAGTGTATTGACGCCGGTGTCCTGGAGCATGAACTGAAAGCCGCCAAAGCTGCCCACGCCGCTGACTGCGGGGGGCTGAATGATGGCAACGAGGCCTCCATCGGGAGCAAACATCAGGCTCTGCAGCTTGGGCGCAAGATCGGCCACAATGTCAGCCGCGGAGTGACCCTTCCCGCGCCGCTGGTCAGCTGGCGTTGTGCTGAGGAACATCATGCCCTGGTTGGACGCGCCGCCTGAGAAGCTGAAGCCCACCACAGAGAAGGCGCCAGCGATGTCGTGATTGCTGTAAAGGATGGCCTGCGCGCGGTCGGCCAGGGCCGAGGTGTAAGCGAGGGATGAACCGGGCGGCGCCTGCACGATGCACATCAGGAAGCCCTGATCTTCCTGGGGAATGAAGCCGGTGGGAACGTGCTGATACGTCCACACCGTTGCGCCGAGGCCGCCGACGAAGACCAGCAGGAGAAGATAGCGCAGTTGCAAGGCGACGTGAATAGCCTTGGCATAGCTCTTGGCCAGCCAATCGATGAACTTGTCGGCTCCGTGAATGAAGGCAGCAAAGGCGCGCGAGATGGGGCGAATATGCAAAAAGTCCAACTGGTGCGGACGCGCCTCTTCACCGCGCAGGAAAAGGGCCGAGAGAGCGGGAGAGAGCGTGAGCGCGTTGAAGGCTGAAATCGCGATGGAGAAAGCGATGGTGAGCGAGAACTGCCGGTAGAGAATGCCCGTGGTGCCGGGGAAGAACGAGACCGGCACGAAGACGGCGATCAGCACCAGCGATGTGGCGATGACGGCGCTGGTGACCTCTCCCATTGCGCGGGAGGTTGCTTCGTGCGGGTCAGAGTGCTCCATGGCGATGTGGCGCTGCACATTCTCGATGACCACGATGGCGTCATCGACGACGAGCCCCGTGGCCAGCGTGATACCGAAGAGCGTGAGCGAGTTGATGGAGAAGCCGAAGAGCTTGATGAATGCGAAGGTACCGATGAGCGAAACCGGAATGGTGACTGCCGGAATGATGGTCGCGCGCCAGTCCAGCAGGAAGAGGAAGATGACGAGGATGACAATTGCGATCGCTTCGCCCAGGGTGACCATCACCTCGCGAATGGAATCGCCCACGACGGTGGTGGAGTCAAAGGCCACAGCGTATTCGAGGCCGGGAGGAAAGCTCTTGGAGAGATCCTTCAAGACTGCCTTGGCCTTTGCATCCACGTCCAGCGCGTTGGCGTTGGAGAGCTGCTGCACGCCGATGCCCTGCGCGGCGTGCCCGTTGTACTTGAGGCTCGAACTGTAGTCCTCCGCGCCCACCTCGGCGTGCCCAATATCCTTGAGCAGAATGACGCCGTTGGCATTGTTTTTGACGATAATTTTCTCAAACTCAACCGGGCTTGTAAGGCGGCCCACGACCCGGACCGGGATCTGATAAGCCTGTCTGGAGTCTGAGGGCGGCTGGCCCAGCTGGCCTGCGGGAATCTCGATGTTCTGCTCGGCCAGCGCGTTGACCACATCGAGCGCCGTGAGACCCTGCGCGGCGAGTTTGACCGGGTCGAGCCAGACACGCATGGCATATTTGCGCTCGCCGAAGATCTCCACATCGCCTACGCCGGGCACGCGCTTGATGGCGTCTTTGACGTAGACGTCGAGATAGTTGGAGATGAACTCGTTTGAGTAGCGTCCGTCGCGGGTGAAGAAGCCGGCGCCGAAGACGAAGTTGCTGTTGGCCTTGCTGATGCTGATGCCGGTTGCATTGACCGCTGCGGGCAGGCGCCCGGTCACGCTGGCCACGCGGTTCTGCACGTCCACCGCTGCGATATTGAGGTCGTAGCCGGTCTGGAAGGTGACTGAAATCTGGCTCGTTCCGTTGTTGGTGCTGGAAGAGCTGATGTACCGCATGCCCTCGACGCCGTTGATGGACTCCTCGAGGGGAATGGTAACGGCCTTTTCCACGGTGTCTGCATTGGCGCCCACGTAATTGGTGGTGACGCCGACCATCGGCGGAGCCAGGTTGGGGTACATGGAAATGGGCAGAGATGGAATGGAGATGGCGCCAGCCAGGATGATCATAAGCGCGCAAACCGTGGCGAAGACTGGCCGACGAATGAAGAAATCAACAAACAATTGAAGCCTTCTTTCCTGTGTGCTGTAAGCAGGCGCGGCTTTCTCGGCTCTGCTTCATGCACTTTCGAAGTGGTTCTACCGGATGCCGCGCGCGTTCAGGCGCCCAGGGGAAGAACCGGCATTCCATTGACGAGAAACTGCGTGCTGGACACAATCACGTTGTCGCCTGGGCTTAGCCCTGAGAGCACCGAGTAGGAGTTCCCTACCGTTTCCCCGAGCGTGACCGGCGTTTCCGCCGCGACCATGTGTCCGTTCACCTGGCGCGCGACAAAGACGAAGCTCTGGCCGCCCTGGCGGGTAACTGCGAGCACCGGAATGACAGCCATGGGCGCGCTGCTCCAGATGACGCGGGCCTTGACCATTTGCGCATTGCGCATGATTTCCTCAGAGGAGTGCACGGGCGCCTTGACCAGGATTCCCTGCAGGGTCGGGTCTACCTGGGGTGAGAGAAAGTCGACGCGCGTCTTGTCCAGCAGCTTGCCGTTGGTGTCTGAGATCTCAACATTCAGCCCCAGGCGCACCTGACTGGCGCGGTCGGTGGGCACATAAATATAGGCTTCCAGATCGCCCACTTCGTCCACGGTGGTGAGCATGGTGCTCGATGAGACGTAGTCGCCCACGTGGACCGGGATGTCGCCCACGATGCCGTCGAACGGCGCGCGGATGGTGTAGTAGGCCAACTGCTCTTCCTGGGTTTTGCGCAGTGCGACCGCCGCCTCGTAGTCCGCCTTCGAGTTGTTGTAGGCCTGCTGCTCCTGGTCGTAGGCGTCGCGGCTGGTGACGCCTGCGTCAAAGAGTTTATGCTGCCGCTCGAGTTCAATGGCGTTGTAGTCAAACAGAGCTTTCTTCTGCTGCTCAGTGGCGCGCTGGGCCTGCACGGTAGCCAGTTGCGGCTGCGCGTCAATCGACATCAACGGCTGGCCGGACCGGACGCGCTCCCCTGAGCGAACCAGAATCTGCGTGAGCCGGCCGCTCACCTGCGGCTGCAGGGTAGCCGAGCGGCGCGACTTGATGGTGGCCACGTACTGGCTGCTTTGCGCGACCGGCGCAAGGACCACAGCGAAAGTCTTCACCGGCATGGCTTGCATGCGAGCGCCTGCCGCCGGATCAGCCTGCTTTTGCTGGCAGCCACTCGCCAACGTCAAAATACCTGCACAATAGATACTAAAAATGCGTTTCAACGCAATATCCCTCGCTTGCTGCTTTCATGGTGTTCTGGATCACCTGCAGGACTGGGTTGCAGAAATTGCAAGCCTGGCCGGTTACGATCCCGCGGCGGCTTCCGGCAATTCGATTTTCAGAAACAGATACGCTCTTATCTGACGCCCGGTTCAGCCCGAATGTCGCAAAAAACTTAGCGGAGGTGCGGTTGCCGGGGAAAAGCCAGCATCATGCCTGTTCACCGCGGAAGGCAATTAGGTTAAAGGTTTTCCTCGCGTCGAAGGCATCCACGGATTCAGTCTTCTTCAGCCAGCTCACCGCGGGGCAGGAATCGGTTAGAAAAGCACAGCAAAAGGGGGCCGGCGACAAGGACGGAACTTTGACACTACCCCGTTGAGTTGATAGCCTCGTAGATGGGCGTGTCCGGCTAACCTCAGGTTTCCACTCACCCTTGCGTCCCCGTCGTCTAGCCCGGCCTAGGACACCGCCCTTTCACGGCGATAACACGGGTTCAAATCCCGTCGGGGACGCCAAATAAATCAATAACTTAGATCAAAGATCGTGCATCGCATTCGCCTCGTACGTCACTCGCACGTCATAGCGCGTCCCTGGGAGTGGCGTTTGAACCGTTCGCAGGGCTTGCTTGCCGTGAGAGCCTACCGGCAGACCCCCCACCCCCCTAGAACGATGCCGGAAATCAGGGGGATACCTGCCTGACAGGATCGGTCGTACAAGGAAGTTGGGGTATACCCCAAAAGCGAATCAATCAACCGCTGCAATAACGGCACACTGCCTACTTGTTCGCTCAAATCTTTCGTGGTATGTTGTCTCGCTCTGGAACGGAGAGCATACCAAAGAGAGGAGCAATGAGCATGGCGACGTACAAGGAAATCAAAAACCACGTTAAACGGATTGAAGGGGTCAGCGTGGAAACCTGTCACATTGCGGACGTTCTAAGGGACCACGGTTTAACCACCAGAACAGCGCCGAACCGAATTGATCCTTTGAACCCAGTTAAGCCCTGCCCCAATGGGAAGCGCAAGGCGATTGAAGACACGTTGCGGCATTTCGGCATGATCCCCTAAGCATTCCGGTACATCGTTCTACAACATTCCATCCCGCTTTTCCACTGCTCAATCGGCGTAGCATGAACAATAAAGCGTTAGCGAGGCGAGAGCAATGCCGGAGCAAGAGCAAGTCTCACCGGAAAAGCCGGTCAGTCGAATGCGGCACTACGCAGACATATTGAACCCTCTCTTTTGGAACGATGATTTCAATGAGGTTCATCGGGCGTTTGAGTGGGCTTGCACGATGGTGCGCGTGACGGGGATGAAGGATACCGGATGGGATTCATACACCGAATCAATCGCGCTATTAGAAGATTTCACGCAATTGATGAATCTCGAATTGCCTAGTGACCAATTCGCGAATCCTCGCAACACGCAAGTGCGGCTCGCTCTCATCGCATACAGTCACATGATTGAAATGAGCGTTCCGTATGACTTGTTAGCGAATTTACTGCGCCTGCGCTTAGGAATGAAGTATGCAATCGAACCGTTAGCCCACTTGAACAAAATCAGGGATGTGAAGGTCAATGGGGTTAAAACAAAAAAACTGATGAAAGCGAGTCCGAGCGCAAAGATAAATGAGATCGATGAACTGTCCAAAAAAGCGGAAATGCCTGAAGTTGGGATTGCACTAAGAGGAATTTACAACAACACGATTCGCAATGCTGTCTATCACTCTGACTATGCAATCCATAATGACAGTATGAGGTTGTTGTCGGATCATTTGTATTCAAAGAAAGACAAGGTATTCACGCCGCTCGTTACATTCGATGAAGTTGCAGAAGTGACAAGCGAAGCGTTTGCATTTCATTCTGCTCTGCTCGTCTTGTGGAAGCGTCAACGCAAATTATTCATCGATTTCAAGGGAAAGATTCTCCCTTACGATGAACACTACAAAGGTGTGATTGAGTTCACGTTTGAAGATGATTCCTTGAATGGGTTTCGCGTTTATTGGCCGAATGAAATGGTTGGGGTTTGCTCGCGCAATGCCGATGGGCAGACAGAAGCGAGGAATATTCAATTTGAGCCTGATGGAAGCATTAACTTTTTCGTCGGACTGTATGCCTCGCATCCTGGATCATTTTCGCCTCTAGTTGAATCCGCCAATGAGCCAGTCTATGCCGTGGTCCCTGACACAGAGAAGAGACCGCATTGGCCAGTAGACTTTCGGCCTTACCCTGTATAGCGTCCACCGGCGAATCGCCTATGCCCGCCCTCGCAACACTGGAGCATCAAACGTACGCGTTCGGGCAACCACATTCTTTCCGTCTGGTTTCCTCTGTGCTGAAGTAGAAGGATGAACGCAAGCGGAGTGGTTGCAGTGAAGCGTAGGTTGAACCGGGCAGAGGCAGGGCGCCTGGT